>NZ_JBSFRM010000024.1:14717-74889 GCF_053589235.1 Gordonia sp. NPDC003376 | reverse complement strand
CCCGAAGCCCTTATCGCGATGTCGACACTCACGCGGGGAGGTGCGTGTCCTACTCTCCCGCAGCGTAATTGACCCACAGAAAGATCAATAGAGCCACAGGTGTCTGATGGCGTGTGCAACGGTGGTGGGGTGGTGGGGTTCCGGCTCGGGTTCTGCTTAATCGGCAAGCAGGGGTTGGTGGTTGAGCCGACGAGGAGCGAAGCGACGAGACGTGTCGAAACCTCAGACAGCCGAACTTGCCAACGACACCACCCCTTGGAGTGGTCACCACCCAGCACACGCTGCGGAGATTTCGACACGGGCCCTCGCGATGCTCGGTCCCGGCTCAATCACCGTTTGGCCGTGGGTGGTTGAGACGTGCCGACACCTCAGACAGCCGAACTTGCCAACGACACCACCCCTTGGAGTGGTCACCACCCAGCACCTGCTGCGGAGATTTCGACACGGGCCCTCGCGATGCTCGGTCCCGGCTCAATCACCGTTTGGCCGAGGGCGGTTGAGACGTGTCGAAACCTCGGACAGCCGGGCTCGTCAACGTCCCCACCTCAGAAGTGATTGCTACCCAACGCATGCTGCGGAGATTTCGACACGGGTCCTCGCGACGCTCGGTCCCGGCTCAATCAGCAACGGTGGTTCCGGCTCAATCACCAACGGCGGTCGCTGATCGATCACCAACGGTGGTGCTGCTCAATCAGCAAGAGGTTATCGGTGGTTGAGCTGTCGAGGAGCATAGCGACGAGGCGTGTCGAATCCTCTGCCAGCCAGCGTGTGGATCATCGGCGTTCGACGCCCTCGTCACCGCGTTCGCCTGACCTGACCGGCGACCGAACGCACTATCTCGAGGACGGCACGGGCCGCGGACGATGGTGTCAGGTCGGCAGAGTGCGCGATCCCGATGTGCCAGAACATCTCCCGATCGCGGCACGTCAGCACGGACACGTCCGGCTGATCGCGGGCCACGCTCTCGGGCACCAGCGTCACGCCGAATCCCCTGCGCGCCAACTGAGCACCGAATTCCTGATCGGCCACCTCGATCACCGAACGACGCTGCGGTACATACCGATCGACGACGGCCCGGGTCCCCCACCCGGGAGGATAGTCGATCACCCGTTCGTCGACGAGATCGGCGACCACGAAACCACCGCGCTTCGCGAGGCGGTGATCAGGATGACAGACCAGCACCAACGGCTCCACGGCGAGCCATTCGACGGTGGCGCCGGGGATGTCGTCATCGTTTCCACCGAACAACGCCAGATCCAGGGAGCCGTCCCGAATCCCGCGGATGTTGCCCGCACTGCCGCGCGGATTCTGCCGCATCGCGATGGTGATCCCCGGATGGCGGCGGTGCACCGTGGCGAAGGCCTCGGCGAGGTCGATGGCCCCGCCGATGTTCACCAGTGCGCCGAGCGACACCTCGCCGGCGATGTCGCCACGCAGGGCCGCCACCGCGTCACCGACCTCCGCACGCGCCCGCAGGGCTGTCCGCGCGGGGACGACGATCGCCTGTCCCGCCTCGGTGAGCACGAGCGTGGTGGCGGTGCGATCGAACAGTCGGGCACCCACCTCCCGCTCGAGTCGGGCGATCGACGTCGACACCGCCGACTGCACGACATGCAGCGAACGGGCGGCCGCGGTGAACGTGCCGTGGTCGCAACAGGCGAGAAAGTACTCGAGCTGACGTAGTTCCACGAGGCCACCTTCCGCCACCGATCATCACATAGAGAGATATGGACATCGATATCCATCGCTTTTCATCATGCATGATGCCGAGCAGGATGAATCGTATGAGTGATGCGAACGCGCCTTCCCCCGCCACACGCACCGAGGTGGCTCCACCCTCGGCCACATCTCCGGGCGGTCCATCGCTGGCCCGAGTGGTGGTCTTCCTCTTCGCGGTGACCGCCGGCTCCTCGGCGGGCTGTCTCTACTACCTGCAACCGCTACTCGATCGAGTCGGCGCCGACCTCGGTGTCACCACCACCGCCGCGGGCCTGATCATCTCTGTCACCCAAGCTGGTTACCTGCTGGGGTTGGCCCTGGTGGTGCCACTCGGCGACTTCGTCGACCGGCGGCGGCTGGTGGGCGCCCTGCTGCTCATCTCCTGTGCCGGACTTGCCGTCGCCGCGGCCGCACCCGGCTACGCGGTGCTGATGGTCATGGTGTTCGCGGTCGGCGTCTCGGCGTCGGCGGCGCAGGTGGTGGTCCCGTGGGCCGCCGCCGTCGCAGCACCGGGTGAACGCGGCACGGTGGTCGGCACGGTGATGAGCGGGTTGCTGATCGGCATCCTGGCGTCACGGGTGTTCGCCGGCCTGATCGCGCAGCTCGGCGGATGGCGCACGGTGCTGGTGGTGGCGGCCGTCGTACAGGCGGCGATGGCCGTCGCCATCTGGTTGCGGGCGCCGCGGACCGCGGTGAGCCGACCGTCGGGCACCACCTATCCGCGAGTCCTGGCCTCCATCGTCACGCTCATCCGAACCGAATCCGTTCTGCGCCACCGCATGCTGCTCGGCGGCCTGAACATGGCCGCGTTCAGCGCGCTCTGGACGGCGATCGCTTTCCTGCTCGCCGGTTCCCACGGCTCGTCGTACCACTTCTCTGACGCGGCGATCGGGCTGTTCGGCCTGGCCGGGATCGCCGGTGCGCTGGCCGCACCCCGCGTCGGTCGCCTCGCCGACCGCGGCTACCTGCGGCACACCCAGTACGGGGTCTGGCTCGTCCTGCTGGCCGGATGGGGGCTGCTCTGGCTCGGTGGCGGGCAGGTGGTCGTGCTGATCGTCGCGCTCGTCGTCTTCGACTTCGGCGTGCAAGGGGTCCAGATCGCCAACCAGGCGGCGGTGTACTCGCTCGACGACACCGCCCGGTCACGACTGACCACGGCGTACATGGTGTCGTATTTCGCGGGCGGGGTGGTCGGCTCGGCATTCGGTGCCTGGGCGTACCAGACCGGGGGCTGGACCCTGGTGTGCGCGGCCGGTGCCGGCACCGCTGTCGCCGGGATGGCGCTGTGGGGGCTGTTCGCCTTCGCCGAACGCCATCACGAGGTGCAAGGTGTTCTCGCCCATGCGGCGCTCCGCGACGCCCGCCGCCCGTGACGCACCGCCCGCGAGGCACCGAGAGACCGACGCGCGGTGTCAGGCCCGGCGGGCCCGCCGCCGTTCGCGGCGGGTACGACGCAGCTCGGCGATCGCCGTCTTGAGTCCCCTGGTTCGCGGCATCCCGACGAAGCGTCGCTCGGAGGCGGTCTCCGGGGCGTCGTCGGCGGTGTCGTGCAGGAACCGATCCGGCAACGCCAGCTTGTTGATGGTGCGCAGGGTCTTGAGGTACTGCACCCACAACGGGCCGGTCGTGTAGGGCAGGTCGTACTTCTCGCACAGCTCACGCACCCGGACGCCGATGTCGGCCATCCGATTGCTCGGCAGGTCCGGGTACAGGTGGTGCTCGATCTGATAACAGAGGTTGCCCGACAGGAAGGCCAGCGCCGGTCCTGCGTCGAAGTTGGCCGACCCCAACATCTGTCGGAGGTACCACTGCCCCCGGGTCTCGTCCTCGAGGCTGTCGACGGTGAATTTCTCGGCGCCGTCGGGGAAGTGCCCACAGAAGATCACCACATAGGCCCACAGGTTGCGGACCAGGTTCGCGGTCAGATCGGCCGTCAGGGTGTGCCGGAAGTTCGGCCCGGTCAGCGCCGGGTAGAGCAGGTAGTCCTTGGTCACCTGCTTACCGATCTTGCGACCGAACTCCTTGAGCTGCGGCCGCGCGATCTCCATCGGTTTCTCGCCCTTGATCACGTCCTTGAGGGCGAGATCGTGCAGACCGATCCCCCACTCGAAGGTGAGTGCCAGCAGTACGTTGAAGATCGGCTGCAGCGCACGCCGCGGCTCCCACGGCTCGTCGCGGGTGACGCGCAGGATCTTGTAGCCCACGTCGTCGTCCATGCCGACGACGTTGGTGTACTTGTGATGGATGTAGTTGTGGGAGTGCTTCCAGTGCGGCGAGGCGCACACCATGTCCCATTCCCAGGTGGTCGAGTGCACCTCGGGATCGTTCATCCAGTCCCACTGCCCGTGCATCACGTTGTGCCCGAGCTCCATGTTCTCGATGATCTTCGACAACGAGAGCGCAGCGGTTCCCAATAGCCACAGCGGGCGGCGGTGGCTGCCCAGCAGCGCCACGCGGCCGATGACCTCGAGACTGCGTTGCGCGGCGATCGTCCGCCGCAGGTAGCGGACGTCGCGTGGTCCGCGATCCGCCTCGATCTCCCGACGCAGAGTGTCGAGCTCATGCCCGAGGGCCTCGATGTCCGCGTCGGTCAGATGTGCGTACTCAGAGATGTCCGTGATCGCCATTGGCACCCATTATGCCCCCGCGAGCGGGGAGTCGGGAAACCGGCCTCAGGCCGCTGCCGCGTCGATGACCTGGGACGATCGTCCAAGTCGGGCCTTACGCCCCCGAAGTGCACCGATCGCCGACCGCAGGCCGCGGCGCCGTCCGGTCAACGGGTCCACGCTCGACTCCAGGCGCACCCCGGCCGGCAGATCTTGCTTGAATCGCCGTTCCGAGGCGGTCTCCGGCGCGTCGTCGGCGTCGGCCTTCAAGTACTTGTCCGGCAGCGACAGCTTGGCGATGGTTCGCCACGACTTGAGGTACTGGAGCGGGAACGAGCCGGTGGTGTAAGGCAGGTCGTACTTCTCACACAGGGCTCGCACCCGCACCGAGATCTCGGCGAGACGATTGCTCGGCAGGTCCGGGAAGATATGGTGCTCGATCTGGTACGACAGGTTGCCGGACATGAAGCCCAGCACCGGGCCACACCGGAAGTTCGCGCTGCCCAGCATCTGGCGGAGATACCACTCGGCCTGGGTCTCGCTGTCGACGTCCTGCTTGGTGAACTTCTCGGCGCCGTCGGGGAAGTGCCCGCAGAAGATCACCGCGTTGGTCCACAGGTTACGGATGAGGTTGGCCATCGCATCGGCCGACGACGCCTTGCCGAATGCCTTTGCCGCAGAGCGGGAATCACCGCCGGGCAGTGCGACCGCGACGGCCGCGGCCAGCGCCGGGAACACCACGTAGTCTTTACCGACCTGCTTGCCGATCTTGGTGCCCACATCGGCCAGATCGCGCCGGAACTGTTCCTTCTGCTCCGGCGTGCGTCGCTTCTTGGCCAGTTCCAGGTGCTGGGCGGCCACCCCCCACTGGAAGAAGACGGCGAGCAACGTGTTGTAGGCGATGTTGCCGAGGTAGAACGGCTGCCAGCGCTGATCGCGCGTGACGCGCAGCAGTCCGTAGCCCACGTCCGCATCCATCCCCAGGACGTTGGTGTACTTGTGGTGGATGTAGTTGTGGGTGTGCTTCCAGTGCGCGGACGGATCGGTGTTGTCCCACTCCCAGGTGGACGAGTGCACCTCGGGATCGTTCATCCAGTCCCACTGCCCGTGCATCACGTTGTGGCCGAGTTCCATGTTCTCGACGATCTTCGCGACGCCCAGCGATGCGGCACCGGCCCACCACAGCGAGCGCTTGCGCGATCCCATGATCATCGCGCGACCGGCGAGCTCCAGGCCCCGCTGGAAGCGGATCGTGTTGCGGATGTAGCGGGCATCGCGTTCCCCGCGAGCAGCCTCGATATCCGCCCGGATCGCATCGAGTTCGATCCCGAGGGCCTCGACGTCGGCCTCCGACAGGTGGGCGTACTCGGGGATGTCGCTGATCGCCATGCTCGACCTTCCGCGTCATGCCGCGGCCGAATCCGTGTCGTCCGGCCCGCGGCTACGTTTCCGTAACCTACGATAGCGTAAGTTACGGCGGGGCCGACTGTCCAGAGGGTGTGACGCAGCAGAAGTGACGCGCGACGGACGCCTGGCGATCGCGTTTCGGTTGCGCTAGCGATCGCGCAGCAACTCGAAGCCGACGAGGTCCTCGATCTCACCACCGGAGTCGGCGGCCAGCGGCTGCACACCGAACTCGTGCATCCCCGCCGACCGGGCCAGGGCGATGCTGCCCTTGTTGGACTCCGCGGCGAACAGGGTCAGCCGCCGCATGTCCAATTCGGTGAAGGCGTGCCGCACCGCGGCCGGGAACGTCTCCCCCAGCACGCCACGCCCCCGTGCCTCGGGATGGGTGTAGAAGCCGGCCTCGGCGCCGGTGGTGGGGTCGATCTTGAACAGCGAGATGTCGGCGAGGTAGCGATCGTCGCCCTTGTCGGCGACCACCCAGGTGCACGTCTGGCCGCAGGCGGCGGTCCACCACTTGCGGGTGCGTTCGGCACCCGCGTGCTCGACGGTGAGCGGATCGGGACGCCCGAACAGGTAGGTGCGTGAGACCGGGTCGTCGAGGGTCTCCCGGATACGCTCGTCGTCGTCCTCCACCAGCGGCCGCATCCGGAACCGCTCGGTCTCGAAGGTGGTCGCCCGCCACGTGGACGTCGGCTCGAAGCCGTCACCGGCCCGCCAGATGGCGGTCCACGCGTCGACCACCTTGCTGTTCATCTCCAGCCAGTCGGGCATGCGCGAGAGCAGGGTGAACCCGGCCGCGTGTGCGGCACGCAGGCTCGCCAGATTGCCCTCGGCGGCCTCCCAGCGCACCACCTCGACATCACGCTCGGTGGAGGCGTAGCGCATCGCGAGCTGCACCGCGCGTCGCGCGACACCCCGGCCACGGGCGTCGGGGTGCAGCACGAACCCGACGTCGACGACGCGTCCGGCACCCTCCAGGGCCACACTGCCGACGAATCGACCCTCGAACTCGATGGCCCAGGTCATCGCCAGCCCGGTGTCCCAGCCGCGCAGAGCGCCGACGATGAACCGCTCGGCGTCGGAGCGGCCGTACGGGGACGGCATCCGCGCCCAGCGCATGGTCAGCGGATCGGTCGCATAACCCACGATCCGGTCGACGTCGTCGTGGGAGTGTTTGCGGAGTGTGACCACCCCGTCGGTCAACACCGGCACGGTGATCGTCTCGAACAGTTCCAGAACCTCAGATCGCACGCGGAAAACCTCCGTGGTCGATTGCTGTCTGTTCCGAGACTAGCCGGATTCGACGACCACCGGGCGTTACCAGGGGTGCGATCTCGTCAGACGTCGAGGGTGCAGTCCCCTGCCGCGGCGCTCACACAGGTCTGAATCCGTTCGCCCTCGACGTGCTCGGCACCGCTCCGCAGATCTCGGACGCACCCCTTGTCGAGCATCACCACACAACTCTGGCAGATCCCCATCCGGCAACCGAACGGCATCAGGACGCCCGCGTCCTCGCCGGCCTCGAGCAGGGTGGTGGCACCGTCGGCCTCGACGGTCTGCCCGGTCCGACCGAAGGTGACCGTGCCGCCCTGCGCGCCCACCGCGCCGCGTTCGAGCGCGAATCGTTCGATGTGCAGCAGTTCGGGGTGACCACCGGTCTCGAAGAAGTGCGACACCATGTCGAGAAAGGCCGACGGCCCGCACGCCCAGGTCTGTCGCTCCGACCAGTCCGGACACAGCTCGGGCAGGGTCTCGGCGGTCACCTTGCCGTCGGTGCGGGTGTGCTGGACGTGAAGGTCCACGACGCCCGTCGTGGCCAGTCGGGCGAGTTCGTCGGCGAAGAGCACGTCGTCGGGATTCGGGGCGGAGTGGATCACCCGGATGTCGGTGCGCTGCCCGCGGTGGGCCATGGTCCGCAGCATCGAGATGATCGGGGTGATGCCGCTGCCCGCGGTGACGAACAGGATCTTCTCCGGCAGCGGCTCGGGCAGGACGAACTCGCCCTGCGGGGCCGCAAGCCGCACGATGGTACCCGGCTGCAGGCCGTTGACCAGGTGCGAAGAGAGAAAGCCCTCGGGCATCGCCTTGACCGTGATCGCGATGGTCTTGTCGGTGGCCGTGGAGTCGGGCACCGACGTCAGCGAGTACGAGCGCCACGTCCAGCGGCCGTCGACGAGCACACCGATGCCGATGTACTGCCCGGGCACATAGTCGAGTGAGAAGCCCCAGCCCGGGCGGATCCGGATGGTCGCCGAATCGTCGGTCTCGGCCACCACCGACACGATCCGACCGCGCAGCTCACGGGCCGACCACAGCGGATTGGCCAGGTGCAGGTAGTCATCGGGCAGCAACGGGGTGGTCACGCGCGCCACCACGGCGCGGACCCACTGGCCGCCGCGGCTACGTGCGGCGATATCCGACACCGGTGCCTCAAATCGTTCGCGCCAACCCACGCCGAACACCATCCTCCGACTCGCCGGCGCACTGCGCCGAGAACACAACCTACGCTTCCGTAGGTTACGCGACGAGACGGCCCGACCGCGACCGGCGTGCGACCACCGCCACAGCCGGCCGCGGGGAGCGACCCCCGGAACAGGACCCACGGTCCGGTGCCGGTTCGGAAAATACGGTGACGGTTCGGCAAATACGGTGCCGGTTCGGAAGAGGTGGGATGGCCTCAGAGCAGTTCGAGCAGGAAGGGTAACTCCTGCGTCGCATACCAGGCGAGATCGAAGTCCTCGACGTCACCGATCGCCAGTTCGGCATCCTCGTCACCCAGGTCGGCCGCGTCGACGACGATCACCGCGGTGCGCACCGCCGCCTCGGCGTCGGCGCCGTCGACGTGCACCGACGCCACCGCCGATCGCGCGATCGGGCCGGGCACCTTCACCACTGCGTCGTCGAGTTCGGGACGAAGCGTGACCGCCTCCACGTCGGCGGCGACCACCGCACGTCGCGGCGGGAGTCTGGGCGTGTCGCCCGGCTTGGTCTCCTCGGCATCGGTGACGAGATCCGCGTCGGCCGCGGTGTCGGCGGGTTCTGGCGCCTCCCCGGCGAGCAACCGCAACGACGCCCGGGCCGCCTCCCGCATCGCGACCTCGGCGAGCTCCTCGTCGTCACCCGACAGGAAGGACTCCCGTAGTGCCGGGGTCAGCGCGAACCCGGTACCCCCGATCGGCCGGAACTCGCCGGTCGAGTCCAACTCCATCAGCATCGCCAGCGTCGCCGGAAAGTAGACCCTCATCCCTCGATCCTTCTCGACTGCCAGACCTTCGCGTCTGCCGGTCCCGACCCTAGTCGCCTGACGCCCACCCGGCTCACCCGGCGCCCGAGAGTTCGCCGTACGCCTCCCCCACGTAGTCGGCGAGCGCCGGCAGATCACCGATCACCCCCCGGTCGGCGATGAACCCGAAATGCAGCCGACCGCGATACTCGACGACGCCGATCGCCAGGGCGTGTCCCGCGATCAGACCCGGCACCGGGAAGATACCGGAGACCTTGCGGCCCAACACATATCGGTCTGGGATCGGCGCGGTGAACAGCGACACCGGGACGTTGTAGCCGCGGCTGCCCAACGACCGGAAGGCCCACGAGCTCAACTCGGGGAACGGAACCATCCCGAGGTCACCCAGAATCGGGCTGGGACCGGGCGTGACCCGCCGCGCCGATTGCGCATAGCGATCCGCGAGGCCGGCCACCTGCGCCAGACGAACTGTCGGATTGTCTTCTCCCACAGGGAGGTCGGTGACAAATCCTGGTGTCCCGACGTCGACCCACCCGGGATCGTCGTCGAGCCGGCCGACGCCGGGATCGCGGGTGGCGAGTGGGATCTCGACGCGCACGGTGTCGGTGATGGTGGCCGCGACGTCGTAGGACAGCAACCATCGCCGGATCACGCCGGTGATGATCGCCAGTTCCACATCGTGCACGGTGCAGCCGTGGTGCTCGGCGATCTTGGCGCACCCCCGACGCGGCACCGAGGCCACCGCGAAGATCTGCGACGAGCTACCCGGGGTGTTGAGCGGACTGTCCGGTGCGGCGTCGGTGACCTCCCGGATCAGATCGCCCGCGCGGCGCACGATGCTGCCGACCACCGATCGTGCGGTCCCCACGATCCCGTTGCCGGTCACCATCGACTCGACGAAATCACCGGGCCGAGAAACGGCCTCGGCGATCGCTCCGATCACCAGGGCCGTCGATCCGGGCAGATGCCGCGGCATCCACAGGTCCTCGTCGAACTCGCGGACCGTCGGTCCGTCGTCACAGATCACCTGGCTGATCTCCGGGCCGGAGGAGTCGTCGACCAGGCAACGGTGGGTTTTGGTCAGCACCGCGAATCCACCGTCGGGCAGACCCTCGACGAGATACATCTCCCACAGCGGCCGCGACCGGTCGAGGGGCCGCGACATCACCCGTGAGATCAGGTCGGCGAGATCCGTCATCGTCCCCGGCCGGGGCAACCCGGATCGTCGGATGTGGAAGTTGATGTCGAAGTCGGGATCGTCGACCCATACCGGCCGGGCCAGTCCCAGCGAGACCGATCGGACCACCTGCCGGTACCGGGGCGCGAGCTGCAGCCGGTTCTCGACCAGCGACACCAGCGCCGGATAGTCCGGCCCGGGCAGCGGATCCGACTTCGGCGCACCGCCCCCGCGGGCGGTCGACGAACGACCCGACCGGGACTTGTGCTCGGGTCCGAAGACGAGCAATGCGCCGAGATGACTCGTGGCCCCCGAGGGGTCCAGGAAGTAGTACATCGCCTCGCGTGGCGACAACCGGTTGACCACTTTGCCGATCCTAGGGCACCGAGGGTTGCAACCGTCGGCAACCGTTGACAGTGCCGCCCTCCGACTCCTTGACTCGGGAGCGCACGCCCGACACCGAACGGAGCACATCATGCGCGCAGCACGCTATTACGACCGCGGCGACATCCGGATCGAGGACATCCCCGAGCCCGAGGTCGCCCCGGGTACGGTCGGCATCGACGTCGCCTGGTGCGGCATCTGTGGCACCGATCTCCACGAGTACGCCGACGGCCCGATCTTCATCCCGCCGTCGGGGCATCCGCAGCCGATCAGCGGTGAGAGCGCGCCGGTCACCCTGGGACACGAGATGTCCGGCGTGGTCTATGCGGTCGGCGACGGTGTCGACGACCTCGCCGTCGGTGACCACGTGGTGGTGGAGCCCTACATCGTCGCCGATGACGTCGACACCGGCCCGGACAGCCACGACTACCACCTGTCGCACGACATGAACTTCATCGGCCTCGGCGGCTGCGGTGGCGGCCTCGGCGAGAAGATCGTCGTGAAACGCCGCTGGGTACACGCCATCTCGAAGTCCATCCCGCTCGATCAGGCCGCCCTGATCGAACCGCTGTCGGTGGGCTATCACGCGGTCGAGCGCAGTGGCGCACACTCCGGTGACGTCGCCCTGATCACCGGCGCCGGGCCGATCGGCCTGCTGACCGCCGCAGTGTGCAAGGCCGAGGGGATCACCACGATCCTCAGCGAGCCGTCGCCTCTGCGCCGGGCCAAGGCCCTCGAGTCGAAGGTCGCCGACCACGTGATCGATCCGAGCGCCGACGACGTCGTCGCCCGGGTCGCCGAACTCACCGATGGTCGTGGCGCCGACGTCGGATTCGAGTGCACCTCGGTGCAGCCGGCCCTGGACACCCTCTTCGACGCGCTCAAGCCCACCGGTGTGCTGGTGGTGGTGTCGATCTGGGGCCATCCGGGCAGCGTCGAGATGCAGAAGCTGGTGCTCAAGGAGATCGACATGCGCGGCACGATCGCCTACGTCAACAGTCATCCGGCGACCATCGCGCTGGTCGAGGAGGGCAAGGTGGATCTGTCCCCGTTCATCACCGGCCGGATCGGACTCGACCAGCTCCTCGACGAAGGCTTCGACACATTGCTGCACCGCAACGAGACCGCGGTGAAGATCCTGGTGTCGCCCTCGGGTGCAGGACTGGACTGAACCGGGACGGCGCCTCAGGTCAGCTCGAAGACCACGAGCCGCCAACGGTATTCGGTCTTGAATGCCGTACTCCGATACCGTGATGCGGCCGGGCCCGCCCCGGCCGCATCGTCGCGCACGCGGCATGGGACCCGTTCGATCCGACCGGCAAAGGCCCGCACCCGCCGGCCCCGCGAGTACGTCCCGAAGATCTCCGCGGCAGCCGGCCCGCACATCTGCACGTGTACGCGCCGCACCCGGGCGGCCCCGGTCTGGCCCTCCGCACCGGTGCGGGCGAGATCGGCACCGACGAGCGTCTCGACCCGTTCCAGAAGCGACGCCGACACCAGGGCGCCGACATGGGCGAGTGGACGGCGATGGTCGAGGATCTCGAACAGCGCGGTCACCGTCGCCTGTGCGAATCGGTGCGCCGCGACGGTGGATGCGGGCACGGACACCGGGCGCTGCGGCTTCCTGGAGACCCGGGGCTGTGGTGACGCCCTCGGGCCGGAGTGCGCGGTGGTCACCGCCGCCGGCGTCGTGGTGACCACGACCGAGGGAGCATCGGCCGGTGCCGGCTCGTACACCGGCGCGGCGACGATCCGGATGCGGGAACGGGACGGGTCCTGCTGCTGGGTATCGAGCGACTGCGCAATGGGCGACATGGAAATCAGACGCAGCGAAGCGTCGCGCGGTTCCACTTCCCGAGAAAAAGTTTCGCGGTCCCGGGGCATCCTCGTGAAAGCGACCATCGAAACCGACGTCGGCCGTGGTCACCGACCGAACCCGTCCGGCGGAGGTTTCGACACGCCTCGTCGCTTCGCTCCTCGTCGGCTCAACCAGCAAACCGCACGCCACTGATCGAGCCGCGACCCGAGGGTCTGCTGACCGAGCAGGCCATCGCATCCACCCGGGATGGTCGAGCCGCGACCCGAGGGTCTGCTGACCGAGCAGGCCATCGCATCCACCCTGGATGGTCGAGCCGCGACCCGAGGGTCTGCTGACCGAGCAGGCCATCGCATCCACCCTGGATGATCGAGCCGGGACCGAGCCCGAAAGGCGAGGACCCGTGTCGAGACCCAGCGACACGACGAAGTCCGCAACCACCCCAGAGGTGGCCACGGCGCCGAACCCGTCCGACAGCGGTCTCGACACGCCTCGTCGCTTCGCTCCTCGTCGGCTCAACCGGCAACTGCACCGCGCTGATCGATACGGGAGGCCACGTGTCGAAGTCTTCGCAGCCTCCCTCGGCCGAGCACCCCGCCCTGAAGTGAAGGATCATCATCGGCCTCGGCAGGCAACAACCGGCCCACTCCACAAGCTCGGCCGATCACCGAACGCCGACTCCTGCTTCGGCTACCGGAGTCTCGAACTCAGTTGCGCTTCTTCTTCGCCTTCGGCGGTTTCGGTCCCGATCGGGCGCCGGCCCGCGCCGCGGCTCGGCGCTCGCGACGGTTCGCGGAGGTGACCGCCGGATCGTCGAGCTCCTCGTCCTCCGAGTGCACCACGGTTCCGCCGTCCTCGTTGGGGCCGGAGAAGGTGCGTGCCGCCTCGTCGGACTCCGCGCCGTTGACGCCGACCGCGCGCAGTGCCGCCGGGGCCTGCTGGGCGCCGTTGGTGGCGGCCGCTCCGGCGAGCGCCGGAGCCGGATTGCGGTCGGTGGCCGCGGCGGGCGCCGGGACCGGTGCGGGTTCGGTCTGTACCTGCACGTTGAACAGGAACTGCAGGCTCTCTTCCTTCAGTCCCTCGAGCATGCCGGTGAACATGTCGTAGCCCTCGCGCTGGTATTCCACCACCGGGTCACGCTGGGCCATCGACCGCAGGTGGATGCCCTCGCGCAGGTAGTCCATCTCGTAGAGATGGTCGCGCCATTTGCGGTCCAGGACACTGAGCAGGATGGTGCGCTCGAGCTGACGCATCGCGCCGTCGCCGGCGACCGAGGTGATCTCGTCCTCGCGGGCTGCGTAGGCGGCCTGCGCGTCGGCGACCAGCAGGATCTTGAGTTCCTCGGCGGAGATGTCGTCGCGCTCACCGAACTCGTTCTCGCCGACGACCTCCTTGGGGTCGAGGGTGATCGGATACAGCGATTTCAGCGCACCCCACAGCTCGTCGAGGTCCCAGTCCTCGGCGTATCCCTCGGTCGTCGCCCCCTCCACGTAGGCGCCGACGACCTCGGCGACCATCTCGAGGACCTGCTCACGGTGATCGGTGCCCTCGAGGATGGTGCGGCGCTCGGAGTAGATCACCTTGCGCTGCTCGTTCATGACCTCGTCGTACTTGAGGACGTTCTTGCGGACCTCGAAGTTCTGCTGCTCCACCTGGGTCTGCGCGCTGCGGATGGCCTTGGTGACCATCTTCGCCTCGATCGGCACGTCGTCGGGCAGGTTGACCCGGTTCATGATGACCTCGAGCGCGGCACCGTTGAAGCGCCGCATGAGCTCGTCCCCGAGTGACAGGTAGAACCGTGACTCACCCGGATCGCCCTGGCGGCCGGAACGACCACGCAACTGGTTGTCGATCCGGCGGGATTCGTGGCGCTCGGTGCCCAGCACGTACAGACCGCCGGCCTCACGGACCTTGTCGGCCTGGTCGGCGGCCTCGGTGCGGGCGGTCTCGATCGCCTCGTCCCATGCCGCCTCGTACTCGTCGGGGGTGGACACCGGGTCGAGTCCGGCCTTGCGCAGCCGTGTGTCGGCGATGATGTCGGGGTTGCCACCGAGCACGACGTCGGTGCCACGACCGGCCATGTTGGTGGCCACGGTGACCGCGCCGATCCGGCCGGCCTCGGCGATGATCTGCGCCTCCTGCTCGTGGAACTTGGCGTTCAGCACGGTGTGCGGGATGTCACGCTTGGCCAGCTGCCGGGACAGGTACTCCGACCGCTCGACGCTGGTGGTACCGATCAGCACCGGCTGCCCGGCCTGGTGACGTTCGGTGACGTCGTCGACGACCGCGGCGAACTTGGCCTCTTCGGTCTTGTAGATGAGGTCGGTCTGATCCTTGCGCAGCATCGGCCGGTTGGTGGGGATCGGCAGCACACCGAGCTTGTAGATCTGGTCGAACTCGGCGGCCTCGGTCTCGGCGGTACCGGTCATGCCGCTGAGCTTGTCGTACATGCGGAAGTAGTTCTGCAGCGTGATCGTGGCGAGGGTCTGGTTCTCGGCCTTGATCTCGACGCGTTCCTTGGCCTCGATGGCCTGGTGCAGGCCCTCGTTGAAGCGGCGTCCGTCGAGCACGCGGCCGGTGAACTCGTCGACGATGAGGACCTCGCCGTTACGGACGATGTAATCCTTGTCGCGCTGGAAGAGTTCCTTGACCTTGATCGAGTTGTTCAGGTAGCTGACCAGCGGCGAGTTGGCGGCCTCGTACAGGTTGTCGATGCCGAGCTGGTCCTCGACGAACTCGACTCCGGCCTCGTGCACGCCGATCGTCTTCTTCTTGATGTCGACCTCGTAGTGCACGTCGCGCTCGAGCAGCGGGGCGATCCGCGCGAACTCCACGTACCACTTGCTCGACGACTCGGCCGGGCCCGAGATGATCAGTGGGGTACGGGCCTCGTCGACCAGGATCGAGTCGACCTCGTCGACGATCGCGAAGTTGTGTCCGCGCTGGACGAGCTCGGTGAGCGCGTGCGCCATGTTGTCGCGCAGGTAGTCGAAGCCGAACTCGTTGTTGGTGCCGTAGGTGATGTCGGCGGCGTAGGCGGCGCGGCGCTGGTCCGGGGACATACCGGTCAGGATGACCGCGGTGTCGAGACCCAGGAAGCGGTGCACGCGTCCCATCCACTCGGCGTCGCGCTTGGCCAGGTAGTCGTTGACGGTGACGACGTGCACGCCGTCGCCGGAGACGGCGTTGAGGTAGGCGGGCAGCACACAGGTGAGGGTCTTGCCCTCACCGGTCTTCATCTCGGCGATGTTGCCGTAGTGCAGCGCCGCGCCGCCCATGATCTGTACGTGGAAGTGCTTCTGGTCGAGGACACGCCACGCCGCCTCACGGGCGACGGCGAACGCCTCGGGCAGCAGCTCGTCGAGGGTCTCCCCGTCGGCGTATCGGTTCCGGAACTCGTCGGTCTTGGCCCTCAGCTCGTCATCGGAGAGCGCCTCGATCTCGTCGGACAGTGATTCGACGTGGGATGCGATCGCATCGAGTCGCTTGACCATGCGGCCTTCGCCGATGCGCAGAAGCTTGTTCAGCACCGTGGATCGAGTTCCTCACTGTTGTCGACGCCGGAGACTGGGGCCTCCTCGATGGCGGCCTCCGCAATGGTGCACAGGCCATCGTTCATGGTACCGACGTCGTCGGAGGAGTGGCAGTTCGCATCCGCGTGGGACCCGCCCGGGGGGTGGCGCCGGGGTCACCGGCGCCACCCCCGGAGCTCACGCGAGCCGGATCAGGCCGTAGTCGAACGCGTGGCGGCGATAGACCACCGACGGCCGATCGGATTCCCTGTCATGGAAAAGGAAGAAGTCGTGTCCGACGAGTTCCATCTCGTAGAGCGCCTCGTCCACCGACATCGGCGCCGCCTGGTGCTCCTTGATGCGCACCACCCGGCCGGGCTCGCGATCGGCGACGCCGTCGTCCCACGCCGGTTCGGCGAATGTGGCCGGTGGCCCGTCGACGCCGAGTTGGTTGCCCTGTAGCGGCGGTGCACCGACCTCGGTGGCCTCGGCCACCGACTGCGGGCGGCGGTTTCCGTGATGGACGCGACGGCGATCCTTCACCCGGCGGAGTCGCGACTCGATCTTGTCGAGTGCCGACTCGAGCGCGGCGTAGAAGTTGTCCCCACACGCCTGAGCACGCACGACCGGACCCTTGCCGGTCGCGGTGAGCTCCACCTGTTGACACACCTTGGACTGCCGACGATTTCGTTCGTGATAGAGCTCGACGTCGAAACGGAAGATCGACGGGTCATACCGCTCGAGACGGGCGAGCTTGTCGCCGACGTAGACGCGGTAGTGCTCCGGGATGTCGACGTTGCGACCCTTGAAGACGACGGTCGCGTTCGGTTCGGCAGGTTCCTCGGACTCGATGGTGCCGGGCGGCAGGACGAAGGCCGATGCGGCGTCGTAGTCGTCGGCCGCGGCGATACGTGATTCGCGCTGACCCTTGCGGTGCATGACAGATGACATTCAACTACCTCCTGGAAAGTGCGTCGACGGACCCGACTCCGGGAGTCACGGGGAACCCGATCCGAGCGCGACCAGAGGATGGAAGATATTGACGCTCAACGAGATTCGGGATTCCGACACAAACCGCGGATGGATTCGGACGCAGGAACCGTGGCAATGCCGATCGACGACCGGCACTCATGTTCAGGGGCTTCACCTCCCGGCGTGGGCCGCTCCTGCGAGCGGTCCGCGATGACCAGCTACCTCCAGTACCCACGACCGTAGTCGGATGTTTGCCTTTCGGCCATGATTCGGCGCAGCGGGTCACATCCCGTTTCGCAGATCGGGACAAAAGCCCCTGCGCGGGGACGCCTTCGGTCCCATCACGATGGATGTTTCCTCCCCTGGCACCGCGTGTCGGAGGTCCACCATCCATCCCCGATCCACCGGTTGTCCCCAGTTCGCCGTCCGTCCCCGGGACCGCACCGCGGACCAGGCCGGCACCACCGCGCGCGCGGCACACTCGGCGCCATGTCCGCACACCGTGTGTCCGGGGTACCGAGGGCGATTGCCGCCGCCGGTGCCGACCTCGTCCTGCCCCGCACCTGCGTCGGATGCGGCGCCGCCGACACCGACTGGTGTCCGCGGTGCGCGCGGTACGTCGCCGACGCCCCGGTCGAACTGCGCCCGCGGGTCGACGTCGGTGCCACGGTGTGGGCGGCCGGCCGCTATCGGGGTCCACTGCGCCACGCCATCCTCGCGGTGAAGGAACACGGGCGCCGCGACCTGACCGGTCCGCTCGGAACCGCTCTCGCCGACACCCTGACGACCGTCGCCCGCTGGGGCGAACTGCCCGACACTCCGCGGCTGACGCTCGTCCCGGCACCCACACGCCGCGCGGCCGCCCGACGCCGAGGCGGCGATCCGGTCACCGGGATCGCCGGCGTCGCCGCCGCCAGGCTCGGTCCACGGGTGGACACCGCACCGTTGCTGTACACGGCGCCGTCCACCCGGGACTCGGCCGGGCTGTCGGCGCGGGATCGGCGTGCGAACCTCCGGGGCGGCATCCGGATGCGAACCCACCATCCGCGAACCGCACGGATGGTGGCGGTCCTCGTCGACGACGTGCTCACCACGGGCGCCACCGCCGCCGAGTCGGTGCGGGTCCTGCGACATGCGGACATCGACGTCGTGGCGGTCGTGGTACTGGCCGGGGCGTGAGGCCCACCATGCCTCGGTGACACCCGCGGTCGGGCTCGATCCCGATCGCTCAGGGGATGACCGGGATGGTGCCCGGGGTCATCGCCGGTTCGACCTCGGTCCAGTACTCGTCGGCCTGCCCGTTGCTGCTGCCCAACCGGAGCACCCCACGCTGGTCGGAGATGTAGACCGTGGTGGGGTTCGCCACCACCGCGGTGACCGGCGGCGACACGTTGCCGCTGAGCAGCCCCACCGCAGGGGTGCCGTTGATCGACAACTGCACCACCGGCGAGTCCCAGCTCTCCCGGGCGATCATCAGCGTTGTCGGCGACGCCCAGTCCAGAGACACCGCGCGGCTGCCGATGTTGTACGCGGCGATCCGCGGGTGGGCCAGGGTCAACCGTCCGTCGGCGTTGGTCGCGAGCACGGCGAACACCACCTGACCGCCGACGATCAGTCCCACGCGCACCCCGTCCGGGGCGACCTGCAGGTCGGTGATCGAGCCGCGCACCAGCGCGTTCACCTGCCCCGGATCGATCTCGGCGATTCGGGGTTCACCCGTCTCGTCGTCGCGAACCCACTGGATCGGTTTGCCGTCGACCACCGCCCACACGACATCCGACCCCGGCCCGAACGACGGTCTGGTCACCGTCAGCCCGGACGCGATCGGCGCCGTCGCCGACCCGTAGTCGCCGACCGTGAGGTTCAGCCGCGGGTCGGCTCCCTCCCCGGCCAGGACCGCCGCAACCTTTCTCCCGTCGGCCGACAACGCCGCCGACCGCACCAGGCGACTTGTCCCGAGCGGACCACCCACCGCCACCGTCCCGGTGTCGGTGACCTTCAGCAGCGCCCCATCCCGGATGACGTTGAGTCCGACATCGGTGGCCGGCATCACGGTCGGATCGAACGACCGCACGTCGGCGGTCTGCCAACCGCTGGCCCGGTCGGCGAGCAGCGGGGCACCGTCGGCGTTGATCACATACGGGCCGCCGATGTCGGCGCCGTTGAGCGTCCAGATGATCTGCGCGGCCAGCACAGTCCGATCGCGCACCGACAGATTCCCGATCCCGACCAGCTCGATCCGTACGCCACCGTTCGCACCCGGGGTCACCGGACCACGCAGGGACGCCCCGGTTGGCAGGGCCGAGTCGACGGCCGATGCGAGGTCGGCGGCGGGACCGGCGAGCAGCACCCCGACCAGCGTCGTCGCGTCAGAGTCGAGACCGAAGTACAACCACCGTGGGTCGGGCACGAGGTGTGATCGGGTGCGGTCGGTGAAGTACGCCGACACCGCACGATGGGTGACCTCGAACTGGGTGCGGTCGATCATGGTGCGCTCGGGCAAGGTGCCGTCGATCCGCCACTGCCGGCCCACCTTCGACAGCGTCACCGTGGTCTCCACCCGACCGGTGGCCGGGGTCAGCTGTCCGTCGCTCATCAGCACGCCCACGTTGTCGCCGACCAGGCGCATGCGCACGCTGTTCTCGCTGCGCTGGTCGACGTAGGTGTTGATCTCGTCGAGGATCAGCGCGGCCCCCCGGTCGTCCCACTGCCCGGCGGCCGAGGTGGTCAGGAACTTCCGGGCCGCGGCATGACCGTCCGCGGGTGCCGCGGTCGCCTTCAGGAACGCCCGGACAAGGGCCTCCGGATCCATGTCCGCCTGCGGTTCCGGTACCGAATCCGACGGTCCCTGACGCGCGAAGGAACTGATCGGCTGCGGCGAGGAACTGGTCGGGACTCCCCCGCATGCGGTGAGAAGCGCCAGCACCAGACCGATGATCACCATCGCCGCCGATCGGCGGTACACCCCACCGCCGCGCATGCCGTTCGCCGGCTCACTCATCGCCGGTCGCTCCCTCACCGACGCGACCGGAGGTCTTGGTCGTCGACCGGGACGCCGGCTTGGCCGCCCCGACCGGTTTCAGCGGCAGCGGGCTGCCCAGTACCTTGTGCCCGCGCACCAGCGGCAACGTCAGCCGGAAGCAGGCACCCTGGCCGGGTTCGCCCCATGCCTCCAGGCGTCCCTGGTGCAACCGCGCGTCCTCGATGCTGATCGCCAGCCCCAGTCCGGTACCACCCGATCGTCGGAATCGCGACGGGTCCGACCGCCAGAATCGGTTGAAGACGAGCTTCTCCTCACCCGGCCGGAGGCCGATCCCCTGGTCACGGACGGTGATCGCGACCGCGTCGCCGTCGGATCGCATGCTCAGGGTGACCGGGTTTCGTTCGCCGTGGTCGATCGCATTGGCGAGCAGGTTCCGCAGGATACGTTCGACGCGGCGCGGGTCGATCTCGGCCAGCACCGGCTCGGCGGGCAGATCCAGGATCAGTTCGGTCCCGGTCTCCTCCGCCAGGTGGGAGACGGTGGCCAGGGCGGCGTCGATCGGGATGGCCATGTCCATCCGTTCGGCGGCGAGCTCGGCCATACCCGCGTCGTGCCGGGAGATCTCGAGCAGTTCGTTCAGCAGCGTCTCGAACCGGTCGAGTTCCTTGTCGAGCAGTTCCACCGACCGGCGGCGGATCGGGTCGAGCTCGTCGCGGCCGTCGTAGAGCACATCGCTGGCCATCCGGACAGTGGTCAGCGGGGTGCGCAGCTCGTGGCTGACGTCGGAGGTGAACTGGCGTTGCAGCCCACCGAACTCCTCGAGGTGGGTGATCTGTTTGGACAGGCTCTCGGCCATGTCGTTGAACGACATCGCCAGCCGCGCCATGTCGTCCTCGCCGCGCACCGGCATGCGTTCGTTGAGCCGGCCGTCGGCGAACCGGACCGCGATTCGCGACGCCGACCGCACCGGCAGGACCACCTGCCGCGACACCAGCCACGCGATCGCCATCAGCAGGCCGAGCAACACCACACCACCGGTCAACAGGGTGCCGCGGACCAGGTCCACGGTGTTCTGTTCACCCGCCAGCGGGAACACCAGATACAACTCGAGGCCGGGCACGGTGGAGTTGGTGGGGGTCCCGACGATCAGCGCCGGTCCGCTGCCACCGGAACCGTTGGGGACCGACGCGTACTGATAGGCGATCTGCCCGCCCTGCACCATGTCTCGCAGTGGCTGTGGGATCTCCGACACCGGGCCGACCCCGGTGTCCTCACCGTCTCGATTGTTCACCGGCACCATCAGGACGATGTCGAAGCTGCCCACGGTGCCGGCGTTCTGGCCGCTGTCGACATCCCGGTCGGTCAGGGTCGACCGTGTCTGCCGCAGACGGTTCTGGATCGACATGTTGCTGTCACCACTGGCCAGATCGCGTTCCACCGCGATCCGCGCGCGATCGATCTCCTCGGTTGCCGCGGTCAGTTTCGCGTCGAGCAGCCGGTCGGTGATCTGACTCATCAGCACGAAGCCGAGGATCAACAGGACCACCACCGACAGCACCAACGTCGACACCACGACACGCAGCTGCAGCGAACGTCGCCAGATATGACCGAAGACCGCGCCGATGCCGGTCGCGGTCCGGGTCAGACGTCCGATGGTGCCGTTGACGCGCCGTCGGGTGCGACCGATCACGGCGGGCCGGCCTTGTAGCCGACCCCCCTCACCGTGAGAACGACCTCCGGATTCTCCGGGTCGGTCTCGACCTTGGCGCGCAGACGCTGTACGTGCACGTTGACCAGCCGGGTGTCGGCGGGATGCCGGTAACCCCAGACCTGTTCCAGCAGTACGTCACGGGTGAACACCTGACGCGGCTTGCGGGCCAGTGCCACCAGCAGGTCGAACTCGAGCGGGGTCAGCGAGATCGGCACACCGTCGCGGGTGACCTTGTGCGCAGGCACATCGATCTCCACCGGACCGATGGAGAGGAGTTCGGCCGGCTCCTCGTCGGTGCGACGCAGCCGGGCACGTACGCGCGCCACCAGTTCTTTCGGCTTGAACGGCTTGACCATGTAGTCGTCGGCGCCGGACTCCAGACCCAGGACGACGTCGACGGTGTCGGACTTCGCGGTCAGCATGACGATCGGCACACCCGAGTCCGCACGCAACACACGACAGACGTCGATGCCGTTCATCCCGGGCAGCATCAGATCGAGCAACACCAGGTCGGGGCGGATCTCGCGCACCGCGGTGAGTGCCTGTGTCCCGTCGCCGACGACGAAGGGTTCGAACCCCTCGCCCTTCAGCACGATCGTCAGCATCTCGGCGAGCGCGGCATCATCATCGACGACGAGGATCCGTGGCTTCATGCCCCCAATGGTGACACTTCCGTGACCGCGGCGTGGTGACCGACGCGCCGGACTGTGGATCACCGCAGGTCGAAGCCGGTCTGTGGACACCGTCGAGTCGGCGGCCGCGCCGACGCCACGATGGGGAACAATCGGCACACGACACACCGACGAGATGCGAGGAGGACCGTGTGGGCCGGTTGATAGCGGTCGAGGGGATCGACGGCGCAGGCAAGAACACCCTCGTGACCGGGCTCGTCGACCACTGGCGGACCGCGGGTCTGCAGGTGGCCACCTTCGCGTTCCCGCGGTACGGACGGACGATCTTCGCCGACGTCGCATCGGAGGCCCTGCACGGCGAACACGGCGACCTACGCGAGAGCGTGTACGCGATGGCGCTGCTGTTCGCCCTCGATCGCTCTGCCACCGCAGCCGAACTGCGGTCGGCGATCGGCGGCAACGACGTCGTCATCGTCGACCGCTATGTGGCCTCCAATGCCGCCTACAGTGCCGCCCGCCTGGGTGAGGACACCGACGGCGCCGTGGTGAGGTGGGTGCACGATCTCGAGTTCGGCCGGTTCGGCCTGCCCGTCCCCGATCGTCACCTGCTGCTCGGCGTACCCGCAGAGGTCGCTATGGCGCGGGCCCGTTCGCGGGCGTCGACCGATCCGGGACGCGCCCGCGACCACTACGAGCGCGACGACGACCTGCAGGTCCGTGTCGACGCCGGCTACCGCAGCCTGGCCGCGACCGGCTGGATGTCACCGTGGACGCAAGCCGTCGACCAGGCACCCGCCGACCTCGCCGACGACCTGCTCGCGCCGGCGGCCGAATCGAGCGAATGACCCTGCCCGACCACCTGCATCTGCTCCGCTAGCCTGGATCTCATCGAACATCGCGAGGACGTCCCATGACCCAACCGCCCGCCGGCGGTCCGCCCCAGCAGTGGGGGCCGAACCCCGGTCAGATGCCGACGCGTGTGATGGGAACCCACCGGGCGCCCCCGTCCGGACAGGACGCGCCTGCGCCGTATCCGCAGGTACCGCAGGAATATCCGCAACCGGCCAGTCCGCCGGCACCTGATCCCCGGCAGCCGATGTCCCAGCTGCCGGTTCCGCCACAGCAGGCGCCTCGACCACCGATGCAGCCGCACCCGCAGCCCTCTCCCCATGCACCCATCCCCCCGCAGGCCGGACCGGGATACGGCCCGCAGATCCCGGTCGGCGGTCTCCCGGTCGGCGTGGGACCCGGGGGTATGGGCCCGGGTGGCATGGGCCCGGGTGGCATGGGCCCGGGCCACCCCCCGCCGGGGGGTCCGCGCCGCAACTGGGGGGCGATCACCGCGATATCCCTCGGCGTCGTCGCCGTCCTCGCCATCGCCGCCCTCGCGATCACGCTCATCGTGCAGAACACCGGCAACGACACGACCGTCGCGACCGGTATCGGATCGACCACACCGGGCACCGGGACCGGACCCACCGGATCGAACCCCACCGGATCGAACCCCACCGGATCGAACCCCACATCGGGCGAGGCGACCGCACCGACCACGGGCGACCCCACCGTCGCGTACGCCGTGGCCGAGGCGATGCAGCGCTACCTCGATGCGTTGAACGCACGGGACCTGACCCGGATGCGAAGCGCGGTGTGCAGCGAGGTCCGCGACGAGGTGCCGTCCCCCTCGAACAACGGCGGCACCATCGTCCTCGACCGGCTCGCGCTGCGATCGGTCACCGGCGACGTCGCGACGTCGGACGTGGTCATTCACACCGAGGTCGGATCACAGAGTTCCGCACCCGATACGAAACAGGCGTCCTTTCGGCTTGAACAGGGCACCTGGTTCTACTGCCCGGGCACCGAGGCCGACATCGGAATCTAGGGACACCGGAGTCCGACCGACCTCGACGACACGGACACGAGCGGGCCCCGGCGACGGCCGTCGCCGGGGCCCGCTCGTCGGGTCGACTCTCGCTCAGTAGCGGTAGTGCTCGGGCTTGTAGGGGCCCTCGACGTCGACGTTGATGTACTCGGCCTGCTCCTTGGTGAGCTTGGTCAACGTGCCACCGAGAGCCTCGACATGGATACGCGCAACCTTCTCGTCCAGGTGCTTGGGCAGGCGGTAGACCTCGTTGTCGTATTCCTCGTTCTTGGTCCACAGCTCGATCTGGGCGATGACCTGGTTGGAGAAGCTGTTGCTCATCACGAACGACGGGTGACCGGTCGCGTTGCCCAGGTTCAGCAGACGTCCCTCGCTGAGCACGATGATCGAGCGACCGTCGGCGAAGGTCCACTGGTCGACCTGCGGCTTGATGTTGAGGCGGGTGGCACCGGAACGCTCGAGGCCGGCCATGTCGATCTCGTTGTCGAAGTGGCCGATGTTGCCGAGGATGGCCTGGTTCTTCATCTTCTCCATGTGCTCGAGAAGGATGATGTCCTTGTTGCCGGTGGAGGTGACGACGATGTCGGCGTTGCCGATCGCCTCCTCGACGGTGACCACGTCGAAGCCGTCCATCAGCGCCTGCAGCGCGTTGATCGGGTCGATCTCGGTGACCTGGACGCGGGCGCCCTGGCCGGCCAGCGACTCCGCGCAGCCCTTGCCCACGTCGCCATAGCCACAGATCAGCACCTTCTTGCCACCGATCAGGACGTCGGTGCCGCGGTTGATGCCGTCGACCAGCGAGTGGCGGGTGCCGTACTTGTTGTCGAACTTGCTCTTGGTGACCGAGTCGTTGACGTTGATCGCCGGGAACACCAGCTCACCGGCCGCAGCGAACTGGTACAGGCGCAGGACACCGGTGGTGGTCTCCTCGGTGACGCCCTGGACCGACTCGGCGATGGTCGACCACTTCTTGGCGTCGGTCTCGAACGACGCGCGCAACAGTTCCAGGAACACCTTGTACTCGGCCGAGTCGTTCTCGTCGGCCGGCGGAACCACACCCGCCTTCTCGAACTGCGCCCCGCGCAGGACCAGCATGGTCGCGTCGCCGCCGTCGTCGAGAATCATGTTGGCCGGTTCGCCGGGCCAGGTGAGCATCTGCTCGGCCGCCCACCAGTACTCCTCCAGGGACTCGCCCTTCCAGGCGAACACCGGGACGCCCTGTGGCTCCTCGGGCGTGCCGTGCGGGCCGACGACGATCGCGGCCGCGGCATGATCCTGGGTGGAGAAGATATTGCATGAGGCCCAGCGGACCTCGGCGCCGAGTGCCACCAGGGTCTCGATCAGGACTGCGGTCTGCACGGTCATGTGCAGCGAACCGGACACGCGGGCCCCCTTGAGCGGCAGCACCTCTGCGTATTCGCGGCGCAGGGCCATCAGACCGGGCATCTCGTGCTCGGCCAGCGAGATCTCCTTGCGGCCGAACTCGGCCAGGGAGAGATCGGCGACCTTGAAGTCGATCCCGTTGCGCGTGTCTGCCGTAGGTGCGTCGTTGGGCACCGTGGTCATGTGTTCCCCTTTGTGTGTCGGTCGAACTCTGGTCGAGAGAACTGCAGTGGAGTCGTGCACCGTCGCGCAGGTGGGCGCGTGGGGGCGTGGCGACGCCATGGATCCGCAGACCAGGCTATCCGACCTTCAGTTCACGACGTCAGTGGTCTCCGGACGCACCGCCGACCGCACCGACCGGGTCCGGGATCTCGCCACGCTCGCGGCGCCCGACCATCGAGTGCCGCATCCCGTAGAGGAAGTAGACCGCGACGCCGATGATCATCCAGATCACGAAACGCAGCCAGGTCAGTGCGGTGAGGTTCAGCATCAGCCACAGGCATGCCGCGATCGCGAGCACCGGGATGATCGGCCCGCCCGGGACGGTGAACCCGCGTTGCAGGTCGGGGCGACGGCGGCGAAGGATCATCACGCCGCCGGCCACCACAATGAACGCGAAGAGGGTGCCCACGTTGACCATCTCCTCGAGGCGGTCGATCGGGAAGAATCCGGCGACCACTGCGACGACCACACCGATCAGCGCGGTCAGCCGGATCGGGGTACCGAAGCGGGGGCTCGTCGCGGCCAGGCCCCGCGGCAGGAGACCGTCGCGGCACATGGCGAACAACACCCGGGACTGGCCGAGCACGAGCACCATGACCACGGTGGTGAGTCCTGCCAGCGCACCGATCGCGATGATCTTCTCCGCCCAGGTCACCCCGTTGAGGGCGAATGCGGTGGCGAGGTTCTTCGGTTTCCCGTCACCGGCGCTGGTGGCGAGCTGGGTGTAGCTGACCATGCCGGTCACGACGATGGTCACCAGCACGTAGAGCACTGTGACGATGGCCAGCGAGCCCAGGATGCCGCGTGGTACGTCCTTGCGCGGGTTCCGGGTCTCCTCCGCGGTGGTGGCGACCACGTCGAAACCGATGAAGGCGAAGAACACGATCGAGGCGGCCGCGAGTACGCCGTACCAGCCGTAGGAGCTGTCACCACCACCGGTGATCAGGGAGAACAGCGAGGAGTCGACGGACTTCTCGATCCCGGCGCCCTTCTCCGCCGGCGGGATGAACGGGCTGTAGTTGCTCGACTTCACGTAGAAGAAGCCCACCACGATCACCAACAGCACCACGCCCACCTTGATCGCGGTGATCACCGCACTGAACCGCGACGACAGTTTGGTTCCCAGGGCGAGCAGAACCGCGACCACGGCGATGATGACGATCGCCCCCCAGTCGATCGTCCGGGAACCGACCTCGACTGTCCCGCCGCCGAAGCCGAAGACGCTGCCCAGATAGGACGACCACCCCTTGGCCACGACCGCGGCGCCGACCGCGAACTCGAGGATGAGATCCCAACCGAGAATCCAGGCCAGGAACTCACCGAAGGTGGCGTAACCGAAGGTGTATGCCGACCCGGCGACCGGGACAGTGGATGCGAACTCGGCGTAGCAGAGGGCGGCGAGCGCGCAGGCGATGGCGGCCATCACGAACGCGAGGGAGATGGCCGGACCGGCCTTGTTGCCCGCGGTGGTCGCGGTGACGGTGAAGATACCGGCTCCGATGACCACCGAGACACCGAAGACCATGAGATCCCACGAGGTCAGGTTCTTCCGAAGTCGGTGTCCCGGTTCGTCGGTGTCCGCCATCGACTGCTCGATGGACTTTGTCCGGGTCAGCGCATTGGCCACGGTCCCAGCTCCTCCTCCGACATCGGCTCCATCCCTGAGGACGGCCCGCACGAGTTGTGTGGTGGCGACGTTAGTCCTTCGGTACAGCGCAGGAGGCGGAACCGGCACGCAGCGCGTGTCGGTTCCACGGGCCCCGGTTCGGCGGGTCGGCGACCCACCGAACCGGGGCCCGGGTCACCCGGATCTCGCAGCCGGAACCGAACTCACGCGCCGGAGAACCGTCGCGCGATCATCGAGTCGGTCTCGTGCATGACGTTGCGGGCGTTGCCGACTCCGCGGCCGAGTCCGACGAGCTGTTCGCGGGACTGGGCGAACACCTGATCCCAATGCTGTTGGGCCTGCTCGTAGGCCGACTTGGCGGCCGGCGACCGCCAGTTGCCGTCGAGCGCGGCGACCTGTCGTTTGAGTTGCGCGGCAAGGTCTTCGAGCCGCTGGAATTGATTGTTGAGTCCGCCCTGCAGATCGCCGAGTGCGGCGAAGTCGTACTGGATTCTCCCGGACATGTCCGTCCTTCCGGTCGGTGGTGTGTTGGTCATGGCGACCACCGGCGACGACGTGCCGGTGGATGTGGTCGCGGGGTCGTGACGTGAACGCCTCGCGGCGTTCCCTGCGCCCCTACAACCGCAGCGGCCCTTCGGAACCGAGGTCTACCGCGGCCATCGCGTCGTGATCCTCGTAGCCGGTGAAGCCCGTGGTCAGTTTGGTCCGGATGTCGTCGAGCGCCTGGTTGAGTGCGTTCGCCGACGAATTCCAGTCGGTGTGGGTGGCGTCGAAGGCGGTCGATGCCCGCCCGCTCCAGGTGGCCATCCCGGTCGACGCGGTGGACGCGATCTGCCGGATCACCCCCTGCATGTCGTCGACGATCTGCGACACCGTCTGTGCGGTGGCGAGACCGGATGAGACGTCGATGTCGACAGCCCCTGCAGCCCCTTCGAGATTCATGGTGCTCCTCCTGTGTTCCGGCACCGACGCAGCGATGCCCCCGAGTGACATCCGGTGCGGATGCCACTGATACCCGGTCGGTGCCCGGGCCTTCCCCGATCGGTCACGGGAACCACCGCCCGTCCGGGAGCGTCTCGACCAGCAGGCGTACCCCCTGCGCCAGCCGATGGCCGATCCCCGGTGTGAGCGTGGTCCAGCGACCACCATCGAGAGATCTACTGGGGCTGAGCACGATTCGGCCCCGCTCACCGTCGACGACGGCGAGCGCCCCACAACTCTGGGTGACGACACCCGCGCCGTGCGCGATCGCCACGATCTCGGTCCGCGCCGCCGGTGCGGTCAGGGCCGCCGCCACCCGCGTCGCATCGTCCACGCCCGCGCCGATCGTCCGCAGCACCGCAGCGGTGTCGTACCGATCGCGGCAGCGCGCCAGTCGATCGACGAGCTCGTCGGAGGGCACGCGGATGTCGGCGAAGGTCATCGGAGTCGCATCCCCGCACAGCGCTCTGATCACCGCACCGAGACCGGCGTCGTCGGTGATGTCGGGGAATCCGAGGGCAATCCGCTCTCCGGTCCGCACCGCGACCACATGTTCGTGGCCGCGGCGCGCGAGGCAGACGCGGCGTGTGCCGTCGGCACCGTAGACCCGGACGGCGAGTTCACGCTCGGGATCGGTGAGAACCCGCACGGCGGTCTGCGCCCAGTGGTCTGGGTCGTCGGCGACGAGAGCGCCGCACTGCTCGAGTTCGCGGTCGGCCGCACGGTCGGCCGCGGCCGCGCGATCCGCAGCGTCGACGGTGGGCCACAGATCGAGGACGATCGGCCACGTCGGTGTCCCGATGCGCTCGCCGAGCCGACGAAACGTCGCGACGCCGAGTTCGGCACCGAAGGTGATCGTGGGAGAGGTGTCGGCGAGGGCGCCCGCCCGGGTTCTTGTCGACGTCATCGGTTCACCTCGTCTCCCGGCAACACGAAGGTCTCGCGGAGATGGCGCGGATCGAGACCGCGGGCGCCCTCGACCACCGGTCCGTCGGCGACCGCGACCTCCGCCCACGTGATCGGCCCGCCGACACCCGGTCCGTCCGACGATTCGGGTGTGACCGTGGCCGCGACCGCCATCGGCTGCGCGCGGATGTCGTCACGCTGGGCCGATGCAATCGCCGCAGCCGGGGTCATCGGGGCGACCGGCGGCGTGATGGCGGGAGGGTGTGGCCGGGATTCGACCGGAACCGACACACGCGGCGGGTCGGTGACCGTGGATGCGGGGACGGTCGGGGTGTAGGCGCCGCGGATGGTCGGCCCGGGAGGTACGGCCACCGCCCCGAGTCCCGAGGCGGGCCGGGCCGCCGAGGTGGCCGGCGGGGACGATCCAGCCGAGGACGATCGGGTCTCCGGGGACGCTTCCGTGAACACATCCCCGGGCACCGGATGTGGTGCCCGCCAGGGTCGTGCGACCGGTTCGGCGGCCACCTCGTAGGCTTCCATCACACGGGCGGCGCGGACCCGCTGATCGTGGACGGCCCGTTCGGCGTGTGCGGCCGCGCCGGAGACGATCGGCACCACCGACGCGGCGGTGGCGGCGAGGTCGGCGAGACCGTCGACGAGAGCGATCTCGGCGGCGTTCGGCATCGCGAGCCGCGCGACGGTGACGACGGCGGCCTGCTGCTCGACGAGGACCGACGCGGTGGCGGCGTGCGCGGACATGTCGGCCAGCCAACCGCCCAGAGCGGACAGCTGCCCGAGTGTGGACTCCGCCGACTCCGACACCCATCCGGCCCCGAGATCGGACAAGACCTTTCCGTACTTGATTGCCGCCCTTTCGATCTCGGCCGACACAACCGACCATGCGATCGCCGCCTCCGCAAGTGGGACGGGTCCGGGACCGGCACCGAGATCGGTGGCCAGTCGCGCACTGGTGCGCGCGTCCCAGATGACGCCGCTGAATCCGGTCATTGCCCATTCCTCTCGTCACTCGCCGGGTGATGTCGCTGGTATCGGAGATCCGCCGCGGTGGCCGCACATGTCCGTCGTTCGAGCTGCCGTGTGCTCGCCGGCGACCGGTCAGGCCGGTGTCACGCGTAGACCACTCGCGGCGTCGGCGTCGGCGGCGCTCACGCCATGCGCCTGGTCGCGCAGCGCCGCGGCGAGGGCCCGTAGCCGCAGCACCCCACCGGTGGCGTCGGTACCGAACCCGTCCGCGACCTCGGACACGGTGTGTGCCACCGTGATCGACACCTCGTCGCGGCCGGCCGGCGGAACGTCGAGTGCCGGGGACCATCGTGCGAGTCCGGCCTCGAGGGCGTCGGCGATGGTGTCGAGTTCGGCTGCGGCATCGGCCAGCGCGTCGGGATCGATGTCGATTCTGTTGCTGCTCATGATGTCTCCTGAACGGTCGGGTTCCGGACGTGGGGGTTCGGGTCAGATCGTCGGCCCGTCGGGGCCGAGTCGGAGCCTGATGTCGGGCATGGGTTCGGGCGGGGCGTCAGTGGCGTCGTCGCCGAGCACCGGCGGCGCGACCCCGGGAGTCGCACCGACCAGGTCGCGGCCGTTGTCCTCGGTGACCAGGTAGTCCGGCACCTCGTGGTGCCCTTCACCACCGAGTCCACGTGCCGCCCCGGCGGCGGCCACCGGGGCCATCGACGCCGGGACGGGGGTCGCGGCGACCGATGCGCCACGCGCGGACGGTCCGGGCGTATAGCTCGCCGGTTCGGTGGCGCCGACGCCGCCGGGCACCGGCGTTCGCGCCGCTCCGAGCGGCGCGGTCACGCCCGCTGCCACCCCGAGAGAACCGCCACCGCCGCCCGCGGCCGCACGGACCGGCACGGTGCCCGCCCCGGTGGGAGGGCCGCCTCCCGCCCCGTCGGGATCGTCGGTGCGTGCGCGGTCCCCAGGCCGGACGAGCGTGGTCTCGTCGGCGGCGAGCATCTTCGTCATCGGCGTGACCAGCATCGACGGCAATTCGGTGGCGGTGGACACCATCGGGGCGATCGCATCGAGAACGGTGGCGGCGACGGCGAACGGTGACTGGGCGGCGGCCCCGGTGGCCGCGGTGGGGGCCGCGGTCACCGGAACCGGCACACCGTTGACGGTCATGTGGGTGGTCGGGGCAAGGAGTTGGGCGCGGGTCACCGCGACCGCAGCGGTCGCCTCCGACAGCCCCTCGGCGGCGAACCCGGTCACCAGCGGCAATCCCGCCCCGCTCGGGATGAGCGGTACGGCTGCCAGCATCTTGCCGACGGTGGCCGCGAGGATGGCCTGGACCGCGGCGAGCCCGGCGGCGACGATCCCCGCGGCGGTCTGGATGTCGAAGGAGATGCCGGTGCCCTGCGCCGACAACTGGCCGCTGTTGACACTCGCCTCGCCGGTCTTGGCGGCCGCCGCGATCGAACTCTGTCCCACCCACAGAGTGTCGGCGAGTTCGAGGGCGCTCTGCGCCATCGTCATCGAGGTCTCGAGCACCGTGGACAGACCGTCGAACACCATCGTCGGGTCGAAATCGGCCGTCGCGAGGTCACCGGTGCCGAACCCGCCGAGCAGATCGGTGATCGGCTTGACCAACAACCCCAGGTCCACGGTCGGCAGCGGCGGCAGGCCGGGAAGTGGTGGCAGCGGAGGGATCTCGGGCAGACCCGGCAGCCCGAGACCGACGAGGACGTCGGCCACCGGGCGATCCAGGATCGGCCCGAGCGGGGTCGCCGCGATCATGTCGTTCACCGATATCTCGCTCAGCGCAGGCAGTTGCGACCCCACACCCACGTCCGACACCGCCCCCGTGTCGGGTACGGCCCCCACCCCTGTCACAGCATCTCCCGCAGCGTCGCGGCGGAGTCGCCGTCGACCGACTCGAGGTCGGCGAGACCGAGGACGGCCTCGGCGGCGGTCGCCGCGTGCACCGCGGCCAGGCTCCCGACCGAGCCCAGATGTGCGGCCTGGGCGGCGATGAACGCCGCCAGGAATTCCTGGCCGATCAGCCCGAACACCGGAACCATGGCCAGGGTGTTCGCCGCCGCGTTCACCGATCCGGCTGTGGTCACGGCGGTCCCGATCGCAGCATTGGTGGCCGCGAAACCCTGCAGGACCTCCGGTGTCACCGACACATCACCCACGATTGCCCCCTCGATCTGTGTGTCCTCGTGTTCTCATTGCGTCTCACACCGACCGGGACCCCCACCGACCGGCCCCCACCCGACAGACCCCCTGTCGCCGACCGCGCCTGTCACGGACTCGTCCCGGCGACGCCCCCGGCCTCCGGCGCGCTCATCCGTCCGGTCGCGTCCCGACGAGTTCGGTGAACGAGTCGGTGAAGTCCTCGGTGAGCGCGGCCCGGGCGGCAAACGCGCGTTGCGCGGCGAGAGCTGCGGTGGTCACGACGGTCTCGCCGAGGCGCGTCCCGCCGAGCCGATCCATCCCGTCGGCCAGCCACAGTCCGAGCAGCGCACCGTTGCCGTCCACCTCGATGGTCACCGTGTCATCGGCCGAGGTCTCCCGGACCCGGATACGCGCCAGCTGCTCACCGAACTCACGGAGGCGGCCCAGTTGCGCTGCGGCCCGCGCCTCGAGTTCGTCCATCGGCCAGGTCATCTGGGCCTCACAGCGATCTGAGCCACGACTCGGGTGCGGACACCTCGTCGTCGTCGCGGAGTTCTTCGGCCGCGAGATCGTCCGGGCGTGGCAGTCCCATCAGGTCGACGGTGTCCCGCGCGATCCCCGCTCCGATCAGCTCGGAACGCAGGCGGATGCCTGCCGCCATCGCCGACTGCCGGCACAGGCGCAGGATCTCTTCGGCGAGCAGCGTCGGCCCCTTGGCGAGTTCCGCGTCGTCGATGCGCACCGCCAGCGGCAGCCCCTGCCCGGTGGTGATCACCGACAGCCGGCCCGAGCGTGACCGCGCGGCGGACGTGCCCGACAGTCCGCAGACCTGATCCTGCGCGCGGCCACCGATTCCGTCGGTGACGATGTGGTCGTGAACCATGATCTTCCCCCTGTGAGCGTCGATCCATAAGACGCACCCCGCCCCGTTGCGGTTCCCCTGGCAACACCGGGATCTCTGCCATCCGCCCGTCCGGGACGTGTGACTCCGATCTCAGTGGGTCCTGATGATGCCACAATTCCGGCAACCCGGCCGGATTCCATCCACAACCGATCGCCGCACGTGAACCGGGCATTCGTGGGTAGACTCCGCTCCCATGTCCGCCCGGCACCGCCAGACGGGGACCATCGGACACCTGCACAGGGGGGACCACATGCATCCAGATCGAATCGACCCACATCCGGCTCCCGACGCGACCCATCGGGGACACGTTCCCCCCGAGCCGGTCGCCGACCCTCGGGCCCCCGCCCCGGCGCCACCGCCGTGGCTGCAGTTCGCCGCACCGACCGCACCCGAACCGCTGCCGCCGGTACCCGGTGCAGCATCCGCCCCGACCCCTGCGACGGGCGTGGCCCCCGACCCCGCTCACGATCTCCCGCCGGCGCCGATCCCGTCCCCCGCCGCAACGACGAACCCATTGATGACGGATACCGTTGTGCCACAGCTCGGTTCGGTTCCTGTCCGGACGGAGACTGCGTCGAATCCGGGCGCGTACCCCACCTTCCCACCCGGTGTGGGAACGCCGCTCCCGGAACCACCACCGCCCGGTGCCCCGTACACGGCCGCGACACCGGCACCGGCACCGGCACCGGCACCGACCACGTTCCCGTTCCCGCCGGCAGCGCCCCCGATGGGCGAGACGCCACCGATGCCACAGCACTTCGGCGCACCGCCGTCGGCCGCACCACAGCCGTTTCCGGCCAACGGTTTCGGGCATCCTGGCCCCGCGCTCGACGACGTCGCCCTGCTCCGCAAGGCCCGTCGCGCCCCGGCCCGCGGGTGGCGTCGCGCCGTCCACACCTTGTCGGCCGGCGCGATCAACCCCGGCGACTCGTCCACCGAGTTGCGCTATCAGCAACTGCTGGAACGGCTTCGGCGTCCGGTCCGCGGGGACTATCGGATCGCGGTGCTGTCGTTGAAGGGTGGCGTCGGCAAGACCACGACAACCGTCGGCCTCGGCTCCACCTTCGCCTCGCTCCGTGGTGATCGCGTGATCGCCGTCGACGCCAACCCCGACCTCGGCACCCTGGCCCAGCGCATCCCGCAGCAGACCGCCTCGACGGTGCGGGATCTGCTCGCCGACGGCAACGTCTACCGCTACAGCGACGTCCGCGCCCACACCTCGCAGGCGCCGAGCCGGCTGGAAGTTCTCGCCTCCGAACGGGATCCGGCGATGGCCGAGGCCTTCAGCGAGGAGGAGTACCGCGGCGTGATCGGCATTCTGCAGCGGTTCTACAACATCATCGTCACCGACTGCGGGACCGGACTCTCCCACAGTGCGATGAACGGCGTCCTCGACCTCGCGAACGCGATCATCCTGGTCTCCTCCCCCGCGCTCGACGGCGCCCGCAGCGCGTCGGCCACACTCGACTGGCTCGAGGCGCACGGGTATTCCCACCTGGTGTCGCGGGCGGTCGTGGTGCTCAGTTCATCCCGCGCGGGTGCCTCCACCATCGACGTCGACCAACTCGCCCAGCACTTCCTGACCCGGTGCCGTGCGGTCCAGACCATCCCGTTCGACGATCACCTGTCCGAGGGCGCCGACGTCGACCTCGAACTGGTCGGCAAGGGCACCCGGCATGCCTTCGTCGAGCTGGCCGCCATCATGGCCGACGACTTCGCACCCACCGGTCACCGGCACCCGGAACCGCTGGTGAACCAGTGACCGGCGGCCACACCCGCGACCGTGGGCACGGACGGTGAACGACGGTCCCGGTGAGCGTCAGTCGCGGCCGGTGCGACCGTTGTCGGCGGTCGACTCCGGCCCCGGGCCTGCGGACGCGTCGGCGGCGTCAGCGGCCGCGGCGGCATCGGCGCCGCGTGTTCCGCGCCGACTCCGCAGCCAGCGGCGGCCCATCGCGATCCCCATCGGCACGACGACGGTGAACACCGAGGCGATGATGAACACCTCGAGGTGGTCACGGATCAGTGGCACCTGGCCGAGGAAGTAGCCGAGCATCACGATGCCCGCCGCCCATACGACGCTGCCGAGCACCGAGAACAGCGTGAACACCCGGTAGGGCATGCCACTGAAACCGGCGAACAGCGGGGTGAGCGTGCGGACCACGCCGATGAACCGTCCGAAGAAGACCGTCAGCGGTCCATATCGCTCGAAGAACCGATGGGTGCGCTCGACATACTCCGGCCCGACCGCCCGCATCATCCTGCCCTCCACCACACTGCGGCCGACACGCCGGCCGATGAAGTACCCGCATTGGTCGCCGAGCACGGCGGCGGCCGGGACAAGGATGCACAGCCACCAGACCTCGGTGAACGGGTTCGGCTGTGCAGCAAGGACTCCTGCTGTGAACAGCACGGAATCACCAGGGAACACGAAGCCGATCAGCAGACCGGTCTCGACGAAGATCAGCACACACAGGCCGATCAGGCCGCCGGTCGCGAGGAACGAGTCGATGTCGAACGGATTCATCACCGTCCAGCCTAGGGCTTCTGGACGGCTGTCCCACTCCGGGTCGTTCAGTTCGCCCGGACGTCACCCACAGGCAACACGACGGGCGAAATGTGCCCACCTGGGGTTTACTCAAGGGTAAAGATCCGTCGGATTCCAACACCGATCGGATCCACCGCACGACAGGGAAGCCGGACGGTCCACCCGGCGACCTGTCCCCCGATGGCCACATCACAGCGCCGTGAGCAAGGAGTCGATGATGACCGGACCCCGACATCCCGTGCCGCCGACCCGTTCGATCCCGACCGGCGGGACCTCGACGCCCAACCTGCGCCCGGTCTCCGACACCGAGGTCCGGGTCGACTATCACACCATCCACGGATATCGACGCGCCTACCGCATCGCCGGCAGCGGACCGGCGCTGCTCCTGATCCACGGCATCGGCGACAACTCGTCCACCTGGAACGAGATCATCCCGATGCTCGCCCAGCACTACACCGTGATCGCACCGGATCTGCTCGGCCACGGACTCTCCGACAAGCCGCGCGCCGACTATTCCGTCCCGGCCTTCGCCAACGGCATGCGCGATCTGCTGGTGGTCCTCGGGATCAGCAAGGTCACCGTCGTCGGTCATTCACTCGGCGGCGGTGTCGCGATGCAGTTCTGCTATCAGTTCCCCCGGTTCGTCGAACGCCTCGTGCTCGTCGCCGCCGGCGGCGTGACCCGCGAGGTCAACCCCGCGTTGCGGGCGGCCACCCTGCCGGTGGTCAACGAGGTCCTCACCCTGCTCCGGATCCCCGGCGTGATGCCTGCGCTGCGCGGGATCGCCGGTGCCCTCGTGTCCCTGCCGCATGTCCCCGGCGTACCCCGGTCGCTCTCACCGCGCCGGGCCCTCAACGACCACGAGGACCTCGTCCGCGTACTCGGTGATCTTGCCGACCCCCACGCATCGGCGGCGTTCATGCGAACCCTTCGCGCCGTCGTCGACTGGCGGGGGCAATCGGTGACGATGCTCGACCGGTGTTATCTGACCGAACGACTCCCCGTGTTGTTCATCTGGGGCGACGAGGACACCGTCATCCCCTACGAACACGCCCTGATCGGGCATGCCGCCATCCCGCACTCCCGGCTGCAGACGTTCCCCGGCGCCGGTCACTTCCCCTTCCATGACGATCCCGAGCTGTTCGTGCAGGTGGTGACCACTTTCCTGGAGCAGACCGACCCGGTGGTCTTCGACGCGCGTCATTGGCGTGAGCTCATGTCGACCGGCGGTCCCCGGCCCGAGGAATTCGTCGGCGACGACGACACCGTGGAGGCCGTGCTCGACGCGATCGAGGACGAACGTTCCGCCACCTGATACGGCATTCGTGCGACGATGAGCCGATGAGTGGCCCGTTCCCGCACGAGCACGACCCCCAGCGGCTCCCGCCGGACCTGACGAAGCACGCACCTCCCGGTCCGCCGCCGGCCCCGGGATATCCGACACCCGGTTACGGCATGCCTGCCTACGGACCGCCACCCACGCCCGGGATGGGTCCGGGGGCGGCCGGTCCGGCGCTGGTGGTCATCGGCGACATCACCTGCACCCAGACACATGTGATCACGCCGTCGGGGACCTTCCCCATCGCCGGGACACAGTGGTCGGTGCTGGACATGTCTCGGACGAGCGAGGAGATCTCGCAGACCGGCATCATCCTGGCCCTCGTCGGCTTCGTGTTGATCTGCGCGCTGAGTCTGCTGTTCCTGCTGATGAAGGAGACCAAGACCACCGGGTACATCCAGGTGACGGTGCACGGCCACGGCATCACCCACGTCACCAACATCCCGGCCCTCAACGCCGGCGCGATGTTCGACATCAGCAACCGCGTACAGTACGCGCGCACCCTCGCCGCCGCCTGACCACGACCGCCACGCCGCTTGGGTCCGGCTGCACGGGCGAGGATCCTCCGGAGCTCATCCGATGCGGATCCCGGCCGTCGGAGTCGACCGGACAACCGACGGAGCCGCCGATTCACTTCCGTACGTGAGAAGATGGCCGTCATGAGCTACCAGCCGAACCCTTACGGCACACCCGATCCGTATGGCAACCAGCCCGGATACGGATCCCAGCCGGGCCAAGGATCCCAACCCGGATACGGATCGCAGCCGGGGTACGGATCGCAGCCGGGGTACGGATCGCAGCCGGGGTATGGCTCTCAGCCCGGTTACGGCGCACAGCCCGCCTACGGCGCGGAATCGGGGTACGGGGCGCAACCGGGGTACGGGGCGCAGCCCGCCTACGGCGCCCAGCCGGGCTACCCCGCGGCCGGCTACGGCACCCCCGGGTATCCGGGCTACGGATACGGCCCGGACGTCGACCCGGCCACCGGTGAGCCGCTGTCGGACAAGTCCAAGGTCACCGCCGGTCTCCTGCAGTTGTTCCTCGGTGGATTCGCCGCCGGGCGCTTCTACATCGGCGACATGAAGATCGCCTCGATCCAGCTCGGTCTGAACGTCCTGTCCTGGGTCCTGTTCATCCTCGGCTTCGTCTTCATCGGCGTCTCGAGCACCAACAACTCCGACGGTGGCGCGGTGTTCGGCGTGCTGCTGGTGTTCGTGGGGGTCGCGGTCATCTTCGCGGTCAGCATCTGGGTGCTGGTCGACGCGATCATGATGTTCACCGGCAGTGTCCGGGACGGACAGGGTCGCAAGCTCCGAGGCTGATCCCCCCGACGCTCCCGGTCACCCGGGGCGTCCGTCACCCGCCGCAGCAACCGCCGGTGGAGGTACGGACGTCCCGGGTGATCTCGTTTCGGGCTGCGAGCTCGCCTGCGGCCGGGTAGTCCACGCCCACCAGACACAGACCACGTGCCTCGGCGACCGGCACCCTCGAGTTGCGGGTGCGCTCGGTGAGCAGCGCGTGACACCAGTCGACGTCGCGGCGCCCGTCGCCGACGCAGGCGACCGCACCGACCAGCGAGCGCACCATCGACCAGCAGAACGCGTCGGCACTCACCTCGCCGACCAGCACGCCGTCGGCGTCGCGGGTCCAGGCGAAGCGCTGGAGGTCGCGGATGGTCGTCGCACCCTCGCGTCGCCGGCAGAACGCGGCGAAGTCGTTGAGCCCCAGCAGAGTCTGGGCCGCCGCGTTCATCGCGTCGGCGTCGAGCCGGTGTCGCCAGGCGGCGGTGATCCGGGCGACGGTCGGCTCGGCACCCCAGCGGGTGTCGGTCAGCCGATAGCGATAGTGACGGCGCAACGCCGAGAACCGCGCGTCGAAGTCGGTGGTGACGGTGGTGACGGCCTTGACGCGCACGTCGTCGGGCAGCATCTTCGCGAGTCGGCCGACCAGCGTGGACGGGTCCCCACCGATCGAGCGGGTCTGCAACGCCGCGGCCGGCACGTCGGCATGGCACACCTGCCCGGTGGCATGCACGCCGGCATCGGTGCGGCCCGCCACGGTCAGCCGGACCGGGACCCGCAGCACCGTCGACAGCCGGTCCTCGAGGGTCTCGCACACGGTGCGCTGTGAGGTCTGACGGGCCCACCCGGCGAAGTCGGTGCCGTCGTACCCGATGTCGAATCGCAGACGAACGAACCCGCCGTCACCGGGTGTGGTGACGGCGGGTTCGGTCATGCGTGTGTCCTCGCTCAGTCGTCCGACTTCTTCTCGTCGGCAACCTCTGCGGGGGCCTCGTCGGCAGCTGCCTCGACAGCCTCGGCCTCGACGGCCTCGGTCTCGGCCTCTGCGGTCTCGGCTGCGGCGGGGGCCTCCTCGACCTGCTTCGACGCGGCGACCCGGTTGGCGCGGTTGGCCTCGGTGGCCACGGTCGACCCGGTCACCAGCTCGATCACTGCCATCGGGGCGTTGTCGCCCTTGCGCGGCAGGGTCTTGATGATGCGGGTGTAGCCGCCGTTGCGCTCTGCGAAGCCGGGGCCGATCTCCTCGAACAGCGAGTGGACGACGTCCTTGTCGCGGATCACCTTGAGCACCTCACGCCGGTTGGCCAGCTTGCCGGCCTTGGCGTGGGTGATCAGCTTCTCGGCGTACGGGCGAAGGCGCTTGGCCTTGGCCTCGGTGGTGGTGATACGGCCGTGCTCGAAGAGCGAGGTGGCGAGGTTCGCCAGGATCGCCTTCTGGTGGCTGGCCGACCCGCCGAGGCGGGCACCCTTGGTGGGCTTGGGCATTGTCTTCTCCTAGAAGGGACTCACGATCTCACGACCGGAAGTCAGGGTATTGGCGAGCGCCTTACAGCTGCTCGGTCTCTGCGAAATCCTCGCCGGTGTCGCCGTCGAACGATGCATCGTCCGACCACGTACCGGTGGCCGGGTCGTAACCGGCGACCTGCGACGGGTCGAAGCTGGCCGGGCTGTCCTTGAGGGACAGTCCGAGCGCGTGCAGCTTGACCTTGACCTCATCGATCGACTTCTGCCCGAAGTTACGGATGTCGAGCAGATCCGACTCGGTCCGTGCGACCAGCTCGCCGACGGTGTGGACACCCTCGCGCTTGAGGCAGTTGTACGACCGCACGGTCAGATCCAGATCCTCGATGGGCAGGCTGAACGATGCGATGTGATCGGCCTCGGCCGGCGACGGTCCGATCTCGATGCCCTCGGCCTCGACGTTGAGCTCCCGGGCGAGTCCGAAGAGCTCCACCAGGGTCTTGCCCGCCGACGCCAGCGCGTCACGCGCGCTGATCGAGTTCTTGGTCTCCACGTCGAGCACCAGACGATCGAAGTCGGTGCGCTGCTCGACACGGGTGGCCTCGACCTTGTAGGTCACCTTGAGCACCGGAGAGTAGATCGAATCGACCGGGATACGGCCGATCTCGGCACCCGACGCCTTGTTCTGCACGGCCGGCACGTAGCCGCGGCCCCGCTCGACGACGAGCTCGATCTCGAGCTTGCCCTTGTCGTTGAGGGTCGCGATGTGCAGATCGGGGTTGTGCACGGTGACACCGGCCGGGGGCACGATGTCGGCGCCGGTGACGGTGCCCGGACCCTGCTTGCGCACGTACATGGTGACCGGCTCGTCCTCTTCGGAGCTCACCACGAGGCCCTTGAGGTTCAGGATGATGTCGGTGACGTCTTCCTTCACACCCGGGACGGTGGTGAACTCGTGCAGGACCCCATCGATCCGGATGCTGGTGATGGCAGCGCCCGGGATGGAGCTGAGCAGGGTACGACGCAGCGAGTTGCCGAGGGTGTAGCCGAAGCCGGGCTCGAGCGGTTCGATGACGAACTTCGACCGGTTGTCGGCGAGGATCTCCTCGGACAGGGTGGGTCGCTGTGAGATGAGCATTTTCGCGTTTCTCCTTGTGGCCGCCCGCTATTTGACGGCCTAGAAGTGGACCGAGCAGCTGTTGCTGCTGGTTGTCGGTGTAGTCCCCCGATCCACCCGTCGCGTGCGCGTGGGCTTCTCGGGTTACCCGAGGGCCAGAGCCCTCGTGGGACTACTTCGAGTAGAACTCGACGATGAGCTGCTCGGTGAGCGGGACCTCGATCTGGGCGCGCTCGGGCACGTTGTGCACGAGGATGCGCAGGGTCGAGGGGACGACCTGCAGCCAACCCGGGACCGGACGATCGCCGACGAGCTCCTTGGCGATCTGGAACGGGGTGGTGGCCAGCGACTTCGGACGGACATCGATGATGTCGTACTGGCCGACGCGGTAGCTGGGGACGTCCACCTTCACACCGTTGACGGTGAAGTGACCGTGGCTGACCAGCTGACGGGCCTGGCGACGGGTACGGGCCAGACCGGCGCGGTACACGACGTTGTCCAGACGGGTCTCGAGGATGCGCAGCAGCTCGTCACCGGTCTTGCCGGAGCGGCGGTTGGCCTCTTCGTAGTAGCGGCGGAACTGCTTCTCGAGCACGCCGTAGGTGAAACGTGCCTTCTGCTTCTCCTGCAGCTGGAGCAGGTACTCGCTCTCCTTGATCCGCGCGCGGCCGTGCTGGCCGGGCGGGTAGGGGCGACGCTCGAACGCCTGGTCGCCGCCGATCAGATCGACGCGCAGACGACGGGACTTCTTTGTTGCGGGGCCGGTATAACGAGCCATGTTTCTCTATTCCTCCCTTTCCCGCTAGACCCGACGCCGCTTGGGCGGCCGGCAACCGTTGTGCGGCTGCGGGGTGACATCAGAAATGGTTCCGACCTCGAGGCCGGCGGCCTGCAGCGACCGGATGGCGGTCTCACGACCCGAGCCCGGGCCCTTGACGAAGACGTCGACCTTCTTCACGCCGTGCTCAGCGGCCTTGCGCGCAGCGTTCTCGGCCGCGAGCTGAGCCGCGAACGGAGTGCTCTTGCGCGAGCCCTTGAAGCCCACGTGACCCGACGACGCCCAGCTGATGACGTTGCCGTTCGGATCGGTGATCGAGACGATGGTGTTGTTGAACGTCGACTTGATGTGCGCGTTACCGTGCGGGACGTTCTTCTTATCGCGACGCCGTGCACCCTTCTTGGGGCCTGCGCTACGTGACTTCGGAGGCATTACTTCTTCTTCCCGGCGATGGTCTTCTTCGGGCCCTTACGAGTGCGGGCATTGGTCTTGGTGCGCTGTCCGTGGACCGGCAGGCCACGACGGTGGCGCAGACCCTGGTAGCAACCGATCTCGATCTTGCGACGGATATCGGCCTGCACCTCGCGACGCAGGTCACCCTCGACCTTCACCGAGGCCTCGATGTATTCGCGCAGCTTGGCGACATCGGCGTCGGTGAGATCCTTGGCGCGCAGGTCTGCGGACAGACCGGTACCCGCCAGGATCTCCTTGGAGGTGGTACGCCCAACTCCATAGATGTAGGTCAGTGCGATCTCCAGCCGCTTCTCGCGGGGGAGATCCACACCAGCAACACGTGCCATGTGGCATTCCTTCTTGATCTCAGAGGTCTGCTCCCGGTCCGTCCTGCTCCGATGGCCAGACCGTGATGTCTGGCGTGGCAGGCTCCGGCCTCTGAACCGGAGGTGGGCGGCGACCCGTCTGTCGACGCTGGTGCCGGGAGGGCTTCACAAAGTTCTGTTCAGCTCTGATGCGTATTCAGTTGTCCACTGTTTTCACTTGTGGTGTTTCACCAAGCGATCTGGTGTGGGTGTGCTCAGCCCTGACGCTGCTTGTGGCGCAGGTTCTCGCAGATCACCATGACCCGGCCGTTGCGGCGGATCACTTTGCACTTCTCACAGATCGGCTTGACGCTCGGCTGAACCTTCACGTCAATCTCTCCTGTTGTCGCCCACAGGGCACGACCTCACGACCGCTCCCTGCAGGTGTGGTTTCCCGAACCGGTTGGGCCGGGAGGTTCTTACTTGTAGCGGTAGACGATCCGCCCACGACCGAGGTCGTAGGGCGACAGTTCCACGACGACCCGATCCTCGGGCAGGATGCGGATGTAGTGCTGCCGCATCTTGCCGCTGATGTGGGCGAGCACCTTGTGACCGTTCTCCAGCTCGATGCGAAACATCGCATTCGGCAGCGGCTCGATCACCCGACCCTCGACCTCGATGGCCCCGTCTTTCTTCGCCATGTCCTCCGCGATCCTGGTGACGCCGCGACGTCACCCGGTTGAATCCGTACGTTTCCGTTACTGTGTTGGCACGCCTGGGCGTCACCGGCAGGCCCGAACGGCCCCGGTGACCCGGACCCATGACACGCACATACCGGCGCGCAGTGCGCACCGACGTTCGATCTTACGCGAACTGCGGGAACAGTCCAAACCGGCACGATCGACCCACTCCGAGTCGACACAGGAGCGTGGTCGGCGCCACATCCACTGGCAGAATATTGCGCATGCGCGCCTTCCTGATCCGCACCGTGTTCACCGGCCTGTCGCTCTGGATCGCCACGTTGATCGTCCCGGGTCTGTTCTTCGTCTGGGATGTCGACGACGCCACCTGGCAGAAGGTGGGCATCGTCTTCTTCGTCGCGCTGGTCTTCGGCGTGATCAACTCGTTCATCAAGCCGATCGTGCAGATCCTGTCGATCCCGCTCTACATCCTCACGCTCGGTCTGATCCACATCATCATCAATGCACTGATGATCGAGCTGACCTCGTGGTTCACCCGCAACACCACCGGCTGGGGCCTCGAAGTGGACAGCTTCTGGTGGTCGGCGGTCTTCGGCGCCATCGTCATCTCGGTGGTCGGCTGGCTGATCGCCCTGGTGATGAAGGAACCCGAGGTCTATCGGGCCTGACCGGTCCGCCCGATCGGTGGATTCACGCTCAACCACCGAAAACACACGGCTCAACCAGCCTGCAACCGAGAGACCCTCATCGATGATCGATCAGGACGTTGTCGCGAAGCGACACCGACCGGCCGTCGAGATCCGGTGAGACTCGCTGGTCCGCACCCACCTCCGAGGTGGCCGCCCACCGACGTCGGCCGACGGAGGTTTCGACACGCCTCGTCGCTGCGCTCCTCCTCGGCTCAACCATCGAAAACACACGCCTCGTCGCTGGGCGGATTCAAGGGGTCAGCGCAACACACGCCTCGTCGCTGCGCTCCTCATCGGCTCAACCATCGAACACAACCGTCTCGTCGCTGACCCCGTGAATCCGCCCTGCGCTCGTCATCGGCTCAACCTGACTCCGCCGATCCGGGTGGAAGAATCCGGGCCCGATACGGCGCCGGAAGCACGAGATGCCCTTGTCCGAGTGTGAGAATCAGACTTGTCGAAGGTTCGATCCACACACAAAGAAAGGGCATCTCGCAGATGCCATCTTCGCACACATCACCGGTGAAGTCCGCATCCGTCGAGACCCCTGCCCCGGCGACTCGCCGGCCGGAGCAGCGACGTCCGGCCGGAGCGGTTCGGTCAGATCGCCCCGAGAATCCTGGCGATGTCGATCGTCGGGGTCTGCGACCCGAGCACCTGGATCGCGACGTGGTCGGCCCCGGCGGCGAGGTGGGCGTCCACCTGACTCCGGACGGCGACGTCGTCACCGTGCGCGACGAGCGCGTCGATCAGGTCGTCACTGCCCCCGTCGGCGATGTCGGCATCGGTGTAGCCGAGCCGTTTGAGGTTCGACGTGTAGTTGCGCAGGTGCAGGTAGGGGTTGTCGACCGGCGGTCGACCGACCTTGCGCGCCGCGACCGGATCGGTGTCGAGCACCACCTTGTGCTCGGGTGCCAGCAGCACCCCGTCACCGAGGGTCTCGCGCGCGACCCGAGTGTGTGCCGGCGGCGTCAGATACGGGTGGGCACCCAGCGCCCGGTCGGCGGACAGGCGCAGCATCTTGGGGCCGAGCGCGGCCAGCACCCGGCGCAGCGTGGGCACGCCCTGGGCGTCGAGCACGTCGAGGTAGGCGTTCACCGCGGCGTACGGGGTGGTGTACTCGGCGGTCGCCTCCGGGTGTCCGGCACCGATCCCGAGATAGAAGCGCCCCGGGAAGTCGCTCTCGAGGGCATGGAACTCGCCGGCGATCGTCGCGGCGTCGGTGTTCCAGATGTTGACGATCCCGGTGGCCACGGTGATGTGTTCGGTGGCCTCGAGTACCTTGCGAACCGGCTTCAGATGCTGTGGCGATCCACCGAGCCAGATGGTGCCGACACCCAGGTTCTCGAACTCGGCGGCCTGGTCCGGGGAGAACTGCCCCCACCCGCCCCAGACGCCGTGGGTTCCGAATCGTTCGACATGTGCAGATCGGTCGGTCGTGGACACGTGAATCCTCCCTGTGATGTCACCGCACGACTCCGCGTCCCGGAGAATTCCCACAGCGAGTACGCCCGGGTGTGAAGTCCGTGGTGTGTGCGTTTGGTGTGCGTCGAGGTCGCCCCTCGCCTCACCCTGGCCACGCTACCCGCGGATCGCGGTCACTCCCCTGGCCGCGACCGTTCGCCCCCGACCGGTGCCCGTCGTCGGCCCGGCACCTACGCCCCGGCCCCACCTGGCATGCTGGACCGGTGCGTGCGGTCATCCAGCGAGTCACCGAGGCCAGCGTCCGGGTCGACGGCGAGGTGGTCGGTGCCCTCGACATCGCTCCCGGCGGGCACGGGCTCGTCGCCCTCGTCGGCGTCACCCATGACGACACCTCGGATTCGGCGGCCACCCTCGCCGACAAGATCTGGCGGTTGCGGATCTTCGGCGGGGCCGACGGCGGACCGGAGCGTGCCGCCGCCGACCTGGGCGCTCCGATCCTGGTGATCAGCCAGTTCACCCTGTACGCCAACACCGCCAAGGGCCGACGACCGTCGTGGAACGCGGCCGCACCCGGCCCCGTCGCCGAACCCCTCGTCGACGCCGTCGCCGCCGCGCTGCGCGATGCCGGTGCACAGGTGGCCACCGGGCGTTTCGGCGCCCACATGGAGGTCGACCTGGTCAACGACGGCCCGGTGACAATCCTGTTGGAGGTCTGATGGGCCGCGTCACCGCCCGTCGCCGTGTGGTCCGCATCCGACGCGGGACCGAACCCACCACACGCGCCGACACCCTCGCGGGCGAGGAACCACTGGAGATCCGGATCGGTGGGCAGTCCTTCACCGTCACCATGCGCACGCCCGGCAACGATGTGGATCTCGCGGCCGGATTCCTGGTGTCCGAGGGCATCATCGCGCGCGCCGACGACCTCGTCACCGCCCGGTACTGCGCCGGGACCGACGCCACCGGCGCCAACACCTACAACGTCCTCGACGTCGCCCTCGCCCCGCACGTCACGCCGCCCGAACCCAACCGGTCACTACCGGCGAGCAGCGCCTGCGGAGTGTGCGGCAAGGACAGCATCGATGACGTCGCAGTCCGTTCACGGTTCGACCTCGGCGCCGACGACATGCGTGTGGACGCCGCGACGGTTCTGGCGCTACCGGATCGACTTCGCCAGGGGCAGAAGACCTTCGACAAGACCGGCGGGTTGCACGCAGCCGGGTTGATCGATGCGGCCACCGGCGAGATGCTGGTGATCCGCGAGGACATCGGACGCCACAACGCAGTGGACAAGGTGATCGGATGGGCCCTGGCGCGGGACCTGCTGCCGCTGCGCGGCCACATCCTGCAGGTGTCCGGACGGGCCGGATTCGAGCTCGTGCAGAAAGCGGTGATGGCCGGCATCCCGATGCTGGCGGCGGTGTCGGCACCGTCGTCGCTGGCCGCCGATCTGGCCGACGAACAGGGCCTCACCCTGGCCGGCTTCGTCCGCGGCGAGTCGATGGTGCTGTACACCCACACCGAACGCGTCACCGACATCACCGTCGCCTGACCGCACCGTCTCCCGTCGACCGGGCGCCACATCGCATCGACCGGGCACCCCAACACGTTCACCGGACACCACATCCCGTCGACCGGGTACCGTCCCCACGACCGGTTGCAGTCACCACCGCCGGGACACGTCAGATGTCGAACCGCTCCCCGGACTCGGTGTCGAACCAGTGCAGTTCCCGAACGACCGGTGTCAGGCCGATCTCCTCGCCGACGACGAACTCCTGACGATGATCGGCGCGAACGACGATGCGGCCATGTCGGATCGCGGCGTCGGCGGTGCAGTACACGAACTGCTCGGCCCCGAGTTCCTCCACGAGGTCGACCTGTGCGGTCACCGCACCCGGACCCACCGGCCCGAGTTCCCACGCCTCGGCGCGCAGCCCCACCGTCGTGCGGGCCGGCGCACCGGTCGGCAGCGGCACCTCGACGCCGGCGAATGATGCTGTGCCGGTCGAGGTGTCGGCGTCGACCAAACACATCTGCGGAGTCCCCATGAACCCGGCGACGAACATGTTGGCCGGTCGGCGATAGATCTCCCGTGGGGTCCCGACCTGCTGCAGCACACCACGATCCAGGACGGCGACACGATGCCCCATCGTCATCGCCTCCACCTGATCGTGGGTGACGTAGAGCGTGGTGGTGCCGAGTTCGCGTTGCAGGGACGCGATCTGGGCGCGCGTGCCGACCCGAAGCTTGGCGTCGAGATTGGACAACGGTTCGTCCATGCAGAACACCTGCGGGCGCCGCACGATCGCCCGTCCCATCGCGACCCGCTGACGCTGTCCGCCGGACAGTTTCGCGGGCTTACGGTCCAGAAAGGCCTCGAGTTCGAGCATCCGGGCGACCTCGGCGACGCGGGCAGCGGTGTCGGCCTTGGACATCCCGGCATTGCGCAGGGCGAAGCCCATGTTCCCCGCGACGGTCATGTTGGGATACAGCGCATAGTTCTGGAAGACCATCGCCACGTCGCGTTCTTTGGGCGCCATCCCCGACACGTCGCCGGCGTCGATCAGGATACGGCCCGACTCGATCGACTCGAGTCCGGCGAGCATGCGCAGCGTGGTGGACTTGCCACACCCGGACGGTCCGACGAGCACCATGAACTCGCCGTCCCCGATGTGCAGGTCGAGGGCGTCGACGGCGGGCGGCATGTCGTCGGCGAATCGGCGGGTCGCCGCATCAAAGGTCACTGAGGCCATGAGATCTCTCGAATCCTGCTCTGTCGCACGGCGCTGTCAGCCGGCGCCGTGTCACGGGATGGGGTGATGATCACCGGGGAACGATCCGATCGGATCGTTCCCCGGGTCATCGACTTCGGTGGCCGATCAGGCCGGCAGCTTGGGCTTGATCTGGCCGTCGTAGATCCGCTGCAACTGCTGCTGGACGTCGCCGAGCGCTTTGGTCACATCGGCGTTCTGCAGCCCGATCTGCTCGTAACCCGTACCGATGATCTTGTCCGCACCGGGCAGGAACACGCGCGCGTAGTCCTGCGACCTGGTGTTCGGCAGCTGTTCGATGGCGGTCGTGAAGTTCGGGTTCTTCGCCAGGAACGCCGCCATCGACGGATCGCTCGCCGCGCCGGCGCGGACCGGCATGTAGCCGACGTTCTGCGAGAAGTACGAGGTGTTGGCGGTATTGGTGATGAAGTCGATGAACTTGAGCGCGTTGACCTTCCGCTCATCGGAGATCTTGGCCGGGATGGCCAGGCCCGCACCACCCGTCGGGCAGCCCTTCACACCGTTCGGCGCCGGCAGGAACGCGGTGCCGAAGTCGAACGAGGCGCCCTTGGTGATGCCGGAGAGGTCACCGGTCGACGCGATGGTCGAGGCGATGATCCCCGCGCTGAAGTCGGCGGCGATGTCGTTGGAGATCGCTGCGTACCTGTCCTTGTTGATCGAATCCGACAGGTACTGTGCCGCCTGGATCGTCTTGGGATCGGTGAACTTCAGCTCCCACTGATCGGAGTACGCACCGCCGAAGGTCCAGGTGGGTCCCTCGAAGGTCCAGCCGAGGTAGTCGGTGGCGTTACCCCACCCGTGCGCCTGCTTACCGGAACCCACGACCTGCTGGATCTTGGGGCCCCACTCGCCGAATTCCTGCCAGCTCGCCGGACCGCGGTCGGGCAGACCGGCTTTGGACCAGACGTCCTTGTTGTAGTAGAACAGCGGGGTCGAGCGGGCATACGGCAACGCCCAGTGCTGGTTGTTCCACTCGTAGTCGGCGACCAGCGAGGCGACGTACTCCGAGGTGTTCACCCCGGCCTTGCCGAAGAGGTCGTCGAGCGGCGAGATCGCGCCCATCAGTGCGAAGTTGAACCACCACACATCCGACAGCACGACGATGTCGGGCACCGATCCCCCCGACAGTGCCGCGTTGAACTTCTGCGCGACCTCTTCGTAGTTCTTGCCACCGTCGACCAACTGCACCTTGATGCCGGGATTGGCGGCCTCGAACCGGCTGATCAGTTCTTTCTCCACATCCCCGGACTTGCCCGGGTGGTTCGACCACCAGGTGAGGTTGCCGGCGTCGCCGCCACCGGACGACGAGGAGGAACCGCCGTCGCCGGACCCGGCGCACGCGGCCAGGGTCAGGCCGGCGGCCGCTGCGGCGGCCGCGGTGAGGAACCCGCGACGCGAGATGTCGGTCATGCTGTCATACCCCTTTTGTGGTTGTTGTCGAGATACGTTGTGCCCGAGGCGGTCAGCCTTTGACCGCTCCGGAGGTCAGGCCCTTGATCATCTGACGTTGCAGCACCAGGAACACCACCAGAATCGGTAGCATCGCCAGCACGGTCGCAGCCATCACCGGGCCCCAGTTGGTGACACCGTCGTTGTTCTGCAGCTGGGTCAGACCCACCGGCAGGGTGGCCACGGAGTAGTCGTCGGCCATCAAGAACGGCCACAGATATTCGTTCCACTCGTTGACCAGGGTGATGAGCGCGAAGGCGACCATCGTGGGGATCGAGATCGGCAGCACCACCCGCAGCAGCAGCCGCAGGTGACCTGCACCGTCCATCCGCGCGGCCTCGATGATCTCGCCGGGGATGGACAGAAAGTGGTTGCGCATCAAGAAGGTCCCGAATGCCACCCCCGCCAGCGGCACGATGATGCCGATGAAGGTGTTACGGAAACCGAGTTGCGCGACCAGCGAATAGTTGGTGATCACGGTGATCTGGTTGGGCACCATCAGGGCCGCGATGATCACGATGAACACCACGTTCTTGAACGGGAACCGGAGGAACACCAGCCCGTAGGCGCTGAGCACTCCGAGCACGAACTTCACCACGGTGAGGATTCCCGTGACGATGATCGAGTTCCGGAGGAACTGCCAGAATGGCACCGATGTCGTTGCCTCCGTATAGTTCTCGGGATGCCAGGCGGACGGCCACCAGATCGCGGGCTGGACGTAGATCTCGGAGCGGTCCTTGAAGGACGCCAGCACGATCCACACCAGCGGCAGGGCCACGACGAGCACCACCAGCAGCATTGCGACGTAGCCGCAGACGATGGCGATCCGTGACCTGGTCGACGTGCTCATCAGCCCTCTCGATCCATGAACCGCACCTGCGCGACGGTGATGATCAGCAACACGAGGAACATGATCGTCGCGACGGTGGCGCCGTAGCCGGCACGGAAGTTCCGGAACGACTCCTCGTACACCTGATAGACCATCGTGGTGGTGCCGTTACCGAGCGGCCCGCCGCGGGTCATCACGTTGATGATGTCGAAGACCTGCAGCGAGTTGAGCATCACCGTGATCGACAGGAAGTAGGTCGTGGGGCGCAGCTGCGGCAGTAGGACGCGCCGGAAATGTGTTGCGGGACCGGCCCCGTCGATCTTCGCGGCCTCGTCAAGGTCACTGCGTCGGGCCTGCAGCGCGGCGAGGTAGATGACGAAGGTGTAGCCGATGTTCTTCCACAGGTAGGTCACCGTCACCATGAACAGCGCCCAGTGCGGCTGCTGGTAGAAATCCGGCGCCGCACCGAGCCCGAACCGCGACATCAGGTCGTTGATCAGGCCGAAGTGCGGATCGAAGACGAACTGGAAGGCGATGCCCACCGCGGCGCCGGAGATGACGAACGGAGCGAAGATGGTCGACCGCACCAGGTTTCGTCCCCTGAGCGCACGATCGAGCAGCAGCGCGAGCGCCAGCCCGATCACCATGCTGCCCACCACCGCGAACAGCGTGAAGATCACGGTGTTCGAGACGATCGTCCAGGTGTCCGAGCGGGTCGCCCATTCACGATAGTTCGCCCAGCCGATGAACGTGGCGCCCGGTGACGAGATGTTCCAGTCGTAGAACGACATCCGGATGTTCTCGATCAGCGGACGGTAGGTGAACACCGCCAGCAGAATGAGATTCGGGCCGACGATAGCGAGGAACAACGCGTAGGTACGCCACGGACGTCGTCGCCCCGCTGGGGGCAGTACATGTTCGGTCACCGCAGGCACTCGGGGGAGTATTCAGCCCGATTCGTACGCCTTGCGAACGATCCGGTGGCGTTCCGGTGACCAGCCGTCGACGGATGCGTGCGCGCGCACCCCACGCCAGGTGACCCACTGGTGACCAACAGGATTCGACGTCGTCGGTGGTGCTCGGCCGGCCTCGGCGCCTCGCACTCGGAGCAGACGACGCCGGCGCCGGGTCAGTCCTCCTTGGCGGAGGCGGCCAGCCGGAGCAGTTGCCCCGCGGTCGCATCGGGCAGATACGCCCGCGACACCGCCAACCCGATCCGGGGAAGATCCGACTCGTCCCGGAACGCGAGATACACCGGCTCGTACCGGGGGTTGAACTTCTTCTTGAACGTGTGCAGCGACCGGAATCCGTAATACGGTTCCAGCGCTTGCCCCAACGCGTCGAGCAGGTTGTCCAGTGGTTCGGCGTCTGATTCCCCGGTCCGTGCCAGCGGCGCCCCCGACAACGAGATGAACTGGGCACCCTCGTCTTTGAACGCCACCGCCGACGACGCGATCAGATACTCCACCACCGGTCCGAAACCATCGGTGCGCCGACGCATGATGTCGAGCGTCCAGCCCGCGACATCACCGCCGGGTGCGAACACCGGCAACCACGACAGCACCCCGTGCACATTGCCGTCCGGGTCCACCGCGAGGGCCACCCGCACCTGCGGGTCCATCGCCTCCTCGACGCTGCCGAGAGTGAATCCCATCTCGGGAAGCCCCTTGTCCCCGACCCATTCCTCGGAGATCGCGCGGACCTGGGTGCGGACAGCGAACGACTCCTCGGGCAGGACGACCATCCGCATCGAGATGTCCTGCTTGGCCGCCTTGTTCATCGCCGACCGCACGTGTTGCCATGGTTTGCCCTTGAACTCCAGGTCCGGCAGGTCGACGATGGTGTCCTCGGCGATCTGGATGCTGAGCCATCCGCGATCGGTGATGATCTCCGATGTCTCGCTGCCGATCGAGAACCAGCAGGGTGTGGCGCCCGATCTCTCGGCGAGGTCGACGAAGGCGTCCACCGCGGCGCGCCGCCGGTCCGGTGCGCAGACCGGATCGGCCAGCGCGAGAAGCGTTCCGACGTGAGGCTGATAGGTCACCACCGACCGTCCGTCGTCGGTGAACAGGTAGTGGTTCCCGGGCCACGTCGTCATCCACGACATCGTGCCGCCGCCGAACTCCGCCAGCAGCGCCCGCACGTGGTCGACCGGCTCGTTCTCCACCTCACCGGCCGATGTCCCGATGTGCCGCACCCGCCACGGCACCGCGAATGCGAACCGCCCCGGGATGAGGATCGCCAGCACCAGCCCCCACAGCAGCGTCGTACCGACGGTCACCGCGCCTCGGGTGTCGACGTCGGTGAACGCCACCAGGGCGATCACCACCGTGGTCACGATCACGTTGAGCGCACCGAGGATCACCGCCACCCACCACGCCCAGCGCTTACCGCGCCGGAGCTGGTCGGCGATCAGGAGATTGATCACCAGACCGATCAGCATGGTGAACACCGATTCGTCACCGGCATCGGTCGGGCCCAGTGGTCCGCTGCCCGGGAACAGGAACACCATCAGGTTGGCGCCCGCGATCACCACCAGCGACGCACAGCCGAGCATCCGGACCTCGCGGCGGGTCCGCGGCACATATCCGTGTTCGTTGACCGCGAAGAACTTCTCGCCGACGATCAGCATGATCACCGCCGCGAGAACATATTCCACCGAGGCAAGCGTGCCCTGGAACAAGAAGACGATCGCGACGACAGAACCCAGCAGCACCCGCACGCGCAGCCGCCACGGTGAGCGGATGGTTGCCGAGGCGACCGCCACTGCCGACACCACCAGTGCTCCGACCCCCGTCGCCCGGGTGTCGGCGAGCTGGTCGGCCCAGCGCCACGAGGTGAATCCCGAAGAGAACAGCCACACCAGGGCGACGGTCAGCAGGCACGACACCACATGCCCACCGACGCCGACGAGGATCGCCTTCACGGTGCCGAGTTGCCATTCGGCCCAACCCATTCCGATCGCGACCACTGCGACGAAGACCAGGTACAGCCAGGGTCCGGGTTCGACGACCACCGAACTGAGCGGAGTCCACCATCGGCCCTCGCGGAGGGCGGGCAGTCCGAACGCCACGTCGCGATACCAGGATTTGTCCGAGGCCCTTCCCCACAGCGATCCGGTCGCCACGCCCACGACCACCAGCGTGAGGATCAGCGCAAAGGTGAACGGCAGCCGACGCGCGGCTTCACGCCAGGACACATGAAGGTGCATGAACAACACTACGACGCACACGCCGTCGGGACGCCCGGTTGGACCGTGATCGGTCCCGAATTCGTCGACGACGTCGTGGATCCGTTGCCGTACGCGTGAACCGGCGTGGACGACGGGCCGGTCCCGACCCCTGCAGGTGTTCGGCCCCTCGCGGGTGTCAGGCCCCGGCGGGTCGCGGTGTCAGGATTCGGGGGCCGTCGGCGGTGACCGCGAAGGTGTGTTCCCAGTGTGCGGCGCGGGTGCCATCGTCGGTGACGACGGTCCAGTCGTCGTCGAGGACGGAGGTGTCGCAGGTGCCGAGGGTGAGCATCGGTTCGATCGCCAGGGTCGAACCGATCACCAGGTGCGGCCCCTTGCCGGGTGCGCCCTCGTTGGCCAGGAACGGGTCCATGTGCATCTCGCGGCCGATGCCGTGCCCGCCGTAGCCGTCGACGATGCCGAAGGACCGGCCGAACTTCCGTTCGGCGTCATGTGTTCCGTTCTCGATCGCGTGCGAGATGTCGGTGAGTCGGTTGCCCTCGATCATCGCGGCGATACCCGCCTCCATCGACAGTCGCGTGGCCTCCGACAACTCGGCGTCGTCCTGGGTGAGCGCGCCCACACCGAAGGTCCAGGCGGAATCCCCGTGCCAGCCGTCGAGGATGGCGCCGCAGTCGATCGACACGAGGTCGCCCTCGGCGAGCACCACGTCGGCCGACGGGATGCCGTGCACCACCACGTCGTTGACCGACGAGCAGATCGAACCGGGGAACCCGTGATAGCCCTTGAACGACGGCACGGCGCCGGCCTCGCGGATGACGGTTTCGGCGACCTCGTCGAGGTCGAGTGTGCTCACACCCACCTTTGCGGCGTCGCGGACGGCGACGAGCGCGGCACCGACGATCGCGCCGGCTGCGGCCATCGCGTCGAGTTCGCCTGCGCTGCGGAAAGGTACGCGCTTCTTACGGAATCCCATGTCCAACCCCTAGAGCAAATAGGACGCCGGGCCACACCGATCGATCGGTGTGGCCCGGCGTCGGGAGATCACTGTGGTGGTGTCTCGCGAGGGTGGTGTCTCCCCATTCGTCTGCCGGCCGCAAAGAACCGCGCAGGGAGGGAGACACGGCCCCCTAGGAGACGCCCGCCCCGAGAGCGCTCAGCACGCGCTGGTGCACATCGTTGATGTCGCCGACGGCGTCGATGGTCTTGACCTGATCGCCGTAGTAGTCGAGCAGCGGCGCGGTCTCCGACTGGTACACCGACATGCGGTTGCGGATGACGGCCTCGGTGTCGTCGGCGCGACCGCGGGAGAGCATCCGCTCCACCACGACGTCGGCGTCGACGACGAACGACAGCACGGCGTCGAGGGATCCGCCGGCGTTGGCCAGGATGTCCTTGAGGGCATCGGCCTGCTCGGTCGAGCGCGGGAAGCCGTCGAGGATGAAGCCCTTCGCGGCATCCGGCTCGGATACGCGGGCGCGGACCATGTCGACGGTGATCTCCGACGGCACGAGGTCTCCGGCGTCGAGGTAACGCTTGGCCTCGATACCGACCGGCGTTCCCTGTGAGATGTTCGCGCGGAACAGGTCTCCGGTGGAGATGTGCGGGATGCCGAGCGCTTCGCTCAGCAGTTCCGCCTGGGTACCCTTACCTGCTCCGGGGGGGCCGAGAATGACAAGTCTCACTTCAGGAATCCTTCGTACTTGCGTTGCATCAATTGACTGTTGATCTGCTTCATGGTGTCCAGACCCACACCGACCATGATCAGGACGGCCGTGCCCCCAAATGGCAGGTTCTGTACACCACCGCTGTTCCCGATCTCGAGGAACAGGTTCGGCAGTACGGCGATGATACCCAGGTAGATGGAGCCTGGCAGGGTGATGCGGCTCAGCACGTATCCGAGGTAGTCGGCGGTCGGCTGACCGGGGCGAATTCCTGGGATGAAGCCGCCGTACTTCTTCATGTCATCGGCGCGTTCTTCCGGATTGAAGGTCACCGCCACGTAGAAGTACGTGAAGAAGATGATCATCAGGAAGTAGACGATGATGTAGACGTAATTGCTCGGGTCGGTCAGGTACGTCTGCACCCACAGCTGCCATCCGTTGGGCGCGTCCGACCCTCTGGTGAGCTCCACGATCAGCTGCGGCAGATACAGCAGCGACGATGCGAAGATCACCGGGATGACGCCGGCCTGGTTGACCTTGAGGGGCAGATAGGTCGACGATCCGCCGTACATCTTGCGGCCGACCATGCGCTTGGCGTACTGCACCGGGATACGACGCTGACCCTGCTCGATGAACACCACGCCGACCACGATGATGAGCGCGGCCAAACACACGAGGGCGAAGACGAGACCACCGCGGCTGGTCAGGATGGTGCGACCCTCGGCGGGGATACGGGCGGCGATGCCGGCGAAGATGAGCAGCGACATACCGTTGCCGATGCCGCGCTCGGTGATCAGCTCACCGAACCACATGACCAGGCAGGCGCCGGCGGTCATGACGAGCACGATGATCGCCAGTCCGAAGATGGACTGGTCGTTGAGCGGCTGGTCACAGTTGGACGGGAGCAGGTTTCCGCGGTCGGCGAGGGCGACGATGCCGGTGGCCTGCAGCAATGCGAGCGCCACCGTCAGGTAGCGGGTGTACTGCGTCATCTTGGCCTGGCCGGACTGGCCTTCCTTGCGCAACTGCTCGAAGCGCGGGATGACCACGGTCAGCAGCTGCACGATGATGCTCGCCGTGATGTAGGGCATGATGCCGATCGCGAACACCGACAGCTGCAGCAGCGCGCCGCCGGAGAACAGGTTGATCAGCGAGTAGACCTGGTTGCCGCCACCGCTGTTGAGCGTGTCGAGGCACTCGTGGACGACCTTGTAGTTCACTCCCGGTGACGGGACCGTCGCACCCAGTCGATAGAGCACGATGATGCCGACGACGAAGAGGATCTTCTTCCTCAGATCGGGCGTCCGAAAGGCCGCGACGAGGGGGGAGAGCACTAATTCCTCCTTGGACGACCACGCATCAGGGTCACCGGGATCCCGGTTGCACGTGCTCGGCTATCGACGTTGATCGGGTTGCTGGGCAACACCGTGTGAAACTCTAACAGCCGCCGGATCGGTGCCGGTCAGACGGACGCTGTGACGTCGTCGTGTTCCGACGATCGCACGACGTCCGCGCGGCGACCGGCCTCACCGATGACGACAGAACACCGAAGTCCGCAGTGGGGACGATTGCTCGCCTCCCACTGCGGACCCGGCACATATCGGTTGTGTCAGAGCTCGGTCACGCTGCCACCGGCAGCGGCGATCTTCTCTTTGGCCGAAGCGGTGAACTTGTCGGCGGTGACGTTGACCGCCACGCCCAGCTCGCCGTCGCCGAGAACCTTCACGAGCTGGTTCTTGCGAACCGCACCCGCGGCGACGAGCTCGTCGACGCCGATGGTGCCGCCCTGCGGGAGCAGCTTCGCGATGTCGCCGACGTTGACGACCTGGTACTCGATCCGGTTGCGGTTGGTGAAGCCCTTGAGCTTCGGCAGCCGCATGTGGATCGGCATCTGGCCGCCCTCGAAGCCGGCGGGGACGTTCTTGCGGGCCTTGGTGCCCTTGGTGCCGCGACCGGCGGTCTTACCCTTGGAGCCCTCACCGCGACCCACACGGGTCTTCTCGGTCTTCGCACCCGGCGCGGGGCGCAGGTGATGGAGCTTGATGGTCATTACTTAACCTCTTCGACTGTCACGAGGTGCCGCACCACGTTGATGAGGCCGCGATTGACCGCATTGTCCTCGCGGGTGACGCTCTTGCGGATGCCCCTCAGTCCGAGGGTCCGCAGGCTGTCACGCTGGTTCTTCTTGGTACCGATGGTGCCCTTGATCTGGGTGATCTTCAGCTCGGCCATGGTTTAGACTCCCTGCCCTGCGCGCGCCCGGAGCATGCCCGCGGGAGCGACGTCTTCGATCGGCAGACCACGACGTGCGGCGACCTCTTCCGGACGCTGCAGCATCTTCAGGGCTGCCACGGTCGCGTGGACGACGTTGATGGCGTTGTCCGAGCCGAGGCTCTTGGCGAGCACGTCACGCACACCGGCGCACTCGAGCACGGCGCGCACGGCGCCACCGGCGATCACACCGGTACCCGGGCTGGCCGGACGCAGCATCACGACACCGGCAGCTGCCTCGCCCTGGACCGGGTGGGTCACGGTGCCGCCGATCAGCGGCACGCGGAAGAAGTTCTTGCGAGCCTCTTCGACGCCCTTCTGGATCGCGGCCGGAACTTCCTTGGCCTTGCCGTAGCCGACGCCGACCATGCCCTGGCCGTCACCGACCACCACGAGGGCGGTGAAGGAGAACCGGCGGCCACCCTTGACCACCTTGGAGACGCGGTTGATCGCGACGACGCGCTCGAGCTGGTTGCGATCCTGGTCGCGACCACCACGGTCACCGCCGCGACGGTCGCGGCCACCGCGACGGTCGTTGCGATCGCCACCGGCGTTCGGGTTGTTGTTGTCGTTACCGGCGGGTCCGTTTCCGCCGTCACGCTGACGTCCGGGCATCAGAGGTTCCCTCCGGTCATGTTGGTGAAGATAAGAGTGGTCATCAGAAGCTCAGGCCTCCCTCACGGGCGGCGTCGGCGAGCGCGGCGATCCGGCCGTGGTACTCCTTGCCACCACGGTCGAACACGACGGCCTCGACACCGGCGGCCTTGGCGCGGGCGGCGATCAGCTCGCCGACCTTGCGGGCCTGCGCCGACTTGTCACCACCGGCAGCGCGGACGTCGGCCTCGATGGTCGACGCGGCAGCCAGGGTCTTGCCGGCCAGGTCGTCGATGACCTGCACGTGGATGTGACGGCTGGAACGCTTGACGGCCAGGCGCGGACGCTCAGGCGTGCCGGAGACCTTCTTGCGCAGGCGGAAGTGACGACGGGTGGTCGCGGTGCGACGACGGGTCGAGACGTCCTTGCCGAGGGGCTTGCGATCGTTCTTGGTTGCGGTATCACTCATGGCTTACTTACCCGTCTTTCCGACCTTGCGACGGATCTGCTCACCCTCGTAGCGAATGCCCTTGCCCTTGTAGGGGTCCGGACGACGCAGGCGGCGGATGTTCGCCGAGATCTGGCCGACTTGCTGCTTATCGATACCCGACACCGAGAACTTGGTGGGCGACTCGACGGCAAAGGTGATGCCCTCGGGAGCCTCGATCGGCACGGGGTGGCTGTAACCGAGCGCGAACTCGAGGTCCTTGCCCTTGGCCTGGACGCGGTAGCCGACACCGAAGATCTCCATCTTCGTGGTGTAGCCCTGCGTGACGCCGGTGACCAGGTTGTTCACCAGCGAACGGTTCAGGCCGTGCAGGGCACGGCTGCGACGCTCGTCGTTGGGGCGGGTCACCACGATGGCGCCGTCTTCCTGGGCGACGGCGATCGGCTCGGTGACGGCGTGGGTGAGCTCACCCTTGGGTCCCTTGACGGTGACGTTCTGACCGTCGATGGAGACGGTGACACCAGCCGGGATCTGGATCGGGTTCTTACCGATACGTGACATGTGTTGCTACCTCCCTTACCAGACGTAGGCGAGGACTTCGCCGCCCACACCCTGGTTGGCTGCCTGACGATCGGTGAGCAGACCGGACGACGTGGAGATGATCGCCACGCCGAGGCCGCCGAGGACCTTGGGCAGGTTGTTGGACTTTGCGTACACACGCAGACCCGGCTTGGACACGCGACGCAGACCGGCAATGCTGCGCTCACGGCTGGGGCCGTACTTGAGGGAGACGATGAGGCTCTTGCCGACCTCCGCGTCCTCGACGCGGTAGTCGGTGATGTAGCCCTCACGCTTGAGGATCTCGGCGATGTTCACCTTGATCTTCGACGAGGGAAGAGTCACCTCGTCATGGAACGCCGAATTGGCGTTACGCAGACGCGTCAAGAAGTCTGCGATCGGGTCAGTCATGGTCATGGTTGACCGTCAACCTTTCTCGTAGCGGTTCCCATACAACGCAGCACGGGGATGCGAATCCCTGACCTGCGGTGGGCCTTCCACGAAGTGGATAGTTGTATCTGAAGGTTCTCGTCGCCGGTGCCCTTGGCTTTTCGCCGGCACCGGAGACTATTCAGTTGTGTCCCGAGCACCTGAAGTGCACAGGCAACCGCTCTAGTGTAGAGAACACCGAGCTCAGGACCAAATCGGCGCCCCACTCCCCCGACGCAAACCGGTCGCCACGCGCGGCACGCCGCGTTGCCCCGCACCCCATCGGCTCGACCAGCGTCCGAAAGCCCCTCCGATGGTCGAGCCGGGACCGAGCATCGCGAGGACCCGAGTCGAGACCCCGCAACCCGACAATGTCGCCAACCACCTCGAAGGTTTCGACACACCTCGTCGCTGCGCTCCTCAGCAGCTCAACCACCAAACACACACGCCTCGTCGCTCCGCTCCTCAGCAGCTCAACCACCGTTCGTTGGTGGTCGAGCCGGGACCGAGCATCGCGAGGACCCGTGTCGAGACCCCGCAACCCGACAATGTCGCCAACCACCTCGAAGGTTTCGACACACCTCGTCGCTGCGCTCCTCAGCAGCTCAACCACCAAACACAC
>NZ_JBSFRM010000024.1:14295-14619 GCF_053589235.1 Gordonia sp. NPDC003376 | reverse complement strand
AGCAGCTCAACCACCGTTCGTTGGTGGTCGAGCCGGGACCGAGCATCGCGAGGACCCGTGTCGAGACCCCGCAACCCGACAATGTCGCCAACCACCCCAGCAGTGGTCACCACCCGAACCCGGCCGACAGAGGTTTCGACACGCCTCGTCGCTCCGCTCCTCAGCGGCTCAACCACCAAACACACACACCTCGTCGCTGCGCTCCTCAGCGGCTCAACCACCGTTCTTTGGTGGTCGAGCCGGGACCGAGCATCGCGAGGACCCGTGTCGAGACCCCGCAACCCGACAATGTCGCCAACCACCCCAGCAGTGGTCACCACCCGA
>NZ_JBSFRM010000024.1:0-14199 GCF_053589235.1 Gordonia sp. NPDC003376 | reverse complement strand
CCGAACCCGGCCGACAGAGGTTTCGACACGCCTCGTCGCTGCGCTCCTCAGCGGCTCAACCACCAAACACACACGCCTCGTCGCTGCGCTCCTCAGCAGCTCAACCACCGTTTCTTGGTGGTCGAGCCGGGACCGAGCATCGCGAGGACCCGAGTCGAGACCCCGCAACCCGACGGTGTCCGCGACCACCTCAAAGGTGAACACCACCCGAAGCCCCTCATCGGCAGGACCGGCGAAACCAGCACCGGACGCGACCGCGGAGTCGGTACAGATGAACACCAGTCCCTTATCCTCAGCCAATGAACTGGGAACTGCTGTCGTGCGGCGTTCGCGGCCATCACACCTACCGTCCGGATGAGGCGGCCCTGGCCGACCGGCTCCACGTGGAGAGCGCGGCAGGTCAGGCGTGGCGATGCCTCCGATGTGGTGACTTCGTCGTCGGTCCGCCCCGCGGCAACGGCCCCGCCGACAAGGCCCCGGAGGTTCCGCGCGGGGCTTTGTTGCGCGACCTCATCATCATGCGCGTCCTCGCAGTCGAACGGCTCCTGCGCGGTCTGTTCCTGTTGATCGCCGGGATCCTGGTGATCGAGATCCGCCACAGCCAGCAGACGATCGCCCAGAAGTTCGACGCCGAGTTGCCGCTGCTGAAGCCGATCGCCGACCAACTCGGCTGGAACATCGACGATTCCAGGATGGTGCAGCTGATCGAGCGGGCGTTCACCCTGTCGTCCACCACGATCGTCCTTGTCGGGTGCGCGCTCATCGTCTATGCGGCAAGCCAATTCGTGGAGTGCTACGGACTATGGTTCGCGCGACGCTGGGGGGAGTACTTCGCGGTGGTCGTCACCAGCATCTTCATTCCCTTCGAGGTCTATGAACTCACCGAGCGGATCACGTTCGTCCGGCTGGCCCTGCTGGTCGTGAACGTGGCCGCGGTGGTGTGGCTCATCTGGAGCAAGCGACTCTTCGGCGTGCACGGCGGAGAGGCCGCGTTCCACGAGGAACACAGTGCCGCAAGCCTGTTGACCGTCGAGCACGCGGCCGTCAGCGAATCCGGTTCGCACCGAACAGATCCGGACGCCACCAACCCCGACAGCGCCAACCCCGACCCCGACAGCGACGAACGCTCCCCCGCCCGCTAGCCCGGCAGCTCAGGGGATGAGCAGCTGACGGAGTGCACCTCCCGATTCCAGGTCGGCCAGTGCGTCGGCGGCCTCCGACAACGGCCGTCGGGCGGAGATCATCGAGGCGAGGTCGATACGACCGTCCATCACGTCGTCCACCAGATCAGGGATGTCACGGGAGGGCACGATCGAGCCGTAGTTGCATCCGAGAATCCGCTGATCGGCGGCGGCGAGCGCGAGCGGATCGAACCGGGCCACGCTGCCCGTCGGCGGCATGCCCACGATGACGGCCGCCCCACCGAGCGCCAGCGAGGCGATCGCGGTCTCGGTGGTCGACACCCGGCCGATGGCGTCGAAGACGAAGTCGAAGCCGTCGGGCATCGCCTCGCGCAGTGTCGCACCGGGATCGGCGACACCGCTGGTGTCGACGACGTCGGTGGCACCCAGGGTGCGGGCGAGATCGAGTTTCGAGGCCACGACGTCGACGGCGACGATGGTGGCCGCACCGGCATTGCGGGCACCCTGGATGCACGACAATCCGACTCCGCCGCAACCGATCACGGCGACCGTGGCCCCCGGGGCGACCCGCGCGGTGTTGCGGACCGCACCGACCCCGGTCGCGACGCCACAGCCGAGGAGTGCGATGTCCTGCAGGGGCGCATCCTTGCGGACCCTGACCGCGCCGGTGGCGGGCACCACCACGCGCTCGGCGAAGGAGGACACACCCAGGTAGTGGTAGGCGGTGTCGCCGTCGACACCAAGCCGACTGGTTCCGTCGAAGAGAACCCCACGGGGGCTGATGATCTCGGCGTAGGTGCTGCACTGGACCGGACGACCGGCCCGACAGTGTCGGCACCGGGTGCAGTTGGCGACCCACGAGAGCACCACGTGATCGCCCACCGCGAGGGAGGTGACCCCCTCCCCCACCGCGGTGACGACGCCGGACCCCTCGTGGCCGAGGACGGTCGGGGTGGCGACCTCCCACTCCCCGGTCACCACATGCAGATCCGAGTGGCATACCCCGGCCGCAGCCACCTTCACCTCGACCTCGTCGCGCCCGGGTCCGTCGAGCTGGATGTCGCGTACGCGGACCCGGCGCGTGGCCTCGAGGACCGCACCTCGAACAGTACTCATGCCGCCTTCTTCTCCGTTCCTCGAATGATCTGCCACGCAATGGTTTTCATACGTCCAGCTCTCATACGCCCGGTCCTCATGCCGTCGGTTCTCCTGCGGTCGCCGCCCGACGCGACGACGAATCCTGCCGCACCACCTGCGGTTCCGGAACGGGGCGGTAGCCGCCACGCCCGGCCGGCCGGTTGATCAGCACCGTGCCCAGCAGGTACGACACGCCGGCCACGAGGAACGACGGCAGTGACGCACCGAGGTACTGGAACCCGGGGTTGGGCTCATAGCTGACCGGATGCAGCATCGTGACATAGGTGGCCACACCCAAGGCCAGGGCTCCGAACGCGACGGGATTCCATCCACGCCAGTACGAGTAGTTCGACACCCCCACACCGGCATACAGGTCGCGTAGATCGATCCGCCGACGCCGGAGGATGAAGAAGTCGACCAGTTGGATGGCGCACAGCGGGGCCATCAGCGTGGCAACCCAGGTGAGGAACCGGCCGTAGCTGTCGTAGAGGAACTCGGGAAAGAAGCAGATCACCCCGACCGGGACCAGGAACAGGGCGGTGAGCAGGATCCACGGGATCTTCTTGATGGACGCATTGATCCCGAGCGTGACCATGAGTGCGGAGTACGCCTGGGTGACCATGCTGGTCAGATTCGCGAAGGCGATGAACGCCAGGATCAGGATCCCCAGGACCGCACCGCCGAGGGGGATCATCCAGACCGTGGGGTCGTCGGACCCCAGGGTCAGTGCGGCGAAGGCACCGACGATCGCGGCGAACGACGATGCGGCGAACAGACCGAGCATGTTGGGCCAGAACGAGGCTCGCGGGGTGTTGGTGAGTCGGGCGAGGTTTCCGATGGCCGGATACCAGGCGAAGCCGCCCGCGATGTTCAACTCGACGGCGATCATGAAGGCGAGGTGCTTGTTCTCCATCGGGACCAGCGGCTGGGCGGCGAACAGCTCCGACACCGACACCTTGGTGAAGATCATGACGAGCATCGCGACCGTGATGACCACCAGCACCGGTGCCGCGATGTCACCCACGCGCCCCACCCGCTCGGGCCCCTTGGACAGCAGCACCCACGACAGGACGATCGCGATGAGCGCGGCGACCGTGACCACCGCCGGCGATGTCGCCCACGCCGATCCGGTGACCGAATCGGCGACGTTGGTCGCCGAGTGCCCCACCGTGATGCCGAGAAGAGCGACCCAGGCGGCGAGTTCGATGGCGATCACCACCATGATCACCTTGATGCCACGCGGGCCGAAGATGCTGCGGAGTCCGTAGAACATCTCGAATCCGTACTTGGCCGTGGGGATACACGGCGCCAGCGAGACCAGCAGCACGCTGATCCCGTATCCGATGACGATGCTCGCGATCGCCGCCTTCGCGCCGACGAACGCCGCAACCGCACCGCCCTGCAGGAACGCCCACGTGGCGATGGAGAAGGTGATGTTCATGCCGCTGTACTTGCGGAACGACCAGATCCGCTCGGACCGGAGCAGGGGGAGTTCGTTGGTGGCAGCATCGCCCGTGTTCTCGGCATCCGTGTTGTCGGGGGCCGTCACCATGGGTACCCCCACGCGATCAGCGCCATCACGATCACGGCGAGACCGATCACGGCGCACACGATGTCCCGGGTCGGGAGGTCGTCGAGCACGGCCTCCTCGGTCTCCTCGGACTCGAGGAGGCCGATCCGGCGTTCGAGCTCGGACTCGTACTCCGCCGACCCGGGTGATGAGGTTCCTGTCATTGTGGTCAGACTCCTTGACTGCCATGCGCACCGAGAGCGCGCAGATGCGTCGGCGGTTGCACTCATTGTGATGCCTCGCGCCCGGCCGTACCGCGGGGTGGGAGACGATTCAGGGGGTTACTGATCGACTAGTCAATCAATATTTAAGCCGATCCCGTCGCCCGCCGCACGCAGAACGGGAAAGTCGGAAAGATAGTTGACTGACGGACCAGTTATCGCATAGCTTTCGTTCACCACGCCCCGACTGCCGGAGCCGACCGCGGCCATCGCGACCACGCCGGCACCGCCGTCACCTGGCACGACGCGATCCGATGCCGCCGCCGTCATCCCCTCTTTCCCCGTCCCGCGAAAGGACATCCCTTGAGTGCAAGCCCCGGCCTGTCGACCGTCCAGCCCACCGACGCTGCCTTCGCCGCCTTCCGGACCCCGCGATCGGTGGCGGTGGTCGGGGCTTCAGCAGATCCGACCAAGTGGGGACACTGGATCGCCAAGGGCGCCCTCACCGGCATGGCGCAACGCAAGGTCTGGTTGGTCAACCGCACCGGCAACGACGTCCTCGGCCATCCCACCTACGCCGACATCGCCGACCTCCCCGGCGTCCCGGAGCTGGTCGTCGTCTGTGTGCCCGGCAGCCATGTGGCCGGCGTGGTGCGTGATGCCGCCGCTCTCGGCACCAAGGCGTTCCTGACCATCACCGCCGCTCTGAGCGCACCCGACTCCGTCCGCGAGGTGCTCGACAGCCACGGCGCACGGATGGTGGGACCCAACAGCCTGGGCCTCTTCGATGCCGAGGCCGACCTCCGGCTGGCCTGGGGTGAGTTCACCAAGGGAGCGTTGGCGATCGTCTCGCAGAGCGGTCAACTGGGTTCGGAGATCGCCGGATTCGCCGACGACGCCGGTCTCGGCGTCTCGCGGTTCGTCTCGGTCGGCAACCAGTGGGACGTGAGTGCCCGCGACGTGCTCGACGACCTGGTCACCCACACCACCACCGAAGCGGTGGCGGTCTACCTCGAGAGTTTCGACGGCGGACCGGAAATCGTTGCGGCGCTGCGGAAGCTACGTGATGCCGGCAAGCCCGTGATCGTCCTGTCGACCGGCGCGAGCGAGAGCAGCCGACGACTCGCGGCCAGCCACACGGGTTCGCTGACCTCGTCCACCGACCTCATCGACGCCGCCTGCCGGGCCGCCGGGGCCGTCCGGGTCGACACCCCGCTCGAACTGGTCGACCTGGCCGGCATCCTCGGCTCGGTCGGTATCCCGGCAGGCAACCGCGTCGCGATCGTCAGCGACAGCGGCGGCCAGGGCGGGATCGCCGCCGACGTCGCCGGCCGAGCCGACCTCGACGTCCCGTCCCTGTCGGCAGACCTCCGGACCGAGTTGCAGCGCCACCTGACCACGGCGGCGGCAACGTCCAACCCGATCGACCTGGCCGGCGCCGGGGAAGCCGACCTGCGCACCTATGCGCAGATGTATCGGACGCTCGCGACCTCCGGCGAGGTCGACGCCGTGGTCCTGACCGGCTACTTCGGGTGCTACGGCACCGACACCCCGAGCCTGATCCCACTCGAGCTCGACGTCGCAGACGAGCTCGCCGCACTCGTCGAGCGGCATCGGGTTCCGCTCATCGTGCACAGCATGAGCGCCGATTCCCCCACCGTCCACCGACTCCGCGAACACGGGATCCCGGTGCACCACGACATCGCGCGCACCCTCCGCTCGCTCGGCCACGCCAACCTCCTGCGCATCCATCCCGGACGCACCGCCTCCCCGCTGGCCCCCCTCCGGATCGGCCCGTCGGAAACCTACGGACGCGCCCGGGACTCATTGCAGGAGCAGGGAATCCGGTTCACTCCCGCGCGCACGGTGGCATGTGGCGCCGACGTCGAGGCAGCCACCGAGGAGCTGACCGCCCCCTACGTACTCAAGGCCGGTTGGATCGCCCACAAGACCGAGGTCGGCGGGATCGCCCTCGGCCTGACCGATGCCGCGCAGGCCACCGCCGCGCTGCTCGACATGCAGCACCGACTCGGTGACGGCGAGTACGTCCTCGAAGAGCAGGACACCGATCGCAACGTGGTCGAGATCCTGGTCGGGGCACGCCGCGACCGCGACCTCGGCCCCACCATCACCGTCGGTGGCGGCGGCACCGAGGCCGAACTCTGGCAGGACGTGCGCACCGAGCTGGCCCCCGTCGGTATCGCCACCGCGCGTGACATGCTCACCACCCTGAGGACCTGGAAGCTGCTCACCGGATGGCGCGGCAAACCCGCCGTCGACGTCGATTCGCTGGCCGCGGTGATCGCCCGGGTCTCGGAGATCCTCGTCGCCGACGACACCATCGCCGAACTGGAGATCAATCCCGTCCGGGTCGGCACCGGCGGCTCGCTCGCCGCCGATGCGCTCGTCGTCCGCCGCGCAGACATCGAGGACCGACGATGAGAACCGACCGCGACGACGCCCTGATCGGAGGCCGCTGGAAGCCGGTCGCCGCCGCCCTTGACATCGAGAACCCCGCCACCACAGAGCATGTCGGCCGTGGCGCCCTGTGCGGCCCCGGCGAGGTCGACGAGGCCGTCGCGGCAGCTCGGGCGGCCTTGCCCGCCTGGTCGACGACGCCACCGGAGGTCCGCGCCGACCACATCGACCGCCTGGTCGAGGTGCTGCGGTCCCGCCGCGACGAGCTGGTCGATCTCACCGTCGCCGAGGTCGGGGCCCCGATCGCGGTGGCCCGCGAATGGCACATCGACGCCTCCCTCGACATCCTCTCGGCCGCAGCCGGTTACGCCCGGTCGTTCGAGTTCGTCCAGACCCGCGACAACGTCCGCCTGCTTCATCGGGCCGCCGGTGTGGTCGGGCTCATCACGCCGTGGAACTACCCGTTCTACCAACTGGCGGCCAAGGCCGGTGCGGCGCTGGCCGCAGGAACAACCCTGGTGCACAAGCCCTCCGAGCTGACCCCGCTGTCGGCGTATCTGTTCGCGGAGGCGAGCGTCGAGGCCGGCCTGCCCCCCGGCGTCGTCAATCTCGTCCCCGGTACCGGTGTCGATGTCGGGGCCTCCCTGGCCGCCCATCCCGACGTCGCCCTGGTCTCGTTCACCGGTTCCACCCGGGTGGGGCGGGCGGTGGCCGCCGCGGCCGTCGACAGGGTGGCGCGGGTGACCCTCGAGCTCGGCGGCAAGTCGGCGAGCATCGTCTGCGACGACGCCGACCTCGCCACCGCGGTGCGCCGGAGCGTCGACGCCTGCATGCTCAACACCGGACAGACCTGCAGCGCCTGGACCCGACTGCTGGTACCCGAGGACCTCCTCGGGCAGGCCGTGCAGATCGCCGCCGCACGTGCCGCGGAGATGGTGGTCGGCGATCCCACCGACACCGCAACCGAACTCGGTCCGCTGATCAGTGCCGCCCAGCGCGATCAGGTGCGTACCCGGATCGCCGCCGCCGCGGCGTCCGGGGCCACGATCGACTCCCCTGCGCCGCGTCCGCTCCCGTCGACCGGCTACTTCCAGGGGCCGGTGATCGTGTCCGGACTCGACCCCGATCACCCGGTCAGCCAGGAGGAGATCTTCGGCCCCGTGCTCGTCGTGCACGGCTATCGCGACGACGAGCACGCCATCGAGATCGCCAACGACACCCCGTACGGTCTCGCCGGCGCGGTGTGGTCGGCCGACACCGACCGCGCCGCCGCGATCGCGGCGCGCCTGGACACCGGGCAGGTGTTCGTCAACGAGGCCGAGTTCTCCGTCCACGCCCCGTTCGGGGGATGGAAGGAGTCCGGATTCGGGCGGGAGTTCGGCGTGGAGGGCCTCGTCGAGTTCACCGAACTGACCGCGATCCACCTCTGACATCCCTCGATCGATCACCCTCGGCAACAACCATTTTCACTCCCCTTCAGCCCGCTCTACCGATGATTCTCACGCCCATCCACATACCCACAACCCCAGGAGCATCGATGTCCACCACCACCGAATACTGGCCCCTCACCGACGAACAGCGCGCGATCATCGCCCTGTGCACCGAGTTCGCGGAGAAGGAGATCCGTCCGCGCGGCCGTGAGGTCGACGAGGCCGACACCGTCTCCCCCACCGACGTCTTCCAGAAGGCCGCCAAGGCCGGCATCACCGACTTCATGCTGCCCGAGGAGTACGGCGGCGGCGGCTTCACCGACGTGTTCACCCAGTGCCTCGTCCAGGAGGTCTTGTGCTGGGGTGACCCCGGAATCGGCAACTTCGTGTGCTCCAACGGCTTCTTCGGCGATCCCCTGCTCGTGCTGGGAACCCCTGAGCAGAAGGAGAAGTGGCTGCGCCCGCTCACCGGGGAGAGCCCGCTCTACACCGCACTGGCGACCACCGAGCCCGGCTCCGGCTCGGATGCCGCGTCGATCACCACCCGCGCCGACCGTGTCTCCGGCGGTTACGAGATCAGCGGCCAGAAGGCCTGGATCTCCAATGGCGGTCTCGCCGACCAGTACGTGGTGTTCGCCAAGACCGACACCAGCCTGCGGTCGCGCGGTGTGTCGGCGTTCCTGATGCACAAGGACACCCCGGGGATGACCTTCGGCGACCCGATGAAGAAGATGGGTCAGCGGGCCATCGTGTGCCGAGAGATCTTCTTCGACAAGGCTTTCGTGCCCGAGGAGAACCGACTCGGCGAGGAGGGGCAGGGCTTCACCGGTCTGATGAAGACCTTCGACGTGTCGCGGATCGTCCTGGCGGCCGCGGCCACCGGATCCGCCCGCGCGGCCTACGAGTTCGCGCTCGACTACGCCCGGCAGCGAACCCAGTTCGGCAAACCGATCATCGAGCACCAGGCAGTGGCGTTCCGCCTGGCCGACATGGCCACCCGCATCGAGTCGGCATGGCTGATGACCCTGCACGCCGCCCGCCGGCTCGACGCCGGCCACGACGTCACCGGGCTCGCCGCACGGGCCAAGCTCCAGGCGTCGGAGACCGCCATGTTCGTCACCCACGCCGCGATGCAGACCCTCGGCGGCTGGGGCTACTCACGCGAGTACCCCGTCGAGCAGTGGATGCGCGACGTCAAGCTCGAGGAGATCGAAGAGGGCACCTCCGACATCATGCGGCTGATCATCTCGCGCAACCTCTGACCGTCGCCGACCATTCGAACCAAGGAGACAACTGACGTGATCACCACCCGGTTCACCCAGGAGTTCGGTGTCACCCATCCGCTGGTCTGCGGAGGGATGACCGGGCTGGGTACCGCCGAACTCATTGCGCCGGTGGCGGAGTCGGGAGCGCTCGGCTTCCTGACCGCGTTGAGTCAGCCCACACCCGAGGCCCTCGCCGCCGAGATCGCCCGCACCCGGTCGATGACCGACATGCCGTTCGGGGTGAATCTGACGATCCTGCCGACCCGCAATCCCGTTCCGTACGACGAGTATCGTGCGGTCATCGTCGAATCCGGCATCACGATCGTCGAGACCGCCGGGTCGAGCCCGGCACCGCACCTGCCCGACTTCAAGGCAGCCGGGATCAAGGTGATCCACAAGGCCACCAGCGTCCGCCATGCGTTGTCGGCGGAGCGCAAGGGTGTCGATGCGATCAGCATCGACGGCTTCGAATGTGCCGGACACCCCGGCGAGGACGACGTTCCCGGGCTCATCCTGATCCCCGCGGCCGCACGGGTTCTCACCGTGCCGATCGTCGCCTCGGGCGGATTCGCCACCGGGGGCGGGCTCGTTGCCGCCCTCGCGCTGGGTGCCGATGCGATCAACATGGGCACCCGGTTCATGGCCACCGACGAGGCCCCGATCCATCCGCGGGTCAAGGAACAGCTGGTGGCCAACGACGAGCGCGACACCGTCATGGTGTTCCGCGAGTTCCGCAACACCGCGCGGGTGGCGCGCAACGCGATCTCCGAGCGGATCCGGGAACTGGGTGCCCGACCGGACGCCACCTTCGCCGACGTCGCCGAACTGGCGTCCGGGGCGCGTGGGCGCGAGCAGGTCCTGGCGAAGGGCAACCTCGACGACGGCATGTGGTGGGCAGGCCAGGTGCAGGGTCTCATCGACGACATCGCACCGGTCCAGAGCGTCGTCGACACCATCCTGGCCGAGGCCGAGCAGATGATGTCGAAGATCCTGCCGGGCTACCTGGCATGAGATGAGCGGGTTCGGCGGTCCCCGCCCGACCGGCCAGGGACCGCCGAACCCCATCGATTGCATGACCACCTCGTGAGTCCGGACCGGCCACCCGAGTCGATCGGGTGGCCGGTCCGAGGCCGCCCCGCCCATCCGGAAGGAATCCCCGATCGTGCCACGCCCGAACGTCGAGGCGCTGCGTCGCGAGCAGATCCTGTCTGCGGCGTGCGAGGTGATCGCCGACATCGGCATGCAGTCGCTGCGGATGGCCGACGTCGCCGAGCGGGCCGGGGTGTCGTCGGGGACCATCCACTACTACTTCGAGTCGAAACGTGACGTGATCAACGCGGCCTTCGAACTCAACTACGAACGTTCGCTGCAGAGCCGCCGCGAACTCCTCGAGGCCGGCCACACCGATGCCCTCCGTACCCTGCGTCGTCTCGCGATCAGCTACCTTCCGATGACCGACGACTCGATCCGGGCCTGGCGGGTGTGGGCCGAACTGTGGGCCCAGGGCATGCGCGACGAGACGTTGCAGGAGATCAACTCTCGGCTCTACGGCCAGTGGCGCGACCTGGTGCGGTCGCTGGTGGCGACCGGACAGCGGCGCGGACAGATCGTCGACGGCGACGCTGTCGAGTTCGCCGACAATCTCGTCGCCATGATCGACGGGATGAGCATCCAGAACCTCATGCGTCTGCACGAGATGCCGCTCGACCGAATGCTCGAGCGCGTCCACGCCTACGTCGACGCCCTCGCCACCTGACCGTGCGCGAGCGGCCGCCACGAGACGTCGGGGATCAGTCTGCCGCGTCCTTCACCAGCCGGTCGCGGACCGGGGATGCCGTATGCGGCAACCACACGGCCTGGACCGGCACTTTCGGCGGGTCGTCGAAGTCGATCACCCGGAGCTGCCCGCCGTAGGTGAGGCCGGTCGGGTCGGTGACGAATGCGCATTTCGTGGTGCTCGACGCGATGATCGTGCTGGGTGGAGTGCCTTGGATCGGGTTGGTGACGAGCTGCGGCTGAAATCCTTCGCGATGGCAGAGGGCCACCAGGTAGTCCGTATAGAGAGACCGGTGCTCGGGTTCGCCGACCACCACCGGGAAGTCCGCGAGGTCGGCGATCGAGACCTCAGACCTCGCAGCCAAGGGGTGTCGGGACGAAACGGCCAGCCGCAGAATATGATAGGCGATCACACGGGAGTCGAGGTCGAGCGAACGATCGATGGTGCGCCGAAGCGCCAAGTCGATGCGTCCCTCGAGCAGTTCCTGCCTGATTCGGTCTGGATAGACCTCGGCGACCCGGAACGGTTGTCCGGAGAGTGCGGGCAGATGTGGTGCAAGGATTTGGTGCACTTCCTCGCCAGAGATATCCGGGGTATGCCCGATGACATACAACGGTGGTGCCTCCTCGACGATTCGGTGGACTGCCGTGAGCGCGCTCCGTCCTCCCGCCAACAGCGCGGGGGCACGTCGATAGAGTTCCGCTCCTGCCGGCGATACGCGAAGGGTGCGATTCGTTCGGACGAACAGCTCCAGATTGAGATCTGCCTCCAGCTGCCGGAGAGATGCGGAGAGCCCTTGCTGGGTGACGAACAGCTGTTCTGCCGCGACGCGTAGCGATGGGGAATCGACGGCGATGACGAACTGGTGCAACCGGCGAAGATCGATATACCGCGGGCTGCTCGACGACGAAATCAACGAGTCGGTCACCCTGGGGTCCTATCTGGATGGAGCGAGTACCTCGATGCGGCGGGAGCATCAGCGCGGCGTTTCTCGTCGAACGGCGCGGGATGCTGTCGTTCACCGGGGATCTGGTGGATGCCCTTGCGAGTCAGCGATATTCGTGCAACATGTGGACAGGGAAGCCCGTGCTCGAGGCGGGCGGGCAGGTCCGTCGTCACCGGGTGGAGGTCAGCGAACGGCGGGAGTGAAGACGCCGCGGAAGCGCATCCTTCCCGACTTCAGGCGGTCGTACGCCTCGGCCGCGTCGTCGAGGCCGAATTGCTCGGTGATGGGCTTGACCGCACCGGTTCCGGCGAGCGAGAGGACTTCGCTCAGTTTGTCCAGCCCGCCGTGTGTGGACCCGATGACGCTGTGGCGCATCATGTGGAACGGCACTCCGTCAGAGGGAATGGAAAACGGCCGTGTGAAGTCCAGCCCACTGACCACTACTCGGCCGTTGGGGCGTAGCCCCACCAGGGTTCCCTCGACCGCATCGAAGGAATTCGTGGTGACCAGCAGGACATCCGCGCCGCCGAGGTCGCGGAGTTCGGTGCCGTTGGCCACGACGTGGTCGGCGCCGAGTCGCCGGGCCAGGTCACGCTTGTCCGGAGAGTGGGTGATGGCGATCGTCTCGTATCCGGTCGCGTGAGCAAGCTGCAGGGCCACGTGTCCCAATCCGCCGATACCCAGGATCGCGATTCGTTCCCGAGGCTGCAGCGCGGCATCCCGCAGACCGCTCCACGTGGTGTACCCGGCGCACATCATCGGGGCGGCATCGACGTAGTCCAGTCCGTCGGGCAGCAGGACCGTTCCTTCGGCAGCGACCGCGATGTACTCGGCGTGCCCGCCCTGCGCTGCGAAGCCCGTGGTTCGAGGACTCACACAGTTCATTGCGGTCTGGCCGCTCAACGGCCGGTTCTGCAAGCAGTAGTCGCACCGACCACACGCCTGCTGAACCCACGTCGTTCCCACGCGATCCCCGACCTGCCGCCCGTGCACTCCCGCACCGACGTCGACGATCTCCCCCACGACCTCGTGCCCGGGAGTCTGCGGATAGATGTCGCCGCCGTATCCCTCGGTCGCCCACACGTCGGTGTAACACATCCCCGACGCATGCACCTTGACCAGCACCTGGCCCGGCTCGATGGTGGGGATCGGTAGCTCGTGAACCTGCCAGGGTTCTCCGGCACCTGTCATCACAATCGCCTTCATCGCAAACCTCTGTCTAGCGGGACCGATACGGAATGTAACTATCTAGTTCGTTCAAAACGTATCGCGATGAGCTCCGATCGTCAACAAGTGGTTGGTTAGGGTGCGTTATGGTGACTGGGTGCCGCCCGATGCGACCGCTACCAAGGCCCGTATCCTCACTGCGGGTGTCGAAGAGTTCGCCCAATTCGGGCTGGCGGGTGCGCGGGTGGACCGGATCGCCGAGTCCGCAGCAGCCAACAAGCGCTCGATCTATGCACATTTCGGCAACAAGGCCGACTTGTTCGACGTCGTGGTCACCCACGCGTTGTCGGAGATGGCGCAGACGGTCCCGTTCACGGCCGACGACCTCGGCGACTACGCAGGGCGGTTGTTCGACTACCTTCTCCGACACCCGAGCACGCTTCGACTGACCGTGTGGGCACAGCTCGAACGCTCCGAGGCCAGTCGCGACGAGATCGAAACCTATCGACCGAAGGTCGCTGCCATCGCCGCGGCCCAACAGGCCGGGGTGATCACCAACCGACGCGATCCGGCCGACCTGTTGGCACTGGTCGTCGCGATCGCGACATCGTGGGCCAACGCCTCCCCCGCGCTGCGTACACTCGCCGCCGAACCCGACGGTTCCGCAGAACGTCTCGCCGGCCACCGAGAAGCTCTGGTCGCGGCAGTCCACGCGGTCACGAGTTCACCCGACCGGTGATCTCACCCTTCCGGAGCCGGACCCGGAAGTGGAGAGGTATCGATCTGCAGGGCGCCGCCGATCGCCGGGCAAGTACGAGCCGGGTTCGCTGACGGGGCAGGCCGATCGTCGAGACACAGTGGCGATGGAGCCACGTCGATGGGCATCGGGTGAGCGTCATTGACGGATTCCGATGAGCTCCGTCGCCCAGGAGACCGAAAAAATGCTGCGGAAGTTCGTGACTCAATGCAACGCCGCGAGAACCAGGGCGCAGGTGGAGTGAGTCTGTGAATGGCCATGAGAAAGTCCCCACTGGTGGCCAGATCGAGGTCCCCGGTGGTGGCCAGATGAAAGTCCCCGCCTTGTGTTCGTCGTGTCGAACCTGGAATGGAGGCCCAGACGGTGACGGTGAAGGTGCCAACCGATCACCATCACCGCCCGGGAGTTCCATTGAAAACCGCGAGGGAC
>NZ_JBSFRM010000023.1:48555-78192 GCF_053589235.1 Gordonia sp. NPDC003376 | reverse complement strand
CCGGGACCGAGCATCGCGAGGACCCGTGTCGAAATCTCTGTAGCCGGCGGTGGGAGCGTGACCACCTCGGAGGTGGGTGTGTTGGCGAGGTCGGCCGGCGGAGGTTTCGACACATCTCGTCGCTTCGCTCCTCGTCGGCTCAACCAGCAATGGCAAGTTGATGTTTGAGTCTTGATCAGAGGTGGTTGCGTTGGCGACGTCGGCCGTCTGAGGTTTCGACACACCTCGTTAACGGCCACACGATGATTGAGCCGGGACCGAGCATCGCGAGGACCCGTGTCGAAATCTCCGTAGCTTGTGTTGGGTGGTGGCCACGTCGGTGGTGGTCACGTTGGCGACGTCGGCCGTCTGAGGTTTCGACACGTCTCGTCGCTGCGCTCCTCGTCGGCTCAACCAGCAATGGCAAGTTGATGTTTGAGTCTTGATCAGAGGTGGTTGCGTTGGCGAGGTCGGCCGTCTGAGGTTTCGACACGTCTCGTCGCTTCGCTCCTCGTCGGCTCAACCACCAACGGCCCGTTGCTGATTGAGCCAGGACCGAGCATCGCGAGGACCCGTGTCGAAATCGTCGCAGTCGACGACGGATGGAAGCCGTCGTCGGAGGTGTCGTGGGTGCTCAGCCGAGGGAGCCGAGGGTCTTCAGGCGCTCATGTGCCCGGGTCATGATCGATTGGATGAGGTCGTCGCAGCTCGGCAGGTCGTCGATCATGCCGACCACCTGTCCCGATGCGAGCACCCCGGCGCGGGTGTCGCCCTCGACGAGGCCTGCCCGCAACAGCATCGGGGTGTTGCCGGCCATGATGATCTGCTGCCAGGTGCGTTCCCCGGACTTGCGCATGGCATGCCCGTCACGCAGCATCGTCGTCCACTTCATGCCGGTCAACTGCTTGAACTCGTTGGCATTGCGGGCCGCGGCCACCAGTGCCTTCGTCGGACTACCGCTCTCCAGCGCCTCGACAAGTGAGGTCTTCAGCACACGGTGCGGCATGCCGTCGACCTTCACCGACACGACGGTGTCGTCGAGGCTGCGCTTGAGGTACTCCTGCTTGACCGCATCCGGCACCGCCGAATCCGAGGTCAGCAGGAACCGGGTTCCCATCGCCACACCCTCGGCACCGTAGGCCAGCGCGGCGGCGAGGCCTCGACCGTCGAAGAACCCACCCGCCGCCACCACGGGCATGTGCGAACCCGCGGCGGCCAGCGCATCGAGCACCGACGGCAACAGCAGGGTGGTGGCGACCGGGCCGGTATGGCCGCCGCCCTCACCGCCCTGCACGATCACCGCGTCGGCACCCCAGGACGCCACCTTGACCGCATGTTTGGCCGCACCGATCGACGGAACCACCACCACACCATGGTCTTTGAGCTTGGCGATCAGCTCCTTCTTGGGTGCCAACGCGAACGACGCCACCTTGACATCCTCCCGGATCAACAGGTCGATCCGTTGAGGTGCGTCGGTGGCATCGGCGCGGATGTTCACGCCGAACGGTTTGTCGGTCAACGATTTGGTCTTGGCGATCGCGGCCTCCAGCTCGTCGTAGGTCATCGTCGCCGAGGCCAGGATGCCCAGACCGCCGGCATTGGAAGTGGCCGAGGTCAGCGAGGGCCCCGACACCCAGCCCATTCCGGTCTGCACCACGGGATACTCGATGCCGACCAGCTCGGTGAACCGGGTCGCCAGGCCGGCGGCACGTCCTTGCGCGGTCACTTCACTTCTCGATTCCGAACGCCTTTGGGATCGAGTACATCCCGGATCAGCGTGAGCTCGGACTCCGACGGCGTACGCGTCGGCGGTGCGTCGGCGAGCCCGGCCACCTCGAACGACGTGTTCTCGACGACGTCGTCGGCACCGACCCCCGGATGCAACGACAGTGCCCGCATGGTCTTGTCGGGACCGCCGAAGTCGAAGACCCCGAGATTGGTGACGACGCGGTGGATGTCGAGATCGTCGAATGCCGGATTGGCGGGATCGACCTTGTCGTAGCCGATTCCGGACACGATGTCGACGGTGTCGCAGAACACCCGAGACGAATGCCGCCCCACCCAATAGCTGGTCGGATGGTTGATCGTGTTGCCGGGTGCGCCACGCACACCGAACATCTGGCGAGTGGGCCGGTGCAGCGGACCGAGCGCCGAGAGATTCTGGTTACCGTGGCAATCGATCTGGTTGGCACCCATCACCACATGGCGACGGCCCGACGCGACGACGTCGAAAACCTTGGCGAAGGGCATCCAGCCCTCGATCGGTCCGGTGTTGCCGATTGCCGGGGTGCCGGCCAGGATCAGCGCCTCCCCGTCGGTGATCACCAGATCCTGTTCGAAGGTCAGGCGCGCCAGACGCGCACCGAGCAGTGGGATCGGCGCCATCGGTGAGGCCATGATCTCGCCTGCGCCACGAAAGATCTCGGCGCAGGCGATGACGCAGAACTCGGCGCGGGTGACATCCGCGGGGGCTTCGGTGGTGGTCACTTCGCTGCCTCCTCCTGCTCGGCACGCCATGCGGCGACCTCGCGCTGATATGTCGGTTCGTCCACCTCGAGGAACCGCTGCGAGAACGCCTGCCACGTCTCGGGTTCCTTCGCCGACTCCACGTAGAACCGCTGGAACGCCTCGTCTCGGCCGTAGTCCGCGGTTGTGTTCGGCCCGCTCGCCTCGCTCGCGGTGCCGGCGAAGGTGAAGTGCGCACCGTTGGGGGCGTGCACCACGCGGTCGACGTTCATCCGATTGAGGAGAAGACGCTGGGTGGGAACGGATTTCACCAGCACCTCGGTGGACACCAGCTGATCGGTCTCGAGGTAGCGACGCTCGGCGGCGGCGCAGTAGAGGTCGTCGAAGTACGGGTCGACACCGGTGTAGGCGGCATTGCCGCGGGTGTCGGCCAGATCGAGATGGACGAACGCCGCATCGAGCCTCAGGGCGGGCATCGCGATCAGCGTCTGGGTGCGGCCGTCGGCGTCGGGATAGGGGGAGGTGACGGTCTTGAGCTCGCCCTCCCAGAACCTCGGCACATCGGAGCCGAGCCCGGCGCGGATCGGCTGGAACGGCAGACGTGCAGCCGCGGCCTGTAGGCCGGCCTTGATCATGCCTTCGTCCATCTCGCGGGACTCGATCGCGCCGGTGGTACGTGCCGTGGCGAACCACGGATCGTAGAAGGGCGCGGAGTCGAGTGAGACGAACCCGTAGTACGCGCGGCGGACCTTACCTGCGGCACAGAGCAATCCGAGGTCGGGTCCACCGTAGGTCACCACCGTCAGGTCGGTGACCTCGGAGCGTGCCAATGCACGGACCAGGGCCATCGGCTTCCGCCGTGAACCCCAGCCGCCGATGCCGATGGTCATGCCGTCGCGCAGCTCACCGATGACCTCGTCGGGGGTGCTGGTCTTGTCGGTCGGTGTGGCTCCCATGTCAGCCACGTCCCCCTGTCTTGAGTGCCTTGCTGGTGGTCAGTGCCCGGCCGGTGGAGACGAACTCGTCGCGATGTTCGTCGGCGACACCGCTGAGATTCAGTTCGAAGGTGTAGCCCTGCTCCAGTCGGTAGCTGGCCTTCACATCTACCGGATCGATGTGGTTGATCGCCGACTTCGCCGCCCGGATCACCCGGGTGTCCTTCGCGGCGATCTTCTCGGCGATCTCCGCTGCGGCGGCGTCGAGCTCGTCGGCCGGCACCACCCGATAGACCGACCCGAAGTGCAGGAGCTGTTCGGCGGTGACGTTCTGTGCGGTGTAGTAGAGGGTGCGCATCATGTGCTGCGGTACCAGCCGCGCGAGATGTGTTGCGGCACCGAGTGCTCCACGGTCCACCTCGGGGAGGCCGAACACTGCGCCTTCGGCGGCGACGATCACGTCGGCATTGCCGACCAGTCCGATGCCTCCGCCGACGCAGAAACCGTTGACTGCGACGATCACCGGGACCGCACAGTCGTAGACCGCGCTGAATGCGGCCGCGCAGCCGTGGTTGGCGGCGATCAGGGCGTCGAAGCCCTCGGTGGTCTGCATCTCCTTGATGTCGACACCCGCATTGAACCCGCGCCCCTCGGCGCGCAACACCGCGGCGTGGGTGGTGGGGTCGTCGCCGGCCGAGGTGATGACCTCGGCCAGCTCGAACCAGGCCGCCGACGGCAGCGCATTCACCGGCGGGAAGTCGACGGTGACCGTGACAACCCCCGTGTCCGTGCGTGAGGTGGTGATCGGCACGCGTGCTCCTCTCGGCAGTGCTCGCCGGACGTCGCGATACGGGAACGTCCGAGAAACCAACCAAGCAATTGCTTGGTTGTTTGGTAGGGTAGCACCCATGAAGACATCGGCACAGGTGCCCGTGAATACGGACCCCGACCACCACGGACTGGACCTGGGGCTCGACGGAAAGGTCGTACTCGTGACCGGCGGGGCCCGCGGGGTGGGGCTGGGCATCATGCGTGTGCTCTCCCAGTTCGGAGCGGTGCCGGTGGCCTGTGCCCGTCATGCCGGTGAGTTGCTCGCAACGGTGCCCCGCGCACGATTCGTCGCCTGCGACGTCCGCGACGAGGAGGCGGTCACCGCGATGGTGGGGTCGATCGTCGCCGCCCACGGTCGCCTCGACGGCGTGGTCAACAACGCCGGTGGCTCACCGTTCGCGCTGGCCGCCGACGCGTCGCCACGTTTCGCGAGCAAGATCGTCGAACTCAACCTGCTCGCCCCGCTGCTCGTCGCCCGGGCCGCCCACGCGGTGATGGCACATCAGAGCGGGGGCGGTGCGATCGTCAACGTGTCCAGCGTGAGTGGGCACCGGCCGTCGCCCGGGACCGGCGCCTACGGTGCGGCCAAGGCCGGCCTGGACAACCTCACCAGCACCCTCGCGGTGGAGTGGGCGCCGCGTGTCCGGGTCAACAGCGTGGTGGCCGGACCGGTGGAAACCGAACTGGCCCACCTGCATTACGGCGACGCCGCGGGCATCGCCGCGGTGGACGCCACCATCCCGATGGGCCGCATGGCCCGACCCGCCGACATCGGCGCGGCCGTGGCGTTCTTCCTGTCGCCGCTGGCCGCGTACATCACCGGCAGCACCCTCACCGTCCACGGTGGTGGGGAGAAACCCGCGTTCCTCAGCGCGGCCAATGCCGGAAACGACACCTGACACCGGATCACTCCGGACCATCTGAAAGGACAACGCCTGTGGGTGAGAGTGCACTGAACACGGACCGCGTGGTGATCGTGACCGGCGCCGGACAGGGGATCGGCCGGGCGCATGCGCTGGCCTTCGCCGCCGACGGCGCCCACGTCGTGGTCAACGACTACGTCGCCGACGCGGCCACCGCGGTGGTCGACGAGATCCATTCGGCGGGCGGTCACGCCGTTGCCGCACCCGGCGACGTGGCTGACTGGGGTACCGCCGCGACGATCGTTGCCACCGCGGTCGAACACTTCGGGGCGCTCGACATCCTCGTCAACAACGCCGGTTTCGTCCGCGACCGCATGCTGGTGTCGATGTCGGAGGACGAGTGGGATTCGGTGGTGCGGGTGCACCTCAAGGGCCACTTCGTGATGCTGCGCCACGCCGCCGAGTACTGGCGCGCCCAGGCCAAGGCGGGCACCCCGCGCCAGGCCCGCGTGATCAACACCTCGTCCGGTGCGGGGCTGTACGGCTCTGTGGGGCAGGGCAATTACGCGGCCGCGAAGGCCGGCATCGCGGAGCTGACGGTGCAGGCCGCCGCCGAGATGGGTGGCTACGGCGTGACGGTCAACGCGATCGCGCCTGCCGCCCGCACCCAGATGACGATGGGTGCCGGGGAGGCGATGGCGGCGCAGATGTCCGCCCCCACCGACGGTTCTTTCGACGCGATGGACCCCGCCAACGTCTCCCCGCTGGTGGTGTGGCTGGCCTCCGCGGCCGCCGCCGACGTCACCGGCCGGGTGTTCGAGGTCGAGGGCGGAAAGGTCTCGGTGACCGACGGCTGGCAGCGTAGTGTCGAATACGACAAGGGCTCCCGGTGGGAACCGGCCGAACTCGGCCCGGTGATCGAGGAGATCCTCGCCAAGGCGCCGGTCCCGATGCCGGTGTACGGCGCCCGCTGAGCACATCGAGTCCGGCGGGCCGCAGACGAAGAAGAGTGGTGGATGAGCGATTCCGTCGATGACCGGCGCACTGCGGCGGCCCAGGCCTACATCGATGCGCTGGTGACCCACGACCCGTCGTCGGTTCCACTGCATCCCCATTGCACCCGTGTGGAATTCGGGATCAAGACCGGCCGCAACGGCCACCACATCGCACGCAGTCTCGCCCGCGGGCCCCAGTTCAAGATCATCCACGCCGTCGGTGACCTGACCAGCGAGGTCACCGGCCACACCGTCACCACCCGATACTGGGTTCACTTGCGGCCCAGGATCTTCGGGCTCGCCGCACCTGTCTCGGAGACCTTCGTGGTGGACGACGCAGGCCGAATCCGCACCATCGTGGCGAGATTCGGCCTTCCCCGTCGGCGCGTGTGACGGTTCCGGGTCAGTCGACCCGGCGTACCGGAGGGGGAGTGAACGTCGCCAGCGTCTCCGCCGTCGGCGAGTACAGCCGCAACATCGGATGGAAGGTGCTCCGCGGCGGTGCGGGCAGCCAGTTGGCCTCGCGATCGTGCCCCGGGTTGTCGTGCTGGAGATAGAGGTCGAGCGACCCGTCGGCGTTCCAGGTCAACCGATCACGGTCGCGCAGCGCGAACCGATCCAACTCGTTGGGCACCTGGAATCCGTGCGCGTCGTACATCGTCAACGACCAGAACGCGTCCACCGCGGGGACCTCGTCGGCGGCGAAGTGCAGGAGGTAGCGGTTCGTCGAATCGAACGGCCGACCGTCCGCGTCGAACAGCCCGTTCGGATAGATCGCGTCCTCGGGGAGGTTGGCGCCGAGACCACCCATCGTGACCACCGCGCGCAGGCGATAGTTCGTGCCATAGGTACCCAGCGTCTGGGCCCAGTTCCACCCGTTGGCGGTCTGTCCCAACGATCCCGACTCGATCGTCTCCACCAGCTCGGTGAGTGCGGCGGCGGGAGCAGCCTCCACGGCGGCCCGCACGTCGGTGCTCATCGCGTCGACGTCGAACGGTTCCCCCGGTCGCAGTCCCAGCGTCCGCATCCGATGGACGATCGGGTAGTCGTTGGCGTGCGGCGGGTGCACTGCCACGAGTTCGGCGAACAGGGAGAAGAACTCCGGGCCGGTCAGGGCATTGACCATGTCCAGGGGCGGGATGGTGTCGGACACGGAGTCGTCGTGTACATACGGCTTTGCCGGCGCCGGCTCGCCGCCCTGCCACACCCCGAGCGGGGTCAGCCCGAAGCGGTCCTGGAACTCGTGGCAGGCCGTGTAGTCGCCGGGGCCGTTGCACTGCACGCGGTTGATGATCCACACCGTCGGGGTGGGAGCGATGAGCAGATCGAGTCCGTCCGGGACCTCACCCGACCAGCCCGGCGGCACCATCAGGAAGTCGACGGCCCGGCCGTCGGTGGTCCGTGAACCGGGCACCGCCCAGATCTCGGACCACATGTCGTAGATGGGAGTGAGGTAGTAGCGGCCCTCGGAGGCCGGCACCGACAGGACCATCGGCTCCTGCTCGAGGTCTGTCCACGCGAACGAGTACAGCGTGTCGAAGTTGTATCGCACCACATCGCGATCCGCACCGCCCGGGAATCGGCGCGCATGTACGAGCCGGTTGGCGGGTGCGCGCATCGGGATCGTCGCATCGTCGCCGACGTTGGTCGCCTGCCGGCGCGTGAGTTCCATCGTGACCATCGGATACGCGTACTGGTAGACGTCCTTGGCCAGTGAGTTGAGGTTCGCCATGGGCGCGACGATATCGGCGATCCGGGACGCGACGGCGTCTCGGCGCCCGGTCTCATCCACGAGGGATGAGGGCCGGACCGATCACCGTGCGGAGTTCACCGGCGCAGGTTCACCGCGTCGCGGCGACTGGTGACGCCGAGCTTGCGGTAGATCGCCCGTTGATGTGTGCGCACGGTGTTGACCGACACGAACAGGGCGGCTGCGATCTCGCCGGCTGTCATCGATGTCCGCAGGTAGGCGTAGATCTCGCGTTCACGCCGCGACAGTGGGCTGCCGGCCAGCGGTTCGTCCTCGGTGCTCGCGAGGTCGGCGACCCGCGCGGCCAGGAATTCGGGCTGTCCGGTGCCGGCGATGGTGTGATCGGCCAACAGCGCGCGTAGTCGCGACTCGCCGGAACGGAACGGTGCGATCACTCTTTCGCCTGCCGCGACCTCCAGCGCGCGCTCGAGATACCGATGGGCGTTCCCGACGTCGCCACGTTCATGGGCCACCAGCGCCGCGGTGACATCCGCAGACACCCCGACATAAGAGATCGCCCGAGCCGCCACGCCGACCTCGGCCAGCAGATCCATGGCGAGCCCGAGATGTCCGCCGCGGCGCGCGATGTCGGCGGAGACGATGCGGACCACCGGCACGTGGCGCTGGTCGGCAAGGGTCTGCACGACGTCGACCGCCTCGTCCAGGCGTCCCGATGCGGCGAGCAGTTCGGCCTCGGCGATGGCGCGGTATGCCGGCCACGGCATCCCGTGCACCTCCTCGTCCGGGATGTCGGCGAGGAGCCGGCGGGCGGCGTGGATGGCGTCCGGGGTGCCTGCCGCCCCGATGATCGCCAGATACACCCGGGCGAGGCCGCCGTACGACGCGGCGTCCGCACCCGCGGCGAGCAGTGAACGGAAGTGGGTCTGTGCGGCGTCGGTCTGCCCCCGCCAGAACGCGCCGTAGCCCAGCGCGAACTGCCCGATGCCGCCGTCGTAGCGAAACCAGTCGTCGGTCGTGGTCTCGAGATCGGTGGTGGTCTCGGGGTCGGTGGTCTCGAGGTCGGTGGTCTCGAGGTTGGCGGTGAAGCCGTCGGCGAGCACGCGCTGTGCGGCGGTGAACCGGCCACCGTAGACCAGCGCGAACAACAGGTTCGCACGGGCACGACGGGCCAGCACCGTGTGCCCGGCCACCTCGGCCGCGTCCATCGCCGACCGCAACAGGCCGATCGCCGCCACCGGATCGCGCCGCAACCGGAGCCGGGTCCAGGCCAGCAGGAACAACCCGTACGGATGGTGGGCGGGGTCGGTGCGACCCTGCTCGAGCAGACGCTGCACCGTGTCCGCGGTCGACGCCAGCCGATCCTGGTCGTCGGTGAGGAACAGTTGCGCGAACGCGTTCGTGATGAGGAAACGCTCGTCACCGTCGTCCCGGGCACTGGCCGCGTCGGCGAGGAGTCGGGCGCCCACGCGATCGCCGAGCAGATTCACACAACATGCCCGGATGACGAGCACCTCGGCGGTCTGGGCGATCGGTGACGGCAGGCCGACGCAGCACGTGTTGAGTGTCCGGGCGCCGGAATCGACGAGAATGCGCATCCACATCGTGCCGACGATGTCGGCGATCAGGGTCGGATCGCCGGACCGGGTGGCGTGGACCAGTGCCTCCGACGGGGAATACGGTGCGATCGCCCGAGCCGCGACAGCCTGCAATGCGTTGCTGCGCGCGGTGCTCCGGCGGGCGACGATCCGGCGACAGACGTCGGCGAACACGTCGAGCCAGCGATACAGTACGTGGCCGGTTCCGTCCACGTGCCGAACCAGGAACCCGGCGGTGGCGCACTCCTCGAGCAGCGACCCGCTGTCGGGGTCTGCGCCGAGTGCCTCGGCGAGCACCGCGTCGAGACGGTCACAGGTTGTCGCGGCGAGGACGAAGTCACGGAGTCGGGGCCGGAGGAGGGGCAGCACGGTCGCGGCGATGTAGTCGGCGAGCAACGCGTCATTGCGGATCGGTGACGCCGAATCACCTTGCGCAACAAAGTGACACAGGTGTAGGGCAATCGGCCAGCCGCCGGTGGTGCGGTGCAGCGCGGCGGCGACCTCGGCATCCACGGTGATCCCGTGTGACGTTGCCGCCGCGGCGATCTCATCGGGTGTCATCGCGAGTTGTGTTGCCGTGAGCGTGATCTCCGGGTGGCGTGCGGCCCGTCGGGCGAACCAGGGGAGGATCTCGGGACTGCCGGCCACCACGAAGCGCAGTCGTCCCTGCGTGACCCGGGTCACCACATCGACGACGTCCTCGGCGACCCTCGGCCCCGCATGGTGGGCGTCGTCGACGATCATGACCACCGGGGTGCCGATCGTGGCGACGGTGCGGGCGATCGCCGTGACGACATCACGGGGACGAGGCGGGGTGGCCACGGCCAGATCCGCGTGCACGTGACCCGTTTCGGGCACCCGACCCGCCAGCGGTGCCAGCGCCGAGAGCACCCCCGTCAACAGCAGCGACTCGTCGTCCCGATCATGATGGGTCAGGGTCAACCACGCCGTCGGTTCCGGATGCCGTGCTGCCCACGCCGTGAGCAGCACGGTCTTGCCGTATCCGGACGGGGCCGCGACCGTGGCAACACCATCGGCGGCGAGTGCGGCGTCGAGGTGTCGGATCAGTCGGGGACGCTCGAGGGTGTCGTCGGGTGTGTCCGGCGGTGAGGTGAGAAACCAGGGTGTCCGAATCCACGGTGCGGCGGGGACAGCGGACTCCGAGTTCACGGTGGTCCATCGTATCGGTAGGTCCCGCCCGACAAGGACTGTGCGGCATCGGGCCTGCTGTGCCGTGCCGGGTCGGCCGGTGTTCCCGGGGCCCGCTCGGCCGCTGTTCCCTGGGCCGGATCGGCCTAAGCGCCGGGGGTCCGCACCACCATCGGGACGCCGGGGAAGTACGCAGCCATCTCCGAGCGCGACTTGCGCAGCGCGGCGGTGCCGTAGCCGTGCTTGCGGCGTTCCGGGTGAATCCAGATGCGGACGTCGACCTCGCCGGACTTCAGCTCGCCGAACACGAAGCCCACCTTGGCATCACCCTCGGTGGCCACCAGCCAGACGGCCTCCTCGTTGTCGACGCGGTCGCTGCCCTTGGCGATCTCCTCGCTGACCGCGGAGGCCGGGGCGCCCGAACCGTCGCCGGCCAGACCGAGTTCCTCGGTACGCACGGTGAACAGGTCGGCGTCGTCCGCCGGGGAGAAGGGCCGCAGGTCGATGGTGTCGCCGCTGCTCGCGGGCCGCTCGGCCAGGGTGAAGGTGAGCTCGGAGTTGAGGTCGTCGAGCTCGGCCTGGTTCTTACGTCGCTGATCCTTGGTGAGCTGGTCGAGCTTCATGCCCAGGATCGCCTCGACGCCGAGATGGGACTTGTCCAGGAGCGCGGTGAGGGCTGCCACCGCGGCGTCGTGGTCACCGGCGTCGACGATGGCGTCGAGCACCTCGTGACGGCGCTCGAGGGCGGTCAGCAGAGCATCGGTGATGTCGCGTCGTGCGGTCGTTTGATCAAGATCGGTCATGTCGTCGATGGTAGAGAGCTACTCACGGGTACGACATGGAACATGTTCTAGTTGAATGGGGTGGACACAATTCACTCGAACAGGCTTGTCAGTGACGTGAAATGTGCAACACGCTTCCCCAAAAGTGGAACACGTCCTAGTCTTGGCCGTATGACTGTTGAGACCTCGACGTCCGAGTTCGACCCCCTGCGGAGCGGAGTCCACCTCGGTGACCTGATGGTCGCCGCGCTGCGCCGCCACGCCGATCACAACGTCCTCGAGCTCGGCGGCACCGTCCTCACCGGCCGAGAGATGGCGGCCGCCACCAGCCGGTATGTCCAGGCCTTCGAGTCGTTGGGGGCGGGCGCCGGATCGGCGGTGGGGCTGCTGGCCCTGAACCGCCCCGAGGTCTTGTTGGTGATCGGCGCCGGGCAGACCCAGGGCTGGCGACGCACCGCGCTGCATCCGCTCGGTTCCCTCGACGACCACGCCTATGTCCTGTCCGACGCCGGCGTCACCACCCTGGTCATCGACCCGGTGCCGATGTTCGTCGAGCGGGCGCTGGCCCTGGTCGAGCGGGTCGGCAGCCTGAAGCAGGTGCTGACCCTGGGGCCGGTGCCCGACGCCCTGGCCGCCGTCGGGCGTGACGTGATCGCCGAGGCCGACGGCTGCGCGCCGATCCCGCTGGTCTCGACGCCGCTGCCGCCCGACCACGTCGTGTCGATCACCTACACCGGCGGCACCACCGGTAAACCCAAGGGCGTCATCGGAACCGCGCAGGCGATGGCCACGATGACGCAGATCCAGCTCGCCGAGTGGGAGTGGCCGGAGAATCCGCGTTTCCTGATGTGCACTCCGCTCTCGCATGCCGGGGCGGCGTTCTTCGTGCCGACCCTGATGAAGGGCGGAACGATGATCGTGCTGGCGAAGTTCGATCCCGCCGAGGTGTTGCGCGTCATCGAGGAGAAGAAGATCTCCGCGACCATGCTGGTGCCGTCCATGCTGTATGCGCTGCTCGACCACCCGGACTCGCGCACCCGCGACCTCTCGTCCCTGCAGACGGTGTACTACGGCGCATCACCGATCAATCCGGTACGACTGGCCGAGGCCATCGAACGGTTCGGTCCGATCTTCGCGCAGTACTACGGACAATCCGAGGCGCCCATGGTGATCAGCTACCTCGGCAAACACGACCACCCGCTGCCCGGCGGGGATCCGCGTCGGCTCAGCAGCTGCGGACGTCCCTCGGCGTTCCTGCGCACGGCATTGCTCGGCCCCGACGACCTCCCGGTGGCGCCGGGGGAGCCGGGTGAGATCTGTGTTGCCGGACCCCTTCTCGCGGGCGGCTACTGGGGTCTGCCCGAGCAGACCGCCGAGGCGTTCCGGGACGGCTGGCTGCGCACCGGTGACGTCGCCCGCGCCGACGACGACGGATTCTGGTACATCGTCGACCGCACCAAGGACATGATCGTCACGGGCGGTTTCAACGTGTTCCCGCGCGAGGTCGAAGACGTTGTGGCCGAACATCCGTCGGTCGCCCAGGTGGGGGTGATCGGGGTACCCGACGACAAGTGGGGCGAGGCGGTCACCGCGGTGGTCGTCCTGCGTGCCGATGCGACCGACGCCGGCGACGTGGCCAAGGCGGCCATCGTCGCCGAGATCCAGGAGTCGGTGAAGGCCCGCAAGGGTGCGGTGCAGTCCCCCAAGCAGGTGCTGTTCGTCGATGCCCTGCCGCTGACCGCGCTGGGCAAGCCCGACAAGAAGGCGTTGCGCGCACGGTTCTGGGGGTCGGCCGACCGCGGCGTCGGCTGAGGTCGGCTCGGCGGAGCGGGCGCAGTCGGGTGGGTGTGGTCGACTTGCACCCGGTCAGATCGTCTGCGGCGCTCAGTTGCAGTCGCAACAATCGCAGCAGTCACAACAATCGCAACAATTGCCGTCACCGCAATCGCAGTCGCAGTCGCAGAGTTCGGGTTTCCACGTATCGCTGCAGTGATTCCAATGGTCGGTGCAGCATGCGCGGCCAGAACACGAGTTGCCCAGGAACGGAGCGATGCGCTGCCAGAAGGGGCGTCCCGGTGGGAACGGCGGCGGATACGGCCAGTGGACGGGGAAGTCGGCCGGCCGTTCTTGCGGCCAGACCGGCGTCGTGGGCCGCTCCCATTCGGCTCGGCAGGTGTGGGCGTGGGACAGTCCGACCGCTTTCGCGCGTCGATCGACGGCCTGGGTGAGCCCGCCGATCAGGACGGCACGCAACAGCCGGTCGTCGACCAGGTCGAGACGGCCGTAGGCGCGCCGGATCGCCCGCACCATCCGGCGGCAGTCCTCCAGTGCCGTAGCGGGACTCGTGCCGGTGGCGTCGAGGGGGTTGAACGCCCCGGCGGCGCGGTCGGCGTCGATGTCGTCGATCGCGTCGAGCAGATGGGCGATGGTGCCGAACTGTGCACCGATCTCGGTGAGGGTGTCGCGGTTGGCGGGCGTTCCCGCGGCGTCGGCGGTGGCGGCGAACACCCGTGCCGTGGCGGCGGCGGTGGGTGCGGTCAGTTCGTCAAGACGCACGCCCCGGTCCAGACCGGCCCGCTCGACGGTGGCCTGGACGGACAGCTCGGTCAGGACGGAGCCGACATCGAGTGGACCGGAGGCGGATTCGGCGCGTCGCCGCAGGCGCCGCCCGACGACGGAGGCCACTGTCGACCGGGCCCGGGCCCTCGGGGCGAGGGCCAGGTGCTGCTCGGCGACCACGTCGTCGGCCTTGGCTGCGGCGAGTGTCAGGGATGCGGTCGCCGCGAGTTGCACGCCCGGGTCGGCGCCGTCCACGACGATCGCGGTCCGCATGCCGCGCAGCGGGCAGGGGCCGGCGGTGCGCGTGGACGGTGAATCATGCTGTGCGGCCGTGAGGATCGAGATCATCACCGCGTCGGTGCTGGTGGTCAGACGGGCGGCCTGTCCGTGTCCGTCCCGCAGCGTCAGGCACAGTCCGCACAGATGGGCGCGCCACTGGGCGCTGAGGTCGTCGCCGAGGACGTGCTGACAGGGCGTCAGGATGCCGAACATGTCGACATCCAATCATTCCGGACCGTATCCGACGATCGGACACGGTCCGGTGTCGGTCACTGAGCGGACACGGGGCGTCTCGAGTAGCGGACAGGCAGGTCCTTCACCCCGTTGAGCCAACCGGATCGGACGCGTCGCATGTCGCCGACGCGTTCGATGTCGGGTAGGACGTCGGCGATGGCGTCGAAGATCAGGTTCAACTCCAACCGTGCGAGATTCGCGCCGATGCAGAAGTGTGCTCCGTTGCCGCCGAAGGCCAGGTGTGGGTTGGGGTCGCGGGTGATGTCGAAGGTGAACGGGTCGTCGAAGACGTCCTCGTCGTAGTTGGCCGACCCGTAGAACAGGCCGACCCGCTGCCCGGCCGAGATCGTCACCCCGCCGATCTCGGTGTCGGCGAGGGCGGTGCGCTGAAAGGCGTTGACCGGGGTGGCCCACCGCAAGATCTCGTCGATCGCGGCGCGCGGACGGTCTTTTCGGAACACTTCCCAGGAATCGGGTCGGTCCAGGAAGGCGTTCATCCCATGGCTGGTGGCGTTGCGGGTGGTCTCGTTGCCCGCGGTGATCAGCAGGATGACGAAGAACCCGAACTCCATCTCGTCGAGGGCCTCGCCGTCGACGTCGGCCTGCACCAGGGCGGTGACGATGTCGTCGGCGGGATCGTTTCGGCGTGCCTCGGCCATCTGGTAGGCGTAGCCGAGCAATTCGGCATTGGCCGTGGTCGGGTCGATGGTCTGGTCCGGGTCGTCGGTGTTGATGATCGCGTCGACGAGTTCGTGGATGCGGGGGCGGTCGGCTTCCGGCACACCGATCAGATCCAGGATCGCCTGCAGCGGCAGGTGGATCGCCACGTCGTCGACGAAGTTCCCGGACCCCCCGGCCGCGGCCTCCTCGACGATGCGCCGCGCACTGTCGGCGAGCCTTTCCTCCAGTGCGCCAACAGCTTTCGGGGTGAAGATTCGCGACACGATCTTACGCAGCCGGGTGTGCTCCGGCGGATCGTGGTTGATCAGCAGGGCCTTGGTGAACTCGATCTGGTCGGCGGTGACGTACTCCGGGAGTCGGATGATGGCGCCGTTGGCGTTGGTCGACCAGAGTCGATGGTTCTTCGAGATCTCGCGGATATGAGCGTGTTTCGAGATGGCCCAGTACCCGCCGTCCTGGAACCCACCGCCCGTTCCGGGCTCCTGGGCATTCCACCAGACGGGTGCGGTGCGGCGTAGTTCGGCGAACTCCCGGACCGGAATCCCCTGTTCCAGTATGTCCGGGTCGGTGAAATCGAAGCCCTGGCCGAACGGGCAGACCTTGGTTGTCGTCACTTGTTCCTCCCACGGCGCACCGAGTGTGTGCGCGATCACTACACCATACATATAAGTCAAAGTCGTATGGTCTGATCGGTGCGGTCCCGATGCCGCCCGGGGACAGCGCGGCGCCGGGTAGGCTGAGCAGCCATGAACCAGGCGGATCGGCGAGGCGGGTGGCGCTGATGCGCACCCATGGCTGGTCTGGGCGTGTGCCCGCCACCGACGCCGAGGCGGCGGCCCGGATTCTCGCCGCGACCCGCGAGGTGATCGACGAGCGCGGGGCGGCGACCAAGCTGTCGGATGTGGCCCGCGTCCTCGGTGTCACCCGGCAGACGGTGTACCGCTACTTCCCCAGTACCGAGGCGCTGCTCGCGGCCACCGCGGCCGAGGCCGTGGGTACCTATCTCGATGGCATCACCGCGCGGTTCGCCGGGATCGCCGAGCCGGACGCCGCGGTGATCGAAGGGGTCTGCGCGGTCCTCGAGACCGTCACCGACGACCCGTACCTCGGCATCCTGATGAGCCCCGGACATCAGACCCTTCCCGCGATCGGCGGTATCACGTCAGAGGGGGCGCGGGTGTTCGCGCGGTCGATGGTCGAACGGATGGACGTCGACTGGGCCGCGTGCGGCTACGCCGAGGCCGAACTCGGGCTCGTCGTCGATTTCATTCTGCGTACGTTGCAGTCGTTCATCCTCGACCCGGGCCGCTCGTTGTCGGCGACGGGGCGCCGGCAGCTGCTCGACGCCTGGCTCGGCGCTGCGATACGGGCGCTGCCCGCGCGGACAGCCGTCGGGCGCTGACCCCGATGGTCGGGCGCTGACCCCGATCGTCGGGCGCGGGTCCCGACCGCCGAGCTCATCTCCGAGGTGGTCGGGATCAGAGGTCGGCCGGCGGAGGTCTCGACACGACTTGTCGCTGCGCTCCTCGTCGGCTCGACCGGCAATCGGTGCGTGGTGTTCGGGTGGGACGTCCTGGTGGAAGCGGGGTCGGCTCGAGCGGCAATTGGTGCGTGGGTCGAATGTCGCGACGGAGGAGCCCGGGTCGACGCGTGCTCCCGGTCGGCTCGACCGGCAATTGATACGTGGTGTCTGGGTGGCACGCCCTGGTGGAAGTGGGGTCGACCGTCACGACCGTCAGCGCGGTGAGCAGATCACCACCGGGATGGTTCGGTCGGTCCAGGACTCGTAGTTCTCGAAGTCGGCGTACATCTCGACGAGTTTCGGCCACAGTTCGGCGCGTTCGGCGTCGTCGGCGGTACGCGCGACGAGGTCGTGGCGATCGCGGCCCACCTCGATGACCACCTCCGGGGTGGTCTGCAGGTTCAGGTACCACGCCGGATTGTGGGCAAGGCCGCCCTGCGACGCGACGACGATGAAATCGTCGCCGCGTCGCAGGTAGAGCAGTGGAGCCGTGCGGGGTTTGCCCGACTTGCGGCCGATGGTGGTCAGCAGACACACCGGTGCTGGTTTGCTGAACGCCGAGCCCACCCGCCACGTGCTGCCGATTCGCCCGCGGCTGGCGCGGTAGATAGCGGTGTTGAGGCGCGATCCCACCTTGATCACCTTCTGGACGACGGGTGAATCGAGCTGCCCTGGCCGGTCTTTGGGGAGCCCGGCCACCTCAGATCCGCTCGATGATGGTTCCGGTGGCCATGGCGCCGCCGGCGCACATGGTGATCAGCGCGGTCTGTCCGCCGGTGCGCTCGAGTTCATGCAGTGCGGTCGTGATCAGTCGGGCACCGGTGCTGCCGACGGGATGTCCGAGCGCAATGGCGCCGCCGTTGACGTTCACCTTGTCCATGTCGGCGTCGTGCACCCGTGCCCAGCTGAGCACCACTGACGCGAATGCCTCGTTGATCTCCACCAGGTCGATGTCCGACAGTGCCATACCTGCCTTCGACAAGACGCGCTCGGTGGCCTGTACCGGGCCGTCGAGGTGGAACCGAGGTTCCGCACCGACCAGCGCCTGCGCGCGGATCCGGGCCCGCGGGGTGAGGCCGAGCGCCCGGGCCCTGGCCTCGTCCATCAGCAGGACCGCGGCCGCGCCGTCGGAGATCTGCGACGACGTCCCGGCCGTGTGGATGCCGCCCTCGATCACCGGCTTGAGCGCGGCGAGCGACTCACGGGTGGTCTCGCGCAGCCCCTGATCGCGGGTGACGTCGAGGACGGTGCCGGTGAACTCACCCACCTTGGTGCGTTCAGGCGCCTTGACCGCGAGGATCTCACGGTCGAAACGCCGCTCGTCCCATGCCTGCTTGGCGCGTTGTTGGCTGCGCACGCCGAGTTCGTCGATGTCGTCACGGGTGATGCCGCGCCGACGGGCGATCCGTTCGGCTGCCTCGAACTGATTCGGCAGATCCACATTCCACGAGTCGGCGTGGTACGGGCCGGCGCCGGTGCCGACGTTGGCGCCGAGCGGCACTGTGCTCATCGTCTCGACGCCACAGGCGACGCCGACGTCGATGGTGTCGGTGGCGATCAGGCCGGCGATCAGATGATTGGCCTGCTGGGCCGAGCCGCACTGGCAGTCGATGGTGGTGGCCCCGGTCTGTTCGGGCAGCCCCGATGACAGCCAGGCCTTGCGGGTCACATTTCCCGCCTGCGATCCGGCCTGGGTGACGCAGCCGCCGATCGCCTGCTCCACGAGGTTCGGGTCGATCCCGGCCCGCTCGAGCAGCCCGCGCTGGGTGAGCCCGAGCAGCTCTTCCGCGTGCAGTCCGGACAGCCAACCGGCACGCTTGCCGATCGGTGTCCGTACGGCGTCGACGATCACCGGTACGCCCATATCCGTGTCCTCTCCGAGGTCTGAGTATCTCCTGCCAAATTAGAACAAGTTCTTGTTTTCGTCCAGGATGGACGTGGAAAAACGAGAACAGGTTCTCATCGTCATTCGGGCTCAGTGGGACGGTCGACCAGCTCGAAGAACGGCCCCCGAACTGGGGCGGACGTCCAGAAAAACCTAGAACGAGTTCTCGTCAATGGACATTGTCGGTGTGTACCGTAGGTCACAGATGAGACCGAACGCGCTTCTCATCTCAATGACGGTAGCGACAGGTGGTGTGATCAGTGGTGAGTACGGTCAACGTGCCCCGGGGGGTGTCGTCCGCCGACGCCGAGGAGGGGCTCGATTTCACAAAGCAGGAGGGGTGGGACTTCACCAACCCCGAGCTGTTGGAGAAGGGGATCCCGGTCCGGGAGTTCGCGCAGCTGCGTCGGACGGCGCCGGTCTGGTGGAACGCGCAGCGCCCCGGCAAGGGTGGTGGCTTCCACGACGGCGGCTATTGGGTGATCTCCAGGCATGCGCACATCCGCGAGATCTCGAAGAACAACGCCGATTGGGCCACGGCTCCCAACGGCGTGATCATGCGGTTCGACGACGACATGACCAAGGAGCAGCTGGACCTGACCAAGGCCCTGCTGATCAATCACGATCCGCCGGAGCACACCCGGTTGCGCAAGCTCGTCTCCAAGGCGTTCACCCCGCGTGCCGTGCAGGCCCTCGAGGAGAAGCTCGACTCGGCGGCACGCACCATCGTGCAGCGTGCGCTGGACGAGGGGTCCGGCGACTTCGTCCACGACGTCGCCGTCGACCTGCCGCTACTGGCGATCGCCGACCTGCTCGGTGTGCCGGAGGTGGACCGTACCAAGCTGTTCGACTGGTCGAACAGCATGATGAACTACGACGACCCGGACTTCACCGAGGATCCGCAGATGGCCTCGGCGGAGATCCTCGGCTACGGCTACACCATGGCCGAGTCCCGCAGGCAGAATCCGGTCGACGACATCGTCTCGGTCCTCGTCAACGCCGACATCGACGGCCAGTCGCTCGACGAGGCCGAGTTCGGCTTCTTCTTCATCCTGCTCACGGTGGCCGGCAACGAGACCACCCGTAATGCGATCACGCACGGAATGAACGCATTCCTCGAGCACCCCGACGCCTGGGATCTGTACAAGCGTGAGCGCCCGGCCACCGCGGTCGACGAGATCGTCCGCTGGGCCACCCCGGTCAACGCCTTCCAGCGCACCGCGAAGCGAGACACCCAGGTCGGTGGTGTCGACATCGCCGAAGGTCAGCGCGTGGGCCTGTTCTACGGTTCGGCGAACTACGACGACGAGGTGTTCGAGAACCCGTACACCTTCGACATCATGCGAGATCCCAACCCGCACGTGGGATTCGGTGGCAACGGTGCCCACTTCTGCGTCGGGGCCAACCTCGCACGGATGGAGATCAACCTGATGTTCAACGCGCTCGCCGACATCGTCCCCGACATCACCCGGCTCGAGCCGCCGCGCCGGCTGCGTCACGGCTGGATCAACGGGGTCAAGGAACTGCGGGTGGATTACGGGCCGCGATGACCACCACCAGCAGTGATACCCCGGCGTACCTGAACATCGACCGGGTCAACCATCCGGCGGTGCTCGCCGGGCGTCGATCGCGGGAGGCGGTCGAGGCCCGGGCCAAGCAGGCGTGGATCGACAACTTCGCCGACGACGCCACCGTCGAGGATCCGGTCGGGCCGTCGATGTTCGACGCAGAAGGAGTGGGATTCACAGGTAAACAACGGATCTCGGAGTTCTGGGATCTGTCGATCGGCACCACGGAGAAGATCGAGTTCGTCTTCGACGAGGAGATCATCTGCGGCAACGAGGTGGCCTATATCGGAACGATCGTGACCCATATCGCCGGGCACATCTCCGAGGCACGAGGGGTGTTCACCTACCGAGCCGACGCCGACGGCAAGCTGAGCGCACTGCGCGCCTTCTGGGAGGTGGAGAAGACCATCAACTCGGTCCGCAAGGCCTGAGGACGCTGCAGCAGCCAGGACGAGGGCTGAACTCACAAAGGTGTTGGCGCCTTTGTGAGTTCGGCCCTCGTCCTTGTCGTGTCCGCCGAACGGTGACGACCCGCACACTGTGACGTGCGGCCATGGCCTTGTCACACCGCAGGGTTCGCGTCAGGGTGGATACACGGCGATTGCGGTGCGGGGCCCCGTCCGCCGCGCGAGTCCGGCCCCGGATCTGGAAGGTGTGGACAATGAGGTCACTCGAACGCATACGGATCAACGCCGCGGCCCTCGGCTCGGCCAAACGTCACCGTGGAGACCTGTTCTCCTGGTTGAGGCGCCGACCCCAGATGCTCGCTGCCGTCGGTGTGTACGAGACCGCCGTCCTGCTGAGCAACAAGCTCGACCCGACCCTCAAGGATCTCGCCGAGCTCAAGGCCGCAGGACTGGTGAACTGCGAGTTCTGCCTCGACATCGGCTCGGCCATCGCCGGCCACTCGGGTGTCACAGCGCAGCAGATCCGCGACCTGCCGGTCTATCGGGACAGCGATGCCTTCACCGAACTGCAGAAACTCGTGATCGCGTTCGCCGAGGCCATGACGAGTACACCGGCGTCGTCGGAGACGCTCGCGGAACTGCGGGAGAAGCTGCTGGCGCGACTGAGCCGGGCGCAGGTCGCCGAACTCGCGACCACGGTGGCCTGGGAGAACCAGCGTGCCCGGCTCAATCAGGCACTCGGCGTGCGGCCCACCGGGATCTCCGACGGTGCGGCGTGCGCGGTGCCGGAGTGACCGGGGGTGATCGCCGAGCCCGATTCCCGAACATCAACTCTGGGGCTTGTCCACCCCGAGCAGCCACATCGAGAAGTACTGGGAGCCACCGCCGTATGCGTGGCCGACGGCCTTGCGGACGTCGCGCACCTGATGGGCTCCTGCTTTGCCCATGACCTGGATGGCGGCCTCGGCGAAGCGGATCATGCCCGACGCGCCGATCGGATTGGACGAGAGCACACCGCCGGAGGCATTGAACGGGATGCGTCCGCCGATCTCGGTCTCACCCGCCTCGGTGAGCTTCCAGCCCTCACCCTCCGGGGCGAATCCCAGATTCTCCAGCCACATCGGCTCGAACCACGAGAACGGCACGTAGATCTCGGCGGCGTCGATCTCCTCGATCGGGTTGTCGATGCCACCGGCCTTCCACAGCGCGGCCGCGGCGTCGCGACCGGCCTGCGGGTTCACCACATTGCGATGGGCGAAGGCCAACGGTTCGGTGCGCATTGCGGTCGCATGGATCCAGGCGACCTTCTCGCCGTCGGCGAGGGCGGCGTCGGCGACCGCCTCGTCGCCGATCACCACCGCGCACGCGCCATCCGACGACGGGCAGGTCTCGTCGTAGCGGATCGGGTCCCACAGCATCTGTGAGGCCAGCACGTCCTCGACCGTCTTGTCCGGTTGATGTAGGTGCGCAAGGGGATTGAGGGCGCCGTTGCGGCGGTCCTTGGCGGCGACGATCGCACCGATGTGTGCGGGTGCACCGGAGCGGCGGATGTAGGCCCGCACGTGCGGGGCGAAGAAGCCGCCCGCACCCGCACCGACCGGCTTGGTGAACGGCACCGGAAGCGACAGCGCCCACATGGCATTGGACTCCGACTGCTTCTCCCACGACACCGCCAGTACCCGACGGTGCACGCCGGCGAAGACCAGTGATGCCGCGACATTGGCGGTGGACCCGCCCACCGACCCAGCAGTGTGCACACGGATCATCCGTTTGCCCACCGCGCCGATCGCCTCGGCCATCGCCAGTTCCGGCATCATGGTGCCCTCGAACAGATCCGGGGCCTTGCCGATCACGATCGCGTCGATCTCGTCGATGTCCACCCGGGCGTCGGCGAGGGCGGCGTCGATGGCCTCCCGGCACATCCCGGCCATCGTGACATCGTGACGCTTGGCGACGTAGGTGGTCTGTCCGGTGCCCAGCACCGCCGCGCGATTGTGGTGTGCCATCAGTTCTCGTCCCCCAGGTGTGCTCGGTCGCCGAGCGTGACCACCATGTTCTGCTGCAAGAGCGGTCCGCTCGTGGCGTGGGCGACGGCGGTGGCTGCGTCGCCGTGCAGGATCTCGTGTGCGGCATACCCGATGCGCTGCAGTCCCGCCGAGAACAGCGAGTTACCCGCCAGGAGGCCGCCGGACGGATTGATCCGCACGGAGTCCGGCAGGTTCAGGGCCGTCCGCACGATCAGTTCCTGATGGGTGAACGGTGCGGCGATCTCGGCGACGTCGACCGCACGGCTCCGGCCACCGAAGGCGGCGTCTCCGGCGAGCACCGTCGACGGCGACACCGTCAGGTCCCGCGCACCGAAGTTCGGTGAGTCGATCCGATGATCCCACCCGGTGATGTAGGCCGGATTGGCGACGAGCTCCCTGGCCCGCCGTTCACTGGCGATGATCACCGCGGCGGCAGCGTCGGTGTACGGCGCGATGTCGTGCGGCCGAAGGGGATCGGCGATCGGCGCGGCGGTCAGCAGCTCGTCCACCGAACCCCCGCTCGCGCGCGCGGCGACCGCCGCCATGTCGGCCTCGGTCCAGGCGCCGGACTCGATACCGGCCCGCGCCTGCAGTGCGGCGAGGGAGGTGGCGCTCGGCCACAGCGGTGCCACCGTGTACGGATCGGTCTGCAGGGTCAGGGTGAGATCGGAGTTGCCGGCGGTGGCCTTGCCGAAGCCGTAGGCCAACGCCAGATCGACCTCACCGGTGGCGATCTTGACCCACGCCTCGTACAGCGCCCAGGCGCCGTCCATCTCGACGTGGGACTCGTTGATCGGCGGCATGGCGCCGATCGAGTCGATGGCGGAGATGAACGAGAACGCGCGTCCGGCAAGGTAGTCCGACGAACCACTGCACCAGAACTCGATGTCGGTGCGGGTGATGCCGAGTTCGGCGTAGAGCTTGGAAAAACACGGGATGAGCATCTCGACACCGTTGGTGGTGCCGTGTGTCCCGGCGACGTTCGGGCTGTGTGCGAACCCGACGATCGCGATCCTGGGAAGGGTCACGGGTACTCCTTGATCAGTGAGAGTGGTTCGCGGTCAGAGGAATTCGTGGAATGTCTCGTAATCGGCGTCGGGTTCGCCGGTGGGCCGAAAGTGGCTGATACTGCCCATCGACAGTTCGCGTTCCTCCTCGGGGGCCCACACGGCCTGCACCCGCATACCCATGCGGACCTCGTCGGCGGGGCAGTCGAGGATCAGATGCAGGAAGGGGATGTCTGAGCCGTCGAGCAGCACATACGCCGCGACGTACGGGGGGGTGATGCGTTGGCCCTGGAAGGGCACGTTGACGATGCAGAAGGTGGTGACGATACCGGTGTCGGGCAGTTCCACCCGCTCCACCGCGACGGCGCCGTCGGACGGACTGACCTGGCGCGGCGGGAAGTACACCCGGCCGGCGTCCACGCCGGTGCCGATCCGCGATCCGTACAGCTTGCCGTTGCGGAGGCCTTCGAGATACCAGGACTCCTCGGCGGTGGCCGAGTGCACGATCGAGGTGGTGATCGGTGTGGTGATGATGACGTGCTCGCCGTCGGGATGCTCGATCTCGTTGGGTGCGGCGGCAACCGGGGCGTCGCCGGTGGCGAAGTAGGCGATGTCGTCGATCCGTCCGGTCCGCGCCGCCCGCCACACCGCATGCACCCGCATCCCGGTGCCCATCTGCTCCGGGCCGTCCACCGACACCACGTGCAACAGTGCGGTGTCGGCGCCGTCGAGGCGGATCAGCGCCCACGCGAAGGCGGTGTCGAGGGGTTGTGCCGCAACGGGTTCGGGATTCCATGACCAGGTGGTGACGGTTCCGGTGGCGGCGACGTCGACCAGCTCGGTGGACAGTGAACCCGTCGTCGGGTCGAACTCCACCGGTGGCACCGCGACCGTGCCGTCCGAACCGCGGGAGCCGACGATCCGGCCGTCGCGCAGGCCCAGGGCGAACTGACTCAGGACCGGTCCCAGGGATCGCGTGTACCCGAAGGTGCTGGTCAGTGGGGCGGTGAGGACGGTGGTCTCGGGTTCCGGCACCGTGGCGACCGGGCTCGACGCCCCCCGGTCGGCGCTCGTTGTGCTGATGCTCACTCTTCGAGTAGAACACGTTCTAGTATTGATGACAAGGCGCATGTCACGGCCATTCCGCGAGAGAGACGAGGCGTAGTGAAACTTGCACTGCAACTGGGCTATTGGGGGGCGGACCCGATCGCAGAGGCTCCCGCTCTGGTGGCTGCGGCCGAGCTGAGCAGGTTCGACGCGGTGTTCACCGCCGAATCCTGGGGCTCGGATGCCTACACCCCGCTGGCGTGGTGGGGGGCCGCGACCGAGCGCGTACGGCTCGGCACCGCCGTCGCCCAGATCTCCGCCCGCCCACCGGCCGCGCTGGCCATGCATGCGCTGACCCTCGACCACCTCTCCGGCGGTCGGCACATCATCGGACTCGGGGTGTCGGGTCCGCAGGTTGTGGAGGGCTGGTACGGGCAACCCTTCACCAAACCGCTCGCGAGGACCCGGGAGTACGTCGACATCGTGCGGCAGGTGCTCGCCCGGCAGGCACCCGTGGTGAGCTCCGGGCCGCACTATCGGCTGCCGTACCCCGCCGACGCGCCCGGTTCCACCGGGCTCGGCAAGTCGCTCAAGCCGATCACCCATCCGTTGCGGGCCGACATCCCGATCTGGCTCGGTGCCGAAGGACCGAAGAATGTGGCCCAGACCGCCGAGATCGCCGACGGCTGGCTCGCCATCTTCTACAGTCTCTCGCTCGCCGACCGGTACGAGCAGTGGCTGGCCGAGGGCTTCGCCCGGCGGGGTGCGCGTCGCAGGCGCGACGACTTCGAGGTGGCCGCGGGTGCGCAGGTGGTGATCACCGACGACGTCGCTGCGGCGATCGACCGGTACCGGCCGTCGACGGCGCTGTATGTGGGTGGGATGGGCGCCGCGGGCAGGAACTTCCACGCCGAGCTGTACACGCGGATGGGATACGGCGACGAGGTGGCCGAGATCGGCCGGCTGTTCCTCGCCGGGAAGAAGGCCGAGGCCATCGCCGCGGTCCCCGACGAGATGGTGCGAGAGACCATGCTCGTCGGGACGGCCGAGGAGGTACGCGCCCAGATCAAGCAGTGGGAGGCCGCGGGTGTCGGCATGCTGATGGTCACCGCGCGCGAGGTCGCCACCATCGAGCAGCTGGCTGCGCTCGTCTGACATCCGGGCCAGACCCTCCACACTTGCGCAGACCCCCCGACCTCAGGTCGGAGGGTCTGCCGAAAAGTGGAGGGTCTGTGTGCGACCGGCGTTCACTCGCCGGTGAAGACCGGCTTCTGCTTGGTTGTGAACGCCGTGGGCCCCACCTTGGCGTCCTTCGACTGGAACACCTTGATGCCGATCGGCGCCTCGATCCGGAAAGCGTCGAGCTCGTGCATGCCCTCGGTCTCGCGGATGGTCCGCAGGATCGCCTGCACCGCGAGGGGGCCGTTGGCCGCGATGGTGCCGGCGAGTTCGAGGGCCTTGTCGAGTGCCGAGCCGTCGGGCACCACATGCCCGATCAGGCCGTATTCCTTGGCCTCCGCGGCGCTGATGTGCCGGCCGGTGAGCAGGATGTCGCAGGCGACGGTGTAGGGGATCTGCCGCACCAGGCGCACCGCACTGCCGCCGAGTGGGAACAAGCCCCACTTCGCTTCGGACACACCGAACTTCGCACTCTCGCCGGCCACGCGGATGTCGGTGCCCTGCAGGATCTCGGTGCCGCCGGCGATCGCCGGCCCCTCGACCGCGGCGATCAGCGGCTTGGTGAGGCGGCGACCCTTGAGCAGTGCGGGCAACGACGCCGGATCCCAGGTGCCCTGTTCGACCGTGTCGCCGGGTGCGTTGCGCGACATGGCCTTCAGGTCCATACCGGCACAGAATGCGCCGCCGGCACCGGTCAGGACGGCCACCCGGATGTCGGGATCGGAGTCGACCCGGTCCCAGGCCTCGGTCATGATCGCCATCATCTCCGATGACAACGCATTGCGGGCCTGCGGTCGGTTCATCGTGACGATCAGGACGTGATCGCGCTTCTCGATCAGGCAGTGTGGAGCGTGGTCGGTGGCGGATTCGGCGTCGGACGTCGTGGTCATCTCGCGGACCCCCGTGGGTGAAGTTGAGCGAATTCGGACAAACCCTTGTCCCAAACAGTAACACGTTCTAGTTTTGGGTCATGGCATTTCACATCGCCGACCTGATCGAGCATGCCGTCGACCTGGTTCCCGACCGGATCGCGCTCGAGACCGAGGGGCAGTCGGTGACCTATGCGGACGTCGAACGGCAGGCGAACGCGCTCACTCACGAGCTCCTGGAGCTCGGCGTCGAACCGGGGGATCGGGTAGGTCTGTACAGCAGGAACACCATCGAATGCGTGATCGCGATGATCGCGATCTTCAAGGCGCGCGCGGCGATGGTCAACGTCAACTACCGCTACGTCGAGGCCGAACTCGAGCACATCGTCGGCGACTCGCAGATGAGAGTACTCATCCACGAACGGCAGTACGGCGATCGCGTCGTGAACGTGTTACCGAACTGCCCGGATCTCGCCCACCTCATCGTGATCGACGACGGCACCGATGTGCCAGTACCCGACGGTGCGGTGCGGTACGACGACATCGTGGCGACACGCTCGAGCGTGCGCGACTTCGGGCCACGCTCCGACGACGACATCTACATGCTCTACACCGGCGGCACCACCGGGCGCCCCAAAGGCGTGGTCTGGCGTCAGGAGGACGTCTGGCGCGTCCTCGGCGGCGGCATCAACTTCTACACCGGCGAGCGTGTCACCGACGAGTGGCAGCAGGCCCGCGACGGGGCGAAAAGCGGTCAGCTGGTGCGCTTTCCGATCCCGCCATTCATCCACGGCGGTTCGCAGTGGGCGGTGTTCCAGGAACTGTTCGCCGGCGGCAAGACGGTCATCTACCCGGAGTTCGGTGGCCACCAGGCGTGGTCGATCGTCGAGAAGCACAAGGTCAACGTCGTCATGATCACCGGCGACGCGATGGCGCGGCCGATGGTGGAAGCACTCGAACAGGGTCACCCCGAGGGGCGACCGTACGACACGTCGAGCATGCTCTCACTCGCGTCGTCGGCGGCACTGTTCTCCGCCAGCGTCAAGGACCAGTACCTCGAGCTGCTGCCGAATCTGCTGATCTTCGATGCGATCGGATCGTCGGAGACGGGATTCAGCGGGATGTCGGCCGCGCAGAAGGGCACCTCGCATGTCGGCGCACCCCGCGTGACCGCAGACAAGGCCGCGGTGGTGCTACGGGAGGACGGGACCCGGGTGGAACCGGGCAGCGGTGAGGTCGGCGTCCTCGCCCGCTCGGGCCACATCCCGCTGCGCTATCACAACGATCCGGAGAAGACAGCCACGACCTTCAAGGAGTTCGACGGGATCCGCTACGCCCTCCCGGGCGACTTCGCGACGGTGGAGGCCGACGGCTCGATCACCATGCTCGGCCGCGGTTCCCAGTCGATCAACACCGGTGGTGAGAAGGTGTTCCCGGAGGAGGTCGAGGCCGCACTCAAGGCCCATCCCGACGTCTTCGACACCGTCGTCGTCGGTGTTCCCGACGAGCGCTACGGGCAACGGGTGGCGGCGGTCATCGCCGGGCGCGACGGTGCCCGGCCGAGCCTGTCGAGCCTGAACGAGGTGGCGCGCACCGCGATCGCCGGGTACAAGTGCCCGCGCAGCATCTGGTTCGTCGCCTCCATCAAGCGTTCACCGGCCGGAAAGCCGGACTACCGGTGGGGGAAGTCCGTCACCGAGTCCCGCGCGGCCGACGAAGTCCAGCAAGTCATCTCCGGAAGGTCCTGAAACACCATGGCAGCAGCGCGAATCCACACCGATCTGACCGAACGGTTCGGCATCGAGTACCCGATCTTCGGATTCACCCCCAGCCAGCACGTCGCGGCAGCGCTCAGTCGTGCCGGGGGACTGGGCGTCCTCGGATGCGTGCGGTTCAACGACCCCGACGAGCTCGACGAGGTACTCGAGTGGATGCACCAGAACACCGACGGCAAGCCCTTCGGGGTCGACGTGGTGATGCCGGCCAAGATCCCCACCGAGGGAACACAGGTCGATCTCGCCGCGATGATCCCGCCGGAGCACAAGGCCTTCGTCGAACGAGTGCTCGACGACCTCGGTGTGCCGCCGCTGCCCGACGGCGAGCGTGTCAACGCCGGTGTGCTCGGGTGGCTGCACTCGGTGGCCCGCTCGCATGTCGACGTCGCCATGGCCCACGCCGACAAGTACGGCCAGATCACGCTGATCGCCAATGCGCTGGGGTCGCCGCCGTCGGACGTGATCGCCACGTCGCACCAGCACGGCGTCGCGGTTGCTGCCCTCGCAGGCGCGAAAGACCATGCGCTGCACCATGTGGAGGCCGGTGTGGACATCGTCATCGCCCAGGGCTATGAAGGCGGCGGACACACCGGCGAGGTGACCTCCATGGTGTTGTGGCCCGAACTCGTCGACGCTGTCGGCGACACCGCACCCGTCCTCGCCGCCGGCGGAGTGGGCAGTGGGCGGCAGATGGCGGCCGCGATCGCCCTGGGCGCCCAAGGGGTCTGGATGGGTACGTACTGGCTGACCGCTGCGGAGTACCAGCTGGGTGTGCCCGAAGGGCATGAGGGGCCGTCGACGGTGCAGCAGGCGCTGCTCGCCGCGTCGTCACGGGACACCGTACGGCGTCGGATCTACTCCGGAAAGCCTGCGCGACTGCTCAAGACCCGTTGGACAGACGCCTGGGACGCCGACGGCGCGCCCGAACCGCTGCCGATGCCGCTACAGAACATCCTGGTGTCGGAGGCGCATGCCCGGATCTCGGCGTCTGACGACCCGGGCGTCGTCGCCATGCCCGCCGGGCAGATCGTCGGACGCTGCACGGCGATCACACCGGTCGCCGAGCTGATCGCCGACATGGTCAGCGAGTACGAGGAAGCGACCGCGCGAATGGGGAAGACGCTGGAAGCGTGAACCGGGGGTGCCCCATCGAAGTCTCTGGTGGGCTGCTCGGCCTCGAATGCGCGAGAGCATGATGCTCGCTCAGCGAGTGGCAGTGGGGTGACCGCGTCGGGGGTGGTTGCCGCCCGGCCTACGGTGCGGGGATTTCGACTCGGGTCCTCGCTTCGCTC
>NZ_JBSFRM010000023.1:0-48458 GCF_053589235.1 Gordonia sp. NPDC003376 | reverse complement strand
GTCGGTCCCGGCTCAATCATCGAGTGGCAGTTGGTGGTTGAGCCGGTGAGGAGCGGAGCGACGAGGCGTGTCGAAACCTCTGTCGGCCGACGTCGGGGAGGTGACCACCTCAGAAGTGGTGACCATCTCCCAGCGCACGGTGTGGGGATTTCGACTCGGGTCCTCGCTTCGCTCGGTCCCGGCTCAATCATCGAGTGGCAGTTGGTGGTTGAGCCGGTGAGGAGCGGAGCGACGAGGCGTGTCGAAACCTCTGTCGGCCGACGTCGGGAGGTGACCACCTCAGAAGTGGTGACCATCTCCCAGCGCATGGTGTGGGGATTTCGACTCGGGTCCTCGCTTAGCTCGGTCCCGGCTCAATCAGCGGTGGGGGTCCCCGGCTCAATCATCGAGTGGCAGTTGGTGGTTGAGCCGGTGAGGAGCGGAGCGACGAGGCGTGTCGAAACCTCTGTCGGCCGAGGTCGGAACGCGAGCATCTCGGAGGTGGCTGATGCCGGCACCGCCGGGGAGTCCGGGTTCAACCACCTTGGGGCGCAGGCGGAGCGAACGTGTGCCCCGCCCGCACCCACGTCGGCGGCTGATCGGCTTCGCGGAGATGCCGTTTCACCGTCTTGAATGTGGCGGTCTCCGGCAGTGCACCGACGATGCGCACCCGATGCGGCCACTGCTTGGGGCCCAGGTCCGGTTGCGACTCGAGGAACCGGGTCAGCGACGACGGATCGAGACTTCCGTCGACCACCACCACGGCCTCGATCTCGTCGCCGATCTCCACCGGCACCCCGAAGACCGCTGCCTGACGGATCTGTGTATGACGCAGCAGGATTCGTTCTATCGGACCGGTGCCGAGGTTCTCGCCGTCGACGCGCAGCCAGTCGCCGAGACGGCCGGCGAAATGGATGTAGCCGGCGTCGTCGACCCAGCCGAGGTCACCGGTGTGATAGATCCCGCCCCGCATCCGCTCGGCGGTGGCCGCGGGGTCGTTGTGGTAACCGCTGAACAGTCCGGAACCGGCGGAATTGACGATCTCACCGATCTCACCCGTGGGCACCGGAACTCCGGTCTCCGGGGAGACGATCGCGGTGGGTGCGCGTAGCGGGCCCAAAGCGTCCTCCGGGGTCTCCGGGGTGCGGGTGATCGCGACACCGCCCTCGGTGGAACCGAATCCGTCGATCACTCGGCAGCCGAAGCGACGGGCGAATCGTTCCCGATCGGCGGCCGGGGCCTCGTTGCCGTAGACGAGCCGCAGCCGGGTGCCGGCGTCGTCGGGCTGGGCGTCGGTGGCCAGGACGTAGTTGAGGGGCTTGCCGACGTAGTTGGCATACGTGACTCCGTACCGTTTGACATCGGCGACGAAGCCGCGGGCGGAGAACGTACGTCGCAAGGCGATCGACGCCCCGCCGGCCAGTGCTACCGACCACCCGGCGATCATCGCGTTGGAGTGGAACATCGGCATCGACAGGTAGACGACGTCGTCGGGGCTGATCGAGAATCGCTCGGCCAGCATGGTTCCCGCCGAAGCGAAGGTGCGTTGGGTACAGCGCACCGCCTTCGGGTCGCCGGTGGTCCCGGACGTGAAGATCAACATCAGGAGATCGTCGGGTTCGGGGCAGTGGTCGAGAAGTACCTCCGAACGGGTGGTCCACTGTGCCGCCTCGGCGATGTCGAGCACCGGTACCCCCGCATCGACCCCGTCGAGAAGGTCCGCGGTGTCGGAATCGGTCAACACCAGTTGGCATTCGGCCCGCACGATGTCGGCAGCGAGTGCCGCTCCCCGCCGGGTGGTGTTGAGTCCGACCACCACCAGACCGCTCATCGACGCCGCCGCGACCAGGACACTGAACTCCACCACATTGTCGAGCAGCACCCCGACATGCGGTGGGCGGGCGGAATCCAGGCGTTCACGTAGGGTCGCACCGCGCACCCGCGACAACCGGAGATGGTCGGCCCACGACAAGAATCCGTGCTCGCCCATCACCCCGCGGTCATCGACGTCGGTGAGGACGTCGAGGAGGGAACCGATCGTCGCAGCGGAGGTGAACGGGATGGTCATCGGGCCGGCTCAGGCGGGTGTGGTGGCCAGCGCGGAACCGATGTGGGCCAACGTCACCGGCGCCGAACCCAGCGTGAACTCGTTCTGCTTGGCGCGCAGGAAGTATCGGTGCACCGGATGGCTGGTGTCCAGTCCTACGCCGCCGTGCACGTGAACAGCCGTGTGCGCCACACGATGGCCGGCCTCGCATGCCCAGAACTTGGCGGTCTGCACCGCGACGCGGACGCTCGGAGCGTGGCCGTGCTCGTCTTCGGTGTCGAGCGCGAACCGCCACGCGGCCTGGGTGGTGGTCAGCGACAACCCCTGGGCGTCGATGTAGCCGTCGGCGAGCCGTTGTGCCACAGCCTGAAACGATCCGATGGCCCGGCCGAACTGTTCACGTTCGGCGGCATAGGCCGCGGTCAGCTCCAGTGCTCGTGCGACGGTGCCGCTCTGGTCGGCGCATACGGCGAGCGTCATCCGGTCGGTCAGTTCGGCCACGGTGGCGGCCCCGCCGGAGAGGATGTCGTCGGCGCGGACGGCCACGTCGTCGAACTCGACGATCGCGACCGGGGTGCTGCCGGTGGCCGCGGTGGGGACCACCGTGACGCCGGGGGTGTCGGCGGGCACGAGCACGGCATGAACCCCGCCGTCGTCGACCGCATTCACCAGGAATGCGCCGGCGATGTCGGCATATCCGACGTTCACCTTGGTCGCCGACAGCCGCACTCCGTCGTCGGTGTGGAGGAGCCGCGCGTGTGGGGTCAGGGGGTCGGTGCCCAGGTCCTCCTCGAGTGCCACCGCCATCACCACCGCACCCGAGGTCGCGGCAGCGAGCACCGAGGCGCGCAACGCCTGCGTACCGTGTGCGGCGATGACCGGAGTGGCGGCAACGGCGTGGGCGCCGAACGGTACCCGGGACAGCCGGCGGCCCAATTGCTCTGCGATGGTGACCGATTCGACCATACCCAGCCCCAGCCCGTCGCAGGACTCCGGGGCCTCCACGCCCAGCAGTCCGGCAGCGGCCAGTTCACGCCACAGGACGTCGTCGAAGGGGGCGTCGGCGGCCTCGAGTTGATCGATGTGCTCGTCGGTACAGAGCTTCCCGGCGATGTCACGGGTCAGGTCGCGCAGCGCGACGGCCTCGTCGTCAAGGGTGAAATCCATGATGGCTCTTTCAGATCTGAGAGACTATCGGGGTCAGCGTCGCTGGTGCGGCTGGCCGAGGGCCAGCATCGCGATGATGTCGCGCTGCACTTCGTTGGTGCCGCCGCCGAAGGTCAGGATCAGCGATGTCCGCTGATACCGCTCGAGACGGCCGCGCAGGTGCGCACGATCGCTGCCGGCGCGGATGGTGGCGGCAGGGCCGACCGCCTCCATAAGCAGACGGTATGCCTCCGTGGCGAACTCGGTACCGAACACCTTGGTCGCCGACGCGTCGGCGGGGCTCGGCGCCCCGCCGGACGCCGCAGCCGAGGCGATCTTCCAGTTGATCAGCTTGAGGAACTCCACCTTGGCGTGTACGCGCGCCAGGTTCTGGCGGACCCAGTCGGTGTCGATCAGCGCGCTGCCGTCACCGGTCTTGGTCTGCTGGGCGAAGGCCACGGTCTCCCGCAGCGCGGTCTGGATCGGTGCGGCGCTACACAGCGCCACCCGCTCGTTGTTGAGCTGATTGGTGACCAGCGCCCAACCCCGGCCCTCCGGCCCGACGAGCGCGGTGGTGGGCACCCGGACATCGGTGTAGTAGGTGGCGCTGGTGTCGACGCCGGCCATCGTGTGCACCGGGGTGTAGGCGAAGCCGGCACTGGCGGTGGGGACGATCAGCACCGAGATCCCGTGATGCTTCTTGACCCCGGCGCTCTTGTCCTCGGTGACCTTGCCCTCGGGGGTGAGCGCGGCCGGGTCGGTGCGGCATGCCAGCCAGATGTAGTCGGCGTAGGGCACCAGGCTGGTCCACATCTTCTGCCCGTTGACCACGTAGTCGTCGCCGTCGCGGATCGCGGTGGTGCGTAGCGCGGCGAGGTCGGTGCCCGCCTCCGGCTCGGAGTACCCGATCGAGAAATGCAGCTCACCGGCGGCGATCCTCGGCAGGAAGAACGCCTTCTGCTCGTCGGTACCGTAGGCCATGATGGTCGGCGCCACCGAGTTGATGGTGAGGAACGGCACCGGCGCCCCGGCGATCGCGGCCTCGTCGGTGAAGATCAGCTGATCCATCATCGAGCGATTCTGGCCGCCGAACTCCTCCGGCCAGCCCAATGCCAGCCAGCCGTCGGCGCCCATCTGGCGGACGACGTCGCGATAGGCGTCGCCCTCGCCGAGTTCGCCGTCGCCGCCGGCGAGTGCGGCGCGCCGTTCCTCGGTCATCAGGCCCGCGAAATAGCTGCGCAGTTCGGTCTGCAGGGCGGATTGTCGATCGGTGTATGCGATTCGCATCGTGGGGCTCCGTGATCGTCGCCGAGAAGTGTGTCGGGCCGGCGGGTCGATGCGCATCGGGCGGTGCTGGATCTGCGTCGATACTCGCCAATATCTGAAACACGTTCTAACCTGTTTGGTGTAGCCCGTCAACCAGCGGGGGGAATGAGAGGGAGTGGCTGCCATGCGAATCAGGGCCGATTTCGACCTGTGCGAGTCCAACGCGATCTGCGTCGGGATGGCGCCGGACATCTTCGATCTCGACGACGACGACTACCTGGTGATTCTTCAGGAAGAGGTTCCCGCCGACCGGATCGAGGAACTGCACCAGGTGGTCGCCAGTTGCCCGAAGTCGGCGTTGTCGCTCGAGGAGTGAGTTTCGCCGAAACGGTCACGGTTCGACGCCGCAACCGGCTAACGTGTTAGAACAAGTTCTAGTTTTTCGTTCACGCCGGTTCTCGGATAGGGGTTTGCAGTGGCTGGATCGTTGGAGGGGCGCGTCGCGGTGGTCACCGGGGCGGGCGCGGGACTCGGCCGAGCCGAAGCGCTCGGTCTGGCCGCCGACGGGGCGACGGTCATCGTGAACGACCTCGCGTCCGCACTCGAGCGCAGCGACGTCGTCGACACCATCAGGGCGGCCGGAGGCACCGCCGTACCGGTGGCCGGCGACATCTCCGACGCCGCCACCGCCACCGAGATCATGCGCACCGCGACCGGTGATCTCGGTGGCCTGCACATCCTGATGAACAATGCCGGGATCACCCGCGACAAGATGTTGTTCAACCTGACCGACGACGACTGGGATCTGGTCATCCGGGTGCACCTGCGGGGACACTTCCTGCTCACCCGAAATGCCGCCGCGCATTGGCGCTCAGAATCCAAGGCCGCAGGGGGTGCGCCGGTCTACGGCCGGATCATCAACACCTCGTCGGAGGCGGGCCTACTCGGCCCGGAAGGGCAGGCGAACTACGGTGCTGCCAAGGCCGGCATCACCGCCCTGACGCTGTCGGCGTCGCGGGTGCTCGGCCGATATGGCGTGCGCGCCAACGCAATCTGCCCTCGGGCGCGCACCGGGATGACGGCGGGCGTGTTCGGCGAGGCCCCGGCCGACGGGGTCGACCCGCTCTCGCCGGAGCATGTCGTGCGGCTCGTGACCTATCTGGCCGGTCCGGATTCTGATTCGGTCACCGGGCAGGTGTTCGTCGTGTACGGTCCCCGAGTCATGGTGATGCGTGCGCCGACGGTCGACGAGGTCTTCACCGCAGACGGCGACGCGTGGGACTCCGGGGATCTCGCGAAGGTTCTGAGCAGTCACTTCGCCGACCGCGATCCGCGGCGGACCTTCTCCGCCGCCGACCTGATCGGTTGAGTCGCAGACCGAACCGGGGGGAGTGGGTCAACTGACCTACTATGGTGCGGTCGAGTGTTTACGTTGCGCATGACATCCGAGGGATGAGGAGTGCTGTGCTGAACAGGCTGGCGGGGCCCCTCGACGGGGTGGGAGATTTCGTCGCGCTCGGCGTCGATTCGGCTCGAGAGCTCTTCCGGCGACCTTTTCAGTGGCGTGAGACCGTCGAGCAGTCCTGGGCGATCGCCCGGGTGTCGATGGTGCCGACATTGCTGGTCGCCATTCCGTTCACGGTGCTGGTGAGTTTCACGTTGAACATCCTGCTACGCGAGATCGGCGCACAGGATCTGTCCGGGGCCGGTGCCGCACTGGGCACGATCACCCAGATCGGCCCCATCGTCACCGTGCTCATCGTGGCCGGTGCGGGCGCCACCGCGATCTGCGCCGATCTCGGCGCGCGGACCATCCGCGAGGAGATCGACGCGATGAAGGTGCTCGGTATCAATCCGATCCACCGGCTCGTGGTCCCGCGCATCATCGCCTCCACCGGAGTGGCCCTGCTGCTCAACAGTCTGGTCTGCACCATCGGTATCGGCGGCGGCTTCGTCTTCTCCGTCTACCTGCAGGACGTCAATCCGGGCGCCTTCATCGCCAATCTGACCCTGCTCACCGGATTCGGTGAGCTGATGATCTCGATGGTCAAGGCCGCCCTGTTCGGTTTGTTCGCCGGGATGGTCGGCTGCTACCAGGGTCTCAACGTCAAAGGCGGCGCCAAGGGCGTCGGCGACGCGGTCAACGAGACGGTGGTCTACTCCTTCATGGCCCTGTTCGTGGTCAACGTCGTGGTGACCGCGGTCGGTCTGAAGGCGACGGCGGGCTGACATGGTACTTCCGTTCACCACCCGCCTACGGACCGCGCGGGTCGCGGTCAAACGCGCCGGCGAGGACTGGAATCAGATCGGCGACCAGGCGCTGTTCTACTGGGACAGCATCGTCGCCATCCCCCGCGCGCTGCGCCTCTACAAGAAGGAGACGCTGCGGCTGATCGCGGAGATCTCGATGGGCACCGGCGCACTCGCCATGATCGGCGGCACCGTCGTCGTGGTCGGCTTCCTGACCCTGTTCACCGGTGGCACCATCGCCGTGCAGGGCTACAGCTCCCTCGCCAACATCGGCGTCGAGGCCCTGACCGGCTTCTTCTCCGCCTTCATCAACGTGCGCATCGCCGTGCCGGTGATCTCCGGAATCGCCCTGGCCGCCACCATCGGCGCCGGTGCGACGGCACAGCTGGGTGCCATGCGGGTCAGCGAGGAGATCGACGCCCTCGAGACCATGGCGATCTCGTCCATCCCGTACCTGGTCAGCACCCGGATCGTGGCCGGCATGATCGCGATCGTCCCGCTGTACTCGCTGGCCTCGCTTGCATCCTTCCTGGCGAGCCGGTTCGCGACGGTCGTGCTCTACGGCCAGTCACCGGGCGTCTACGACCACTACTTCGACACCTTCCTCATCCCGTCGGACATCCTGTGGTCGTTCGTCCAGGCCATCTGCATGGCCATCGCGGTGATGCTGATCCACACCTACTACGGCTACAACGCCACCGGCGGCCCGGTCGGTGTGGGCGTCGCGGTCGGCAACGCGGTGCGTGCCTCGCTGGTCGTGGTCGTGGTGATCACCCTGCTCACCTCGCTCGCCATCTACGGCGCCGACGGCAAATTCAACCTGGCGGGCTGAGTCGATGAGCAGACGACAAGAACGCAGTGTCGGGGTCCGACGGCTCGCCGCGGTCATCATGGTGGGTGTGCTCGTGGCCCTGGTCGTGGGCGCATCCGCACAGTTCCTCGGGTGGTTCTCCTCCACCGAGCGGGTCACCCTGCAGGCGCCGCGCGCCGGTCTGGTGATGAGTCCCGACGCCAAGGTGCGCCTCCGGGGCGTCCAGGTGGGCACGGTGGCCTCGATCACCGAGAACGGCGAGCAGGCCGTCCTCGAACTCGACATCGACTCATCGCAGATGTCGCAGATTCCCGGCAACGTGACCGCGCAGATCAAGTCCAACACCGTGTTCGGAGCGAAGTCGGTGTACTTCGAGGTCCCCGACGACAAGCCGTCCGGCACCCTGCAGCCGGGACAGGTGATCGGCGCCGACCACGTCGTCGTCGAACTCAACACCGTCTACCAGCAACTCGTGTCGGTGCTCGCGACGCTGCAGCCGGAGAAACTCAACGCCACCGTCGGCGCGCTCACCACCGCCCTCGACGGCCGCGGCGACCAGCTCGGCCAGGCGCTCGAGGAACTGCACGATCTCCTGGGCAAGACCAACCCGCATCTGCCCGAACTCAACGAACTGATCCGGCAGACCGCGGCCACCACCACCGTGTACGGGGACGTGGTGGACGATCTGATGCGGACCGTCGACAACGCCGTCCACACCGGCAACACGCTGCGGGCCAACGCCTCGAACTTCGCGTCCCTGCTGCTGAATGTGACCTCGATGGCCGACACCATCAACGACGACGTGGTCGCGCCGTCGAAGAAGGATCTGATGGCCACGCTCACCCAGTTCGATCCGGTGTCGCAGCTGCTCGGCTACCAGGCCCCGGGTATCGCATGCTTCCTGCGCACGTCCGCGGTGGCCTCCGACATCGCCAAGCCCTACATGGGCGGGCGCAACGGGACCCTGCTGCTGTACGCGGGTCTGCTGCCCGGCAAGGAGCCCTACACCTATCCGCAGAGCCTGCCGCGGGTCGACGCAGACGGTCCGCCGACGTGTGCGGGTGGCCTGAGCGACCCCTCGACCACCGTGCACTCGGGTTTCTACGTCACCGACAACGCGCCGACGCCGTATCAGCCGCGCACGACGCCGAAGTTCGACCGGACGAAGCTGTTCCAACTCCTGTTCGGGGAGCCGAAACGTGGATAACCGCGCCCGCGCCTTCCGTGCGACACTGATCAAACTCGGTGCCTTCGCCGTCGTGATGGTCCTGGTGTTCATCGGCCTGGTGGTCGTGTTCAGCAACTATCGCGGCGGGGGCTCCGACGGCTACAAGGCCATCTTCACCAGTGCCTCCCAGATCAAGGCGGGCAGCAAGGTCAAGATCGCCGGCGTCGAGGTGGGCACCGTCGAGAACGTCTCGCTCACGCGCGACAACCAGGCGCTGGTCGGCTTCAGCGTCGACGACAAGTACACGCTGCCGAGCTCGGTGCGTGCACTGATCCGCTACCAGAACCTCACCGGCGACCGCTACCTCGAATTGACCCAGGGCGCAGCCGATCCCGGTGACACCCTGTCGGCCGGCGACACCATCCCGGAGACACAGACCGAGCCCGCGCTCGACCTCGACAAGCTGCTCGGCGGGTTCAAACCACTGTTCCGGACCCTGGATCCGAACGAGGTCAACGAGTTGTCGGCGTCGCTGGTGGAGGTGTTCCAGGGGCAGGGTGGTGCGCTCAACACGTTGCTGGCCGACACGTCGTCGTTCACCGACGCGCTCGCCGACCGCGACCAGCTGATCGGTTCGGTGATCGACAACCTCAACGACCTGCTCGGCACCCTCGACGGTGACCGCAAGGGCCTCGACACCGGCCTCGACCAGATGCAGCTGCTGATCAGCGGGTTGTCGGCGCAGCGGGGCACCATCGGCACTGCGATCAGTGAGACCGCCGAGACCACACAGGGTCTGGCCGATCTGCTGGCCGACACCCGCCCGGCGCTGCAGTCGACGCTGACCAGCATCGGGGTGGCCTCGGACAACGTGGTGCAGGCCGAACCCTTCCTGCGGTCGCTGTTGCCGCGACTACCCAACGACTACAAGATGCTGTCGAACCTGGGTAGCTACGGGGCGTGGCTGCAGATCTACTTCTGTCGAATCCGGTTGTTGCTCACCGGACCCGACGGCAAGCAGTACTTCTTCACATCCAACGATGTGATGGGTGACAACACCAAGGCCGGGGGGAGGTGCAGTTACCCGTCATGAGCGGACCTTTCGGAAACCTGTTCCGCAGTCATCGATCCGAATCGGATTCGGCCGATGTCGAGCGCGAGAACAAGCGGGGCGGCCGCACCCGCACCCAGATCGGTGTGATCGGCATCGTGGTGACGTCGATGGTGGTACTGGTGGCATTGCAGATGGACAAGCTTCCCTACCTGTCGCCGATCAGCACCTACACCGCCTACTTCGACGACGCCGGAGGTCTCGTCACCGGTGACATCGTCACCGTTGCCGGCATCAATGTCGGTACGGTGGAGAAGATCTCGCTGGCCAAGACCGACGACGGCACCAAGGCCGCGGTGGCATTCCGGCTCGACGACAGCGTCGTCATGGGCACCGAGACGCAGGCGGCGATCAAGACCGAGACCGTGCTGGGCCGCCGCAACGTCACGATCATCCCGCACGGCGCCGGCCGGATCGAGCCGGGCGGGGAGATCCCCAACCGCAACACGGTTGCGCCGTACTCGCTGACCGACGCCCTCGACGATGCCACCGGCACGTTGGCGAAAACCGATACGACCCAACTCAACCGGGCCCTGGGCGTGATGTCGGAGACCTTCTCCCAGACCCCGGATCAGGTGCAGGGAGCGGTCGACGGTGTGGCGCGGCTGTCCAAGTCGATCGCCGACCGCGACAACGCGCTACGCGAACTGCTGGCCAAGGCCAACTCGGTGAGCTCGATCATCGGTGAGCGCAACGAACAGATCAACCGCCTTCTCATCGATGCGAATTCGCTGCTGGGGGAGCTGCAGTTCCGGCGTGCCGCGATCGCGCAGCTGATCCAGGGCACCCGCGACGTGGCCGCCCAGATCAGCGCCTTCATCGACGACAACAACGCCCAGCTGACGCCGGTCCTCACCGAGTTCAACCAGGTGCTCGACATCCTCAACGACAACGAGGAGAACCTGAAGAAGACCGTCGACCGGTTGGGGCCGTACGCGAATGCGCTCGGTGAGGCGGTCGCCAACGGCCCGAACTTCGACTCCCTGGTCGGGGTCAGCACCTTCGGTGACTACACCGCCACGTTCATGAAGATCCTGCAGCAGAAGTATCCGGAAGTCGCAAAGGCATGGGGATACAGCGGATTCCCGCTGCTGCCGCAAGCATGGGGGCCCGAACCGACGCCGCGCACCACGCGCCCGGCCGTGCCGTCGCCGACCGTCCCGACGCCCGAGCCGGCGCCGTCGACCAGGTCGGGAGGCTGAGATGAGTTCTCGTACCCTGGGAATCGGCAAACGCACCTGGCTGGTGGCCGCGGTGTTGGTGCTGCTCGCACTGGTCGCCGTCGCCGCCTACGTCGGCTACAACCGAGCGACCACCAAACACATCACCGCCTACTTCCCGACCACCACGGGGCTCTACAACGGCGACCCGGTCAAGGTGCTGGGCGTCGACGTCGGACACGTCACCTCGGTGACGCCACGCGAAGGCGACGTGAAGGTCACCCTCGAGGTGCAGCGCGACCTGCAGATCCCTGCCGACGCCAAGGCCGTCGTCGTCGCCCAGTCGCTGGTGTCGGGTCGGTTCATCCAGCTCACCCCGGTGTACTCGGCCGGCCCCGAACTCGCCGACGGCGCCGACATCCCGATGGAACACACGGCGGTGCCGATGGAGTGGGACCAGGTCAAGGCGCAGCTCGAGCGGATCACCGAGGCGGTCGGCCCGAACGGTACCGACAAGGGCACCGCCGCCGAGGCCATCGACGTCGGTGCCCGCAATCTGGACGGCAACGGTGAGGCGATCCACCAGTCGATCACCGAGATGTCCGACGTGCTGGCCACCCTGTCATCGGGCCGCGACGATCTGTTCGCCACCATCCGCAACCTGCAGAAGCTGACCGACGCCTTGTCGACCAGTCACGAGCAACTGGTGCAGTTCAACGGCCGCATCGCCTCGGTGTCGGACGTACTCGCCGACAACACCGAGGCGCTCGACGGCGCCCTGCACAACCTGGACACGGCGATGGGCGACGTACAGGACTTCATCGACAAGAACCAGGCCGCACTCACCGCGTCGGTGTCGAAACTGGCACAGACCACGGGCATCCTGGCCCAGAAGAACGAGCAGATGCGTGGCCTGCTGCACTCGGCACCCAACCAGCTCGCCAATTTCTACAACATCTACAACCCGCTGACCGGATCGCTGTCGGGTGTGTTCGGTCTCGGCATGGGTACCAACCTGATCACCCTGCTGTGCGGCACGATGGAGGCCAACAACCGTCCCGGCCAGAGCGAGGCCGACATCAACTTCTGCGTCGACACCCTCGCACCCCTGCTGTCCCAGATGTCGGTGGCCTACCCGCCGTTCATGATCAACCCGGTCACCGGCGCCAACGCCACCCCTGACCAGATCACCTATCAGAACGCGAGTGTCGAGGCCCGCGCCCAGGCGGGGGTCCGGGCGCAGGATGCCGCCACCCGCAAGGCCAATGGTGGTGGGCCGCTCGCCGACCTGCTGGTCCCATGGGGCGGTGAGGGCTGATGCGGCGTCGACGTCCGGGCCATACCCGGCTGGCACACCCCCGGCTGGCACACTCCCGCCTGGGACACACCCGTCTGGGACACACCCGTCTGGGACACACCCGTCTGGCGGTGGCCGTGGCGACCGTCACCGTAGCGGTGATGGCGACCGGTTGCGGCTTCGACGGAATCAACAGCCTGCCGGTGCCGGGCGCCGAGGGCACCGGGTCAGGGGCGTACAAGATCAGCGCGGTCATCCCGAATGCCGCAGGCCTGGTGAACAATGCGCCGGTGATGATCGACGACGCGACCGTCGGCAGCGTCGGGTCGATCGGCGTCGACAACTGGAACGCGAAACTCGACCTGCGACTCAACTCCGGTGTCCAGGTGCCTGCCGGTTCGCATGTGATGGTCGGCATGACCAGTGTGCTCGGATCGACGCACCTCGAGATCGTGCCGCCGGAGCATCCGACCGGCGTGTACCTACAGCCCGGCGATCAGATCCCGTTGCCGAAATGTCCGGAGAGCCCCAATCTTCCGGAGCCGAGTGGACAGAAGGTCCCCGACGTCACCGCCGCACAGCAGGTGCCCGGGTGCAGTTATCCGACCACCGAGCAGGTACTGAGCTCGTTGTCGGTGGTGCTCAACGGAGGCGGCCTGTCGCAGTTCGGTGACATCGTGCACGAGGTCAACGCGATCTTCGATGGTCGGGACAAGGCCATCAAAGCCCTGATCCCGCAGCTCAACGTGCTCGTCACAGATCTGAACAGCCAGCGCAACAACATCATTCGCGCCATGGAAGGTCTCGACCGGCTGACCGCCGGGATCAACGCGCAGACCCCCACGGTGGAGAAGGCGCTGCAGGACGGGCCGGAGATCCTGAAGCTGCTCAACGAGCAACGTCAGCAGTTCGTCACCGCCCTGGACTCGGTGGGCACGTTGTCGGCGAACACCAACGACATCCTCCAGCAGAACGGACAGGACATCCGGACGATCGTCGACAACATGTCCCTGGCGTTCAAGGGCCTCGCCGACGCCGGACCGGCACTACCGGGCTCGCTGCGCATCCTGCTGACCTTCCCGTTCCTGGAGGAGATGATCCCCACGATCGTCCGCGGGGACTACGTCAACTCCGACCTGGTGCTCGACCTCACGGTGCCGACCCTGCAGAAGACCATCCTGCGGTCGGTCGGCGTGGTCGGACCCGAGGGCGTCACCGGCACGCCGGCGGGCTCGGCCGGGCGAGGACTCAATCCGTTCACCTCGCCACTGGTACCGAACGGCGAAGGGGGGAACTGATGAAGATCACCCGGTTCGTCCGGATACAGCTGACGATCTTCGCGATCATCACCGTCATCGCCATGATCGCGATGGCCGTCTACTACGTGCGGGTCCCGGCGATGTTCGGGATCGGTCGCTATCAGGTGACCCTCGACCTGCCCAGCACCGGCGGCATCTACGAGAACGCCAACGTCAGCTTCCGCGGCGTCAACGTCGGCAAAGTGCAGTCGGTGCATCTCACCGACACCGGCGTGCAGGCCGACCTGTCGATCCGAAGCAGCGCGCGGATCCCGGCGAACTCGCAGGCGGCGATCCGCAGCGTGTCGGCGGTCGGCGAGCAGTACGTCGAGTTCACCCCGCCGCCCGGTGACACCAGCACCGAGATGCTCGCCGACGGCTCGGTGGTGCCCACCACCGATGTGCCGGTGGAGATCTCGGCGGTTCTCGACCAGGCGACGGCCCTGCTCGACGAGGTCGGCGACACCCAGTTGCGGTCGCTGATCGACGAGGCGTTCACCGCGTTCAACGGCACCGCCGAGGATCTGCGACGACTCGTCGACTCGATGATCCTGTTCGTCGGTGACGCCAACAAGAACGCCGATGTCACCATCGAACTGGTCGAGCAGGCCGGACCGCTGATGGCGACGCAGTCCACCACGGCCGGCCAGATCCGCGCGTGGACCGCCGACGCGGTCAAGGTGACCGATCAGTTGCGGGCCGACAACCCGGAGATCACCGACCTGCTGCAGAAGGGGCCGTCGACCGCGGCGTCGGCGCAGCATCTGTTCGAGCAGATGGACCAGTCCTTCCCGCTGCTGATGAGCAATCTCAACGTGGTGTCCAAGACCACCGCGGTGTATCTGCCGAACCTGCAGCAGGTGTTGGTGATCTATCCGCGGCTGATCGATGCGCTGCTCACCTCGCTCAACGCCGGCAGCCCCGAGTACGGCCCGAGCGTGATGTTCTCGCTCGGTCTGCAGGACCCCCCGCCGTGCACGGTCGGCTATCTGCCGAAGTCGGAGTGGCGATTCCCGTCGGCGCAGACCGCGCGGGAACTCCCGCCCGGGATGTTGTGCCGGGTGCCGCAGAACTCGCAGATCGCGGTGCGTGGCGCCCGCAACTTCCCCTGCGTGGAGTACCCCGGCCGACGTGCCCCCACCCCGGTGGAATGCGCGGAGGGCTACAAGCCGATCAGCAACCGCGTCGTGCCGTTCCCGGAGGGCATCCCCGGAGTGCTCCCGGCACCTGCCGGATATGTGACGCCGGGAACGCCGTCGAACCACGAGTCCGGGCCCGCCGTGTACGCCACCACGTACGATCCGGTGTCGGGGGACTTCATCGGTCCCGATGGCAAGACGTACAACGCCGGGACCGGCGAGCAGGACCAAGGACGAGACTCTTCATGGCAGAACCTGATCACACAGGCGGTGAGCGCCCAGTGACGGTACCGGTACGGTCGGCACCGCTGCGGCGTCGGCGCAAGGACACGAACCGCTCGGCGGCCGACGACGAGGTCACCGCAGGCACGGTGACCGACGACAAGGTCACCGTAGGCCAGGTCACCGAGGACACAGGAGCCGACGAGAAGGTCACCGATGCGGGAGCGGCCGAGACCGCGGCCGCCGACCTGGCCGACATCGAACAGACGCCGGATGAACGAACCCCGGTCGTACTCACCGAGTCCGACGGTGCCGAGTCCGACGGTGACGCCGACACCGTCGAGGCCAACCTGTCGTATCGGCAGCGACGGCAGCGCCGACAGGCCTCGGCCGCCCGGCCCGCTCCAGGCGGAGTCACCAGATCGTCTGCGCTGAAACGACGTTCAGACCGGCCGATCGGGTGGCTGGTCGCGGGACTGCTGTCGGTGGTGGTGATCATCGCACTGCTCGTCACCGCGGCCGTGTTCGCCATCGGAGTGAACCGGCTCGATCATCGCAACGATCTGCGTGCGGAGTACTCGCAATTCGCCCAGCAGATGACGGTGTCGATGACGAGTCTCAATCCGAAGAACGTCGACGCCGCGCTCAAGACCATGCAGGACAAGACCAGCGGCACCGCGCAGCAACGGCTGTCGCAGTCGATGTCGCAGGTGGTCTCGCTGGTGCGGGAACAGAATCTCGAGGTGGCCTCGTCGGTCCTCAGCGACGCGGTCACCAAGGCAACCGATTCGGACGGGTCGGTGATCGTGGTCTACGGCTGGCAGATGAAGCCGGAGAACCCGAAAGAGGAAACCATCGTGCAGACCTTCCGCTGGCGGATCGACATCACCCGGATCAACGGAGAGCTCAAGATGACCAACTTCGAGTGGGTGACATAGTGCGGATCACCACCTCGCGCATCGTCGGTGCGATCCTCGCCCTGCTGCTCGTCGCATCGGCCGCGGTCGCCGGGTTCCTGGGCTACCAGTACTTCGACGCCCGCGCCGTCGAGAACTCGCGTGACGACTCCCTGGTCGCCGCGAAGTCCTACGCGACGACGATGTTCGGCTATGACCCCAGCAATGTCGCCGAGCATGTGTCCCGCTCTCAGGCGGTGGTCACCGGGTTGGCGAAATCCCAGTACGACAAGCTGATCCAGACCCCGATCCAGGGTCAGCAGATCACGTTCGTAGAGGGTGTCAAACAGCAGCAGGTGGTCTCACAGGCGGTGATCCAGGATGCCGGGGTGGTGACCAACACCCGCGACACCTCCACCGTCCTGCTGTTCATGAACCAGTCGGTGAGCCGCAACGGCAAGGATCTCGTGCGCGTCGACCCGAGCCGGCTGACCTTCACCATGACCAAGCAGGACGGCCGATGGATGATCGAGAACATCGACATCATCACCGACGACTCGTTCCGTAGCCGCATCTCCCAGGTGTCCACCCCGCCGTCGGACGCCGTGCCCCTCCCCGGTCCGAGTTCGACGCCGGCGTCCGCGGTTCCGTCGCAACAGCCGGCCGGGTAGGTGCCACCGCAGCAGCTCTCGAGCTCGGCCGGCGGAGGTTTCGACTCGGGTCCTCGCGATGCTCGGTCCCGGCTCTACCATCGTGTGGTGGTTGAGTCACCTCTGAGGTGGTTGCCACCCAACGCAGGCTGCGGAGATGTCGATTCGGGTCCTCGCTTCGCTCGGTCCCGGCTCGATCAGCAACGCCGAGTTGGGGGTTGAGCCGGTGAGGAGCGGAGCGACGAGGCGTGTCGAAACCTCTGGTGGCCGAGCTTGCCAACGTGACCACGTCGGAGGTGGTTACGCATCCGATGCAGGCTGCGGAGGTTTCGACTCGGGTCCTCGCTTCGCTCGGTCCCGGCTCAATCAGCAAGAGGGGTCCCGGCTCGATCAGCAACGCCGAGTTGGTGGTTGAGCCGGTGAGGAGCGGAGCGACGAGGCGTGTCGAAACCTCTGACGGCCGTGGTCGGAACGGTGGGTCCTCGCGGTGCTCGGTCCCGGCGCTGCCGGCGATCCTTGTGGTCGGTGAGATCGAGGTGTCCGCAGAAGGGCTCCCGCCGACCGGCGGGAGCCCTTCTCCTACTGCGTCTCTCGGCTGATCACGGCTGGTAGCCGAGCGGCAGCATCGTCGACTTGTGCTCGACGAATGCCTCCAATCCCTCGGGGCCGCATTCGCGTCCGATGCCGGAGTTCTTGTAGCCGCCGAACGGGGAACCCGGGTCGATGGCGTAGAAGTTGATGCCGAAAGTACCCGTACGGATCTTCCCGGAGATCTCGATTCCGCGCTCCACATCGGAGGTCCACACCGACCCGGCGAGGCCGTAGTCGGAGTCGTTGGCGATCGCGATGGCCTCGTCGACGTCGTCGTAGGCGATCACCGACAGCACCGGACCGAAGATCTCCTCCTGGGCGATGGTCATGTCGTTGGTGACGCCGGTGAAGATGGTCGGGGTCAGAAAGTGGCCTCCCTCAAGGCCTTCGGGGCGCCCACCGGCGAGCGCCATGGTGGCGCCCGCGTCCACGCCGGCCTCCAGATAGCCCTCGATACGCTGGAGCTGCCGCTCGCTGATCACCGGGCCGAGTTGCACCTCGGGATCGGTGGGTAGGCCCACCTTCATGGCCTTGGCGGCCTCGACCATCGCCGCGACGATCTCGTCATGTCGGCTGCGCGGCACCAGGACCCGCGTCTGTGCGACACATGCCTGACCGGTGTTGAACAGGCCCAGGAACACCAGCATCCCGACAGTGGCGGCGAGGTCGACGTCGTCGAGCACGATGGCCGCCGACTTGCCGCCGAGCTCCAGTGAACACCGCTTGAGCGACTGCGCGCACACCGCGCCGATCGCCTTGCCTGCCGCGGTGGAGCCGGTGAAGGTGATCTTGTCCACGTCGGGATGGGCGACGAGGGCCTCGCCGGTCGCGGTGCCGCCCGGCACCACCGAGATCACGCCCTCGGGAACGCCTGCCTCGGTGAAGATCTGGGCGATCAGGTTTGCGGTCAACGGGGTCTCGGGTGCGGGCTTGAGCACCACCGAACAGCCGGCCGCGAGCGCGCCGCCGAGCTTGTTGCACACCAGGAACAGCGGCACGTTCCAGGCGGTGATCGCACCGACCACACCGACCGGATCGCGGGTGACCTTGGTGGTGCCGAACAGGCCGGTCCGGAATTCCTCCCACGGGTAGGCGCGGGCGGCGGCGGCATAGCCGCGCAGCACACCGGTGCCCGGCAGCTTCTGCAGCATGTCCACCGCCGACGGCGGGGCGCCCATCTCCGACGACACCAGCGCGCTGATCTCCTCGGCGCGAGCATCGATCAGGTCGGCCACGCGGTCGAGGACATCGGCGCGATCGGCGGGCGAGGTGTCGGCCCACACCCCCGACTCGAAGGACGCACGAGCGGTGCGGACCGCGGTGTCCACGTCGGTGGCGTCGGCGCTCGGGACCGAGCCGACGCGCTCACCGGTGGCGGGGGAGTACACCTCGAGGGTGTCGCCAGAATGCGGGTCAACCCACGTTCCACCGATGTACAGCTGGGTGTGATCGACGCCGGCCCCGACCCCGCGCTCGACGATCTCGGTCATGAATGCGCTCCTCGATTGTGTGATCCCCCCGCGCTGAGCGGGAAATGTGAACTACTCCACAATCGATATTAGAACACGTTCTAACTCGGTGGCGATGGCTCGGCGGCGATACCTGTGGGTCACATGACCCGGTGTCAGGCGCCGAAACGGATGCGCGCGATCAGGGTCTCCACCGCGTCGTCGAGCACCCGGGCGCGGGTGGCCGGATCGTCGGCCTCGAGCAGCGTCTGTCGATCCGCCGATCCGATCGGCAGCCGCGCCGCCCAGCCGTACACCCCGACCGCGGCGAGGTCGTCGGCGTCGAAGCGGGGGACGTCGTCGTCGATGGGAACCCCGCGTGCGGTGAACGTCTCCTCGACGAGTTCGCGAATTCGTGTGCCGACATCGAGCAGGCCGGGGACCACCGTGGGGTCGTCGGCGGGCTCGGGTAGACGGCGGATACGTGCCCTCGGGTACGGATCGTCGGGCAGCCACGCCTCGACGACGAAGCGCCACCGCCCGACGCAGGTGAGCATCGACTGTCCCGTGCCGGGATCGGTGACGAGCTGATCGATCGTCGCGAAGGTGCCGATGTCGTAGCGTTCCTCGCCGCCGCCGACCTCGTGACCGCGGGCGATCAGCACCACCCCGAACCCGGACTGCTGGTCCTCACCAGCGCTGTCGGTGACATCGGCCAGCATCTGGCGGTAGCGTGGTTCGAAGATGCGCAGGGGGAGCTGTTCCCCGGGCAGCAGTGCGCTGCCCAGGGGGAACATCGCGATCGACACCGACGGTGCGTCGGCGTCGTGCCCCGGTTCGGTCAGGGCTTCGGCTTGGCGTCGAGAACGACCTCGAACTCGAGCAGATCGGCTCCGCTGGCGACCGGCTTCTGCCGTTCACCGGCGTGCGCTTCGCGGGCCGGGCCCGATGCCCATGCCTGGAAGTCCTCCTCGGTCTCCCACTGGGTGACGACGAAGTAGCGGTCGTCTCCCTTGACCGGGCGCAGCAACTGGAATCCGAGGAATCCCTTGGAACCGTCGACCGACCCCGCGCGGTGGGCGAAACGCTTCTCGAGTTCCGCGCCGGCACCCTCGGGCACGTGGATTGCATTGATCTTCACAACTGCCATGCGTCCCACCCTAGTCCGGGTCGTCGGCAGCCGAGTCCGATCTGCCCGGCCCGGCGTGTGCGCAGGTAACGTCGTCGCCTGTGGGGAATCCTGTGACGAGACCGGTGGCCGATCGGGGGCTGCTCGACCATGGCGGACTCGGGCCCGACGATGCGGGGAGCCTCGGGCCGATCGTGCTGGTGCACGGGTTGATGGGACGTGGCCGAACGTGGCGGCGGCAGGTGCCGTGGCTGCGGCGATACGGCCGTGTGTTCACCTTCGACGCCGCTTTCCACACCGGCGCCGGAGCGGAGGCACCGGACGGCCCCGACGACCTCGCCACCGAACGATTCGTCGCCGACCTCGCCGAGATCCTCACGTGGATCGATCTCGGCCCCGCGGTACTGATCGGGCACTCGATGGGTGGGCTGCACGCCTGGTGCACCGCGGCGCAGTACCCGGAGATGGTGTCGGCGATCGTCGTCGAGGACATGGCCCCCGACTTCCGTGGCCGCACCACCGCCACCTGGACGCCGTGGTTCGAGTCGTGGCCGGAACGTTTCGCCACCGAGGCCGATGCCGCCTCGATGTTCGGTTCGGTCGCCGGACGCTATTTCTACGAGGCCTTCGACGACGGCCGGCTGCACGGCGAACTGTCGACGTGGGCGGAGGTCGCCGAGGAGTGGGGTCGCCGCGACTTCTGGACACAGTGGCGGCAGGTTGCGGTCCCGACGCTCCTGGTGGAGGCCGAGCACGGGGTCACCCCGCCCGGGCAGATGCGAAAGATGGCCTCGATCAACGACACTGCGATCCACCTGCGAGTGCCCGGTGCGGGGCATCTGGTTCACGACGACGCCCCGGATCTGTATCGCGGTGCGGTGGAGGCATTCCTGTCCGGGCTGCCGCCGAGCCTTCACTGACGCGCCACGACGACAAACCCCCGTACCCGACGACAAACCCTCCACACTTCTTCGGATGCACCGCCTTTGGGGGTGATGCGTCTGTCGAGGTGTGGAGGGTTTGTCTCAGGTGGGGGTTACTGGGGGGCCGGGGCGACGTAGCCGCCGGACATGCGCCGGTAGCAGTGTGCGTAGAACAGCTGCCCGATCGGCCAGGTGACGATGAGCCCGACGTAGCACAGGAGGGTGCCGACGTAGGACAGGGCGTTGGCGACGACGAGGGTCAGCAGCGAATTCGACACCGACGTCTTCGCCAGATTGGCCGATTCGCCGAGCGCGGCAGTCGGCGAACTGCTCTTGTCGATCACGAAGAACACCGCGAACTGCAGGAAGAACAGCGCGACGAGGCCGGGGATGATGCACAGGATCAGGCCGATGCCGACGATCAGGCCGACCAGCAGGCCGGCGAGGAACACCTGACCGATGCGCTGCGGCTTGAGGAAGGTGGCCACGGTGACCGGTTCGCCGTTGGCGACGCGCAGGGCGCCGGTGGTCATCGACACCTGCAGGTAGATCAGCACGATCGCCATGACGATGTAGATCAGGATGCCGATGATGAAGCCGCCGACGCTGAACGAGGAGACCTCGTAGCTGTAGCTGTATCCGTTGCCGTAGTCGGCGGTCTGCGTGGTGGTCGTGCTCGACAGCGCGGCGACGACGAAGTAGAGCGCCGTGGCGATGGCCGCAACGACCAGCACCAGGAGTCCGGGCACGATCATCGGTCCCGGGTTGGCCTTGAACTGGGCCCACGCCCAGCTCAGCGCCTCACCGATGTTGACGTTCTGCGGTGCACCGGGAGCCCCACCATAGGGGGCGCCGGCCGCAGGCGCACCGTATCCGGGGGTGGCCCCGTAACCGGGAGTGCTGCCGTAACCCGGGTTGCTGCCGTAGCCGGGAGTGCTGCCGTAGGGCGGCGGGGTGGCTCCGGGCGGAGGAGTGCCGTAGGACGGGGGCTGCTGGCCGCCGGGGGTGCCGTACGTGGGCGGAGTGCCGTAGGACGGGGGCTGTTCGCCACCTGTGGGGGTGCCGTAAGGCGGTGGGGTCTGCGGCGGCTGGTACTGGCCGCCGGCGGGGGGTTGCCCGTATTGCGGTTGCCCATACTGGGTCTGGCCGTACGGATCGGCACCGCCGGCACCCGGCTGCTGGGACGGATCGTCGGGTCCCTTAGAGAAGTTGGGATTCTGATTAGGGGGCTCGCTCATGGCGGTCAAGGTAGCAAGCCGAACATACTCCGGAGAAGACCGTGTAGAGCGTCCGCCGTACGTGGCGCGCGAACGGCCCGCCGATCGAGTAGGCGGTCAGGCCCCCGATTCCCCGGCGAGACAGAACCTGCCGTCGGCGGTGATCTCCACCAGGCCGTCGGTCAGCAGCGAGTCGAGCGCCCGCGAGCGCTGCGGTGGATCGGTGGTCCAGGCCTCCTCGAGCCGAGCCTTCTCGACGGGGATCTTGCTGCCGCGCAACACATCCAGGAGCAGCCCCCGAACCTGGCGGTCGGTCCCCGCGAACTTCTGCGCGGCCCGGCGCGGCCCGGTGTGTGCCGGTCGGCCGCGTGCCACCCAGGCGCACTCGGGGACCGGGCATCGATCGCAGTCGGGGTTGCGCGCAGTACAGACGAGCGCGCCGAGTTCCATCAGCGCCGCGGAGAATCGCGGCGTGTCGCGGGCGTACGCACCCCGGCGTGTCCGCGGCAGGATCGCGTCGGTCTCGGCCAGATCACGCTTGCTGGGGTTGCCGGGCTCGGCCCGACCGTGCACCGCACGGGCGATCACCCGGCGCACATTGGTGTCGACCACGGGGACCGCCTGCCCGTAGGCGAAACATGCGACGGCGCGTGCGGTGTAATCGCCCACTCCGGGCAGTGTCAGCATGGTCGCGACGTCCTCGGGGACCCGGTCGTCGTGCTCGGTCGCCAGGACACGGGCGCACTCGTGCAGTCGCAGCGCACGGCGCGGATAGCCCAGCTTTCCCCAGGCCCGCAGTACGTCGGCCTGGCTCGACGCGGCCATCGCCGACGGTGCGGGCCAGCGCTGTGTCCACTCCTGCCAGGGGCCGACGACCCGGGCCACCGGGGTCTGCTGCAGCATGATCTCGCTGATCAGGATGTGCCAACCACTCAGCCCTGGTTCTCGCCAGGGCAGATCGCGTTCGTGGACGTCGAACCAACCGACGATTGCGGAGAATGGCAAAATGGATGGCATGGCGAATATGACCCCGAAGCGTGCGTGGCAGGTTCTCGTGGAAGGCAACAAGCGATTCGTCGCCGGTGAAGCGAAGCATCCCAGCCAGGGTATCGAGGACCGGAACAGGCTCGTCGGGGGGCAGAATCCCCACGTCGTGCTGTTCGGATGCGGCGATTCCCGCCTGGCCGCGGAGATCATCTTCGACCAGGGTCTCGGCGACATGTTCGTCGTCCGGACCGCCGGCCATGTCCTCGATTCCGCGGTGCTCGGCTCGCTCGAGTACGCCGCCGAGGTCCTCGAGGTGCCGCTGATCGCGATCCTCGGACACGACAGCTGTGGCGCGGTCAAGGCCACCCTCGAGGCCCTCGACGACCTGCAGATCCCCGGTGGATACATCCGTGACGTCGTGGAACGTGTCACCCCGAGCATCCTCGCCGGCCGCAGTGAGGGGCTCACCCGGGTCGACGAGTTCGAGGCCAGGCACGTCGTCGAGACCGGTCAGCTGATCATGCAGCGCAGCCGGATCATCGCCGACCGTGTGCTCGACGGGAAGCTCGCGATCGTCGGCCTCACCTATCGGCTCAGCGAGGGTGCGGTGCAGCTGCAGGGCGTCTACGGCGACATCGGCAGTACCGCGCTGCCGGCACTGGCATCCACCACCGAGGCGCGGCCGGGGGCGGCGTCCGACGCCGAGTCGGCCTGATCGCACCGCGCGTACCCGGAGGCCGATAGCGCACGATCGCCGTACCGAAGTGGCGACACGCCGATGACGGTCGCCCGACCCTGCCGATGCGGCCGATAGCGTGGGGGCCGTGATCGAACCGCAGGGCCCGCTCCCATCAGAGATCTACTGGCGACGACGCATCGTCGCCGGTGGAGTGGTGGTCGCCGTCGTGGCCCTGGTGATCGGTCTGATCGTGTGGACCCAGACCGGCGGTGGCGACAGCACCCAGAACGCGGCCAGCACGGCGTCGTCGAGTCCCACCGCGACGCCGTCGACGGCCACCCCGAATGCCTCGGTGGATCCGTCGCAGGCCCCGTCCGGCGGCGGCCTCGGCGGTGGCGGTGGAGACGCCGGCACCGCCGGACCCGAGTCCAGCACCCCGACCGGGTCGTCGACCCCGGTCGCGGCCCCCGGGGCCACCCCGGCCGAGGGCGCGGTCCCGCTGTGCACCGACCAGTCCATCGCGGTGGTGCTCTACACCGACAAGCCGACCTACACCACGGGCAGCCAGCCGGTGTTCACCATCGTGACCACCAACGCCGGACTCTCCGCATGCACGCGGGATGTGGGCAAGGCCGCCCAGAACGTCATCGTCCGCACCCTCGACGGCACGAGGACCCTGTGGTCGGCGCGGGACTGTTCGCCGATCAACACCGTCGACAACCAGGTGCTGCAGCCGCAGCAGCAGGTCAAGGACGAGATCACCTGGTCGGGTACCACCAGCACCGCCGGCTGCAAGACGCCGCGCCAGCCGGTGCCCGCGGGCTCGTACCAGGCGATCGGCAAGATGGGCGAGAAGGAGTCGGCACCGGTGACGTTCAACGTCGTCGCCCCGGCCCAGCCCTGACATCCCCGTCATCGACGGGCTTCGGTCACCTCCCGACCCCGAATTGCGAAGATCTGCCGTGATCGGGGTTCAGGTGGTGGCGCGCACCATCAACTCGACCGGCAGGCGTGTGCTCTCCGCGTCGCGTCCGGCCACCACATCGAGCAGTCGCCGTGCCGCGGTCGCGCCGATCCGACGTGCAGGGGAACGGACGGTGGTCATCGGCACCGGGAGCTGCGCGACGATCGGGATGTCGTTGTAGCCGATCAGGGCCACGTCGTCGGGAATCCGCAGACCGAGATCACGCGCGACGCCGAGGACACCGATCGCGATGGTGTCGGAGACGGTGAAGACCGCATCCGGCCGGTCCGGGCGATCGAGCAGTCGGCGCCCGGCCTCGATCCCACCGTCCACCTCGAACGCCGACGACACCACCCGATCCGGTCGCAGCGGCACCCCGGCGGCGTCGAGCGCGGAGCGGAAACCGGCGAGCCGGTCGGTCGACGTCGTCGCATGAGCGGGGCCGCAGATCACCGCGAGATCGGTATGGCCGCGGTCGAGCAGATGCCGGGCCGCGAGATAGCCGCCGTGGTGGTCATCGCCGCCGACGAACGGCAGTCCGGCATCGGCGTGCCGGGTCACGGTGACCATCGGCACCGACACGGTCAGTGACTCGACGAAACTCTTTGCCGGCGCATGCAATCCGCTCAGCAGCAGTCCGTCCACCCGACGGCCGGCCAGCAGGTCGATGGCGTCACGCTGGGCGTCCTCGTCGTCGGGCGGACTCGACAGCAGCACCGAGTAGCCGGCGTGCGCCGCGGCCTCCTCGATGCCCTGATACGTGGTCGCGACGACACCGTCGGTCAGCCGCGGCATGACGACGCCGAGCGTGGTGGTCTTGCGGGTGCGCAGGCTGGCGGCCCAGACGTTGCGTCGATAGCCGAGTTCCGCGGCGGCCTGACGAACGCGCAGTGCCGATTCCGACCAGCCGTCGGCGGGCTCGGGCTGCCGCAGGACGCGCGACGCGGTGGACACGTGGACCCCGGCGCGTTCGGCGATCTCCTTGAGCGTCGGCGCCCGATCGGTTCCCATGTGAGTCGTATCCTCCCTCTGAGCCGGGCGTGTCGGCCGACCTGGGCGTCGGGGAAGGTTGACCGGACCCCGCTGATGGCTCTAGCCTACGTGATGCAAACGTTCGTGCAAACGTTCTCGCCACCTAGGAGGAGCCCATGCCCACCCAGAGTCTCGGTGAACTCTTCGCCCTCGATTCCCTGCTCGACGAGGACGAGATCGCCATCCGCGACACGGTCCGCAGATTCGGGGCGGAGCGGCTGCGTCCGCACATCGCCGAGTGGTTCGAGGCCGGTGACATCCCGGCCCGGGAGATCGCCAAGGAACTCGGGCAGCTCGGCGCCCTCGGCATGCACCTCGAGGGCTATGGCTGCCCCGGCACCAGCGCCACCGCCTACGGCCTGGCCTGCCTGGAACTCGAGGCCGTCGACTCCGGAATCCGCAGTCTGGTCTCGGTGCAGGGTTCCCTCGCGATGTTCTCCATCCATCACTGGGGCAGCGAGGAACAGAAGAACGAGTGGCTGCCGCGCATGGCCGCCGGCGACGCGATCGGCTGCTTCGGCCTGACCGAACCCGACTTCGGCTCCAACCCCGCCGGGATGCGCACCAACGCCAAGCGCGACGGTGACGACTGGATTCTCAACGGCACCAAGATGTGGATCACCAACGGCTCCATCGCCGACGTCGCCGTGGTCTGGGCGCAGACCGACCTCGAGGACAGCCCGCGCGGAATCCGCGGCTTCGTCGTCCCCACCGACACCGCCGGATTCTCCGCCCCGAAGATCACCAAGAAGCTGTCCCTGCGCGCCTCGGTGACCTCCGAGCTCGTCCTGGAGGACGTACGCCTGCCCGCATCGGCGATGCTGCCCGACGCCGCCGGCCTGCGCGGACCGCTGACCAGCCTCGGCGAGGCCCGTTTCGGCATCATCTTCGGTGCCATGGGTGCCGCCCGTGACTGCCTCGAGACCGCCATCGAGTACGCACAGTCGCGTGAGGTCTTCGACAAGCCGCTGGCGGCCTACCAGATCACCCAGACCAAGATCGCCGACATGGCACTCGAGGTGGGCAAGGGTCATCTGCTCGCCTACCACCTGGGCCGGCTCAAGGACCTCGGGACGATCCGTCCCGAACAGGTCAGCACCGGCAAGCTGAACAACGTGCGCGAGGCCATCGCGATAGCACGTGAATGCCGAACCATTTTGGGCGCCAACGGGATCACCTTGGAGTACCCGGTGATCCGGCACGCCAACAACCTGGAGAGCGTACTCACCTACGAGGGCACCTCCGAGGTGCACCAGCTGACCATCGGCAAGGCGCTGACCGGGTCGGGCGCATTCCGGTGACCGACGGCGCTCTCGATGGACTGGTGATCGCCGACTTCGGTCGTGTGCTCGCGGGTCCATATGCCACGATGCTGCTCGCCGACCTCGGCGCCGAGGTGATCAAGGTGGAACGTCCAGGGACCGGCGACGACACCCGCACCTGGGGGCCGCCGTGGGTGGGTGACCAGTCGTCGTACTTCCTGGGCGTCAACCGCAACAAGTCGTCGGTGGCACTCGACCTCGCCGATCCCGACGGGCTCGCCGCCGCAAGGGAACTCGCGGCCCGGGCCGACGTGATGGTGGAGAACTTCCTGCCCGGAACCCTCGATCGCCTCGGTCTCGGCCACGACGCCGTGACCCAGCTCAACCCGGGCATCGTGTACTGCTCGGTCACCGGATTCGGCGGCAACAACCTGCTGCCCGGCTACGACCTGCTCATCCAGGCCGTCGGCGGCCTGATGAGCATCACCGGTCCGGATCGCGACACACCCACCAAGGTCGGTGTCGCCATGGTCGATGTGATCACGGGATTGCATGCGGCCGTGGGTATCCTGTCGGCGCTGCGGCATCGGGACCGCACCGGTGAGGGGCAACGGGTCGAGGTCAACCTGCTGTCGTCGCTGCTGTCGGCGTTGGTCAACCAGTCGTCGGGATACGTCGCGGCCGGTGTGGTCCCGCACGCGATGGGCAACCGGCATCCGAGTATCGCACCCTATGAGGTGTTCGCGGCGTCGGATCGGCCGCTGGTCCTCGCGGTCGGCAACGACCGGCAGTTCGCCGCGCTCGTCGATGTCCTCGGCCGGCCGGAGCTGGCCACCGACCCGCGGTTCGCGACGAACACCGACCGTGTCGCACACCGGGAAGTGCTGGTGGCGACCATCAACGAGCTCCTCGCCGCCGATTCCGCCGACGGCTGGTTCACCCGGCTCACCGAGCGGCGGGTCCCGTGCGGGCCGCTGAACGACATCGCCGATGCGATCGCCCTCGCCGAACGGCTCGGTCTGTCCCCGGTGGTGGAGATCGACGACCCGAACCGGGACGAGCCACTTCGGCAGGTGGCCAATCCGATTCGGCTCTCGGCGACCCCGGTCACCTATCGTTCGGCGCCGCCGCGATTGAACGAACACGCCTGAGGAGGACGGTGCACCGCGGGGCCGAACGGAGTCCACTCGGCACGCGGTGCGGTGCGCCTTCTCGGGGTCCATCGAGTGGCGATCATCGGCGTCGAACGAGTGCTACAACGGGGCATGGGCGAATCCGTACTGTACGAGAGCTCCGGTCCGATCGTGACCATCACGATCAACCGCCCGCACGTCCGCAACAGCGTCGACGGTCCCACCGCCCATGCGCTGCGCAACGCCTTCCGACGATTCGAGGACGATGCCGGCGCCAAGGTCGCCATCCTCACTGGAGCCGACGGAACCTTCTGTGCCGGAGCCGATCTCACCTCGGTGGGCGATCCTGAACGGCGCAACGATCTCGACCCGGAGGGCGGGGGTGCCGGCCCGATGGGTCCCACCCGCATGGCGCTGTCCAAACCGCTGATCGCCGCCATCGCCGGTCACGCCGTGGCGGGTGGACTCGAACTGGCCCTCCTCGCCGATCTGCGGATCCTGGAACGCGATGCGGTGCTCGGGGTGTTCTGTCGACGATGGGGCGTGCCCCTCATCGACGGCGGGACGGTCCGCCTGCCGCGGATCATCGGGCTGGGGCGAGCGTTGGACCTTATCCTGACCGGCCGTCCCGTCGACGCCGACGAGGCACTGGCCTTCGGACTCGCCAACCGGGTCGTCGAATCCGGTGAATCACTCTCGGCGGCAACCGAACTCGCCGAGCAACTGGTGGCCTTTCCCTTCGACTGTCTACTCACCGACAGGGCATCGGCCCATGCCGGTCTCGACATGCCCGTCGCCGACGCCCTTCGCGCCGAGGGGGTGGCCGGCGTGCCGGTCGTCGCCCGGGAAGGTGCCGCGGGCGCGGCCCGCTTCGTCGGCGGTGCCGGGCGACACGGACGGTTCGGTGACGATCCGCCGGAGTCCGGGCGGTGACCGATCCGGCGCCGGTCCCGTGACGATGACCCGACCCGCCGGCAGACGGGCGATGGCTCAGCCGACCGCGACCGGTGCCGCGGCCCCGACAAAGGCGACGATCTGCAGGCCGCCCGGATTGGTCTGCAGCGGGACCTCTTTCCAGTTGTTGGTGACCCATACATTGCCGGAGGGATCGACGATGATCCCGGTGCTGCGGGTCAGCCCGTCGAAGAAATAGCCGAGTCCGTCCGGCGAGATCGCATCACCGGTCCGGCTCCCCGGCGGGCAGGTGGACGGGTCGGCGCCACAGAACTTCGACATGCGCTGACCGACGAAGTTGCCCACCCACACGTTGCCGTCGCCGTCGGTGGTGATGCCCCACGGGACGGTGATGCCGCCGCCGCGTAGTGGACCGGCCAGGGTCTGTCCGGTGGGGGTCAGTGCCGCGACCGAACCGAGCGATGCGGTTCCGGTGGGCCGGTCGGGGCACGGCAGCGTGATGATCCCGGAGTTGGCGATCCACACGTTGCCGTGCCGGTCGGTCGCCAGGCCGAGCGGATTGTCCACCTGTGGCCCGGAGATCGGGCTGCGCAACGGGTGTCCCTGCCGGTCGAGTATCGCGATCTTGCTGTCGGCGAGACCGCTGACGAACAGGGCGCGTCCGTTGTCGACGATGTGGAACGGCTGCTTCACCCCGGCGGGGACGTTGCGGGCGCGACTCGGGTCGCCGTCGGGGTAGACGGTGAGGGAATTGTTGCCGCAGTTGGTGGTCCAGACCGCACCGGTGCGGTCGGTGGTCATGCCCTGGGGCCAGTCGATCTGCCCCTGCGTGAAACCGGTCGTGGGGGAGAGTGCCACACCGTCGGGCGAGAACTCCGACATCGAGTTGTGTGGCGGCTGATCTGCCGCCGGACACCCGGGTTCGGGGGCGGCGAACCCGAAGTTGCTCACCCAGATGTTGTCGGAGTGGTCCCGGGTGATGCCGTAGCCGGCCCCGCTGAGTCCGCCACCGGTGAACGGCCGGCCACCCACCAGCGTGCCGTTCGGGGAGAACCGGAAGAGATATCTGCTGCCGCATACCGGGGTCCGCGGATCGCTCGCATACTCGTAGTTCGCATTCACCCAGATGTCGCCCCGCTTGTCGATGGTGAAATTGCCGGGCCCGGAGAGCAATCCGCCACCACCGTCGAATCTCAACGCCAGCGTCCAGGCCACCGGTGGGACCACGAGTGCGCCGGGACTGCGTGCTGAGCGCAGCGACACCGCGAACACCTCGGCGACCTTCGACGAGGGGCTCTTCGCGAGGTTCGCCAGCCCGGCCGTGATGGTGCCGGGCCGGCCGTGTGTGGCCGTGGTGGTGGCCCGACGCAGTGCCACGCATCCGGCGGTGGCCGTGGTACAGGCCGCGACCGCATCGGACAGCGAGGTGAACGCGGCCATCGTCGAGGTCTGCGTGCCGTTGGGCGAACTGCGCAGCACCTTGCCGATCCGGCCGGTGACCGGATCGGCGAGATCGCCTGCCATCGTCGCGGCGTTGCGCACACCCGGAGCGGGCCCACCGATACCCCGCCCTCCGGTATCGCCGTCGCCGATGAACTGCGCCATGCCGTATCCGGCTGCCACGGTGGTCCGCTCGTTGACGGTGATCTGCCCCGGTACTTCCGGGCTGATCGAGGCGAGCGAGAGGAACGATCCGGGTTGTCCAGCGGGAGTGGCGGTCACGTAGAACGCCTCACCGGAGCCGGGGCGCGCCGTGGGCCGCAGGGTGAACCGGCCGTCCGACGAGGTGAGCGCAGTACCGGCAGGCCGTGCGGTGCCCCTGGCCGCGCCGGTGATCCAGGCCCGCACATCCCAGACCCGCGGTGTACCCACCGTGGCCACCGTGCCGGTCACCGTCGACCCGGGCGGATCGGCAGGTGCCGGTGGTGCGGTGGCGACCACCGCCGAACCCAACAGCAGGGCGGTCACCGCGGTGACCGGGGAGATCCGTCGGATACGCACTGATCCTCCGATGTTCCGGTGGCGCGGTCCGGCCTGCCCCGCGGTGTCGAGGGGCAGCGTACCGGGCATCCCGGGCACGGGGGCGGCTATCGACGATCCGGGTTGCGCTGTCGGCGCAGATCAGGCGGCCGTGGGCGACACCGGACGCTGCCGGACGAAGACCGCCACCGGGAGCGCGGTCACCAACAGGATGATCGCCCCGACGGTGAGCGCGGTGTGGGAGGCATCCGTGAACGCCTGCTGCACCGCGTCGTGTACCAGCCCGACGATCCCGCTCGGCAGTGCGTCCGCGGAGGTCTCGCCGCGCTCCGCACCCGTCGACACGGCGTCGACGACCGGGCCGGGGAGGTGTGCTGCGGTGAGGTCGTCGACGAGATTGGAGGCGAAGGCACTGGTGACGATGGTCCCGAGAATGCTCGCCCCCAGGACGTTGCCCACCTGCCGGAACATGTTGACCGCGGCGCTGGCCATCCCTGCCTCGGCCGGCGGCACGCTGATCACCGCGGCGGCCGTGGTCGGTGCGACGAGCAGGCCCGCGCCGATCCCGGCGAGCAGCAACCCCGGCCAGATCGCCGAGAACCCCGTGCCGGCCGGTGACGCCGTGAGCGCGAGGACGCCGGTGCCCATGACCACCAGACCTGCGGTGAGCATCACCTTGAATCCGGTGCGCTGCACCAGCTTCCCGGCGATCGCGCTGACCACGATGAATGGTCCGAACATGGTGAGCAGACGGATGCTCGCCCCCAGTGCGGTGAGCCCCTGCACATGCTGCAGATACAGGACCATCACCAGTGCGGTGCCGGTGAAGCCGAGGAATGCGATCGCGGCGGTGACCTGCACGGCGCTGAACGACGCCGACCGGAACAGCCGAACGTCGAGCATCGGATCGTGGTGGCGCCACTCGTGGATGACGAAAAGGGCCAACGCGCCGGCAAAGACGAGGTAGGCGCCGACGATGAGACCGTCCGTGTAACCGCGGTGACCGCCTTCGATCACGGCAAAGGTCACCGCGGCGACGGTCAGAGTGCCCAGGATGACGCCGATCGGGTCGAGCGTGCGTGTGGGGTGCTTGCTCTCGCCGACCAAGGCCAGTGCACCGACGAGGGCGAACGCTCCCAGGACGACGTTGATGAGATAGACCGAATGCCAGGAGAAGTGGGCGAGGAGGAGTCCGGCGCCCAGCGGGCCCACGGCGAGTCCGAGGCCGGAACTGCCGGCCCAGATGCTGATCGCCTCGGTGCGCTGCCGCGGATCGGCGAAGGTGTGGCTGACGATCGCCAGACCGGTCGGTAGGAGCATCGCGCCGCCGACACCCATCACGGCCTGTGCGGTGATCAACAGGCCGGTGCCTGCGGAGAGGCAGGCCAGAGCACTTCCGGCCGCGAAAGTCGCTGCACCGGTGATGAAGACGCGTCGGCGTCCGATGAGGTCGCCCAGGGTGCCGGCACAGAGCACCAGGCTCGCGACCACGAGGCTGTAGGCGCTGGTGATCCACACCGCTGCGGTCGCGGTGGCGTGCAGATCGGCCTGGATGGTGGCCAGTGCGCCGACGGTGGACGACACGTTGACGAACGCCATCATCGTGCCGATGCACACCACGGCGAGGGCCCACCATCGCCCGTGTGGGGCATCCGCCGACGGCGACGTGACGGATTGGTGGTCGGGGCCGGCGAGAGACCTGCTGAGTTGCGTCATAAAACTCATGACACCACGTTGAGTTGCTTCAAGCAACCCGGGTACTCTGGACGCGTGCGCAGAGCCAGCTTCACCGATATGCACTGCTCGGTCGCCCAGACGCTGGAGGTGGTGGGCGAGTGGTGGACATTGCTCATCGTCCGCGACGCCCTGTTCGGGGTGACCCGGTTCGACGAGTTCCAGGATCGTCTCGGTATCGCCCGAAATGTGTTGACCCAGCGTCTCGACACTCTCGTCGAACACGGCGTGATGGACAAAGTGCCCTATCAGGACAAGCCGGTTCGCTACGACTACCGGCTGACCGACAAGGGCAAGGATCTCTGGCTCGTCATCGCGGCACTGCGACAGTGGGGTGATCGGTGGGCCGCGCCCGACGGCGCGCCGGTGGTGCTCATCCACGGTGGCTGCGGTCAGGAGGTGGAGGTGGCCCCGACGTGTTCGTCCTGTGGTGAACCGCTGGAACGGTCGGCACTGTTGCCGCACATGGGGCCCGGCGCGCACGGGTTCGATCCGAGGCCCGTGTCACGCTCTGCACGGTAGTTCGAGGGTTGCATGAAGAAACCCGCCTGATCTAGGTTGGGTTCTATGAAGCAACTCACCCGTTCGCTCTCCGATGTGTTCGCGCTCATACCGAACGGTGACGGCACCTGGCATGCCCACGTCGACCCGACCTGGCGCAGCTGGACGGGTCCGCACGGAGGAGTGATCACGGCGTTGGCCACCGAGGTCGCGCAGCGCGAACTGCCCGAGGTGGCCGTGCGTACCGTCGAGATCAGGTTTCTCGGCCGACCCGACGACGGCGACCTGGTGCTGCGACCGCGGATCCACCCGCTCGGACGCCGCACCACGATCGCCGACGTCGACGTCACCCAGGGTGACCATCTGGTCGCACGAGCGTCGGTGACCCTCGGCCACCTGGGTGACCCCCATCCCGACGACCGGATTCCGTCGACACCGTTGACAGTTCGCAACGCAGAGGACTGTGACCGATTCCTGGTCCCACCGGATCTGCTCCCGATGGGGCAGCATCTCGATGTGCGTCCCACCGACGGCCCGCTCCCGATCACCGGATCGGACGAGGCGTGGATGCGGATGTGGTTGTCCACCATTCCCGAACTGCCCGTGGACGCGGCGAGTCTCGCGATCTTCGTGGACGCCCCGCCACCCGGGCTGTTCCCCACACTGACCGCGCCCGTGGCCATTCCGACCGTCACCCTGTCGATGACCATCACCGCCGACCTGCGTGATGTCGACACCACCCGCGTCCTCGTGCACACCGCCAACACGTCGTCGATCGGCGGCTGGGCCGTCGACGACACCGAGGTCCGAGATCGGCACGGGCTACTGCTCGCGACCGCCCGACAGAGCCGGCGGGTGGTCCGTCCGAGGGCGTGATGGACTGCGGCGGAACCGGAACGGCACCTCGGAGCGCGGATCGGATGGGGCATCCGCTTCCACCCGCTCCGAGGCGCCGATTCCGTTCGGGGACTCAGCCTTCCAGGGAGTACTTGTCGATCAGCGGCGCCAGGAGCTCGGCGGCGCGGGTGCCCGTGATCACATCGGCCTTGTCCACCTTGGTGATCTGCTTGGAGGAGCTGTCCTCGTAGACGTGCTCACCGATCATCCGCACGTCCTCGTCGTAGGGCCAGACGAATGCCAGCGTCCGCCGGACGAGGTAGTAGGCATCCGGGTCGTAAGCACTCTCGGCGGCATCGTCCCCGATCGAGGCGAACACATTGTCGCCAAGCATCTTTCCGGGGACGAACTGGTTGAACTCGGCCTCCCCGGCAAACCCCCAGTCGGCGACGGCCATCTTCTGGCGTCCGGTCCACATGACGAGCATGTCGATGTCGGCGAGGGTCCGGTAGAACTCGTGGACCTGCTCCATCCCGTCGAGGATCACCCCCTGGCCTCCCTCGAACAGGCGGTAGTGCGGGTGTCGGACGGTCATGTTCTCGGCGAGCAGCTCGTCATACCGGCCGGACACCTCGAGGAGCCCGTGGCGGCGGTAATTGACCAGGATGCGCCGATGGGTGGGATTCTTCTCCTGCTCGATCAAGGTGTCGATGTCGTCGAACATGTGCACCAGCTCATGCTCGTAGGGGGTCTGCGGCGCGGCGGACTGTTCGGTGGAAGCGATGGTGGTCATGGATTCTCCTGGTGGTGCGGTGGCGGCGGATCGCTGTCCGGCGCCGGATGGGCTGACGGGAAAGGTGGTTCAGAGGTAGCGACTGAGGTCGGGGTATCCGCCGATCTCGTAGCCACCGTCCACGACGAGGCTGGTTCCGGTGATGTAGCTCGCGGCCGAACTGGCAAGGAACACCGAGGGTTTGGCGAGCTCCGAGGGATTCGCCGGACGCTTGATCACGGCGTTCTCGTTGAACTCGCCCATGATGCCGTCGTTCTGGATGATGAAGCCGGCCATCGGGGTGTCGACGAGGCCGGGAAGCACGGTGTTCACCCGGATGTCGTGGCGGGCGAGTTCGAGCGCGGCGTTCTTGCTGAACATCTCGACACCGGCTTTGCCTGCCGCATAGGCACTGCCGGCGTACAGCGGCATGTGGGCGTTGACCGACGCGATGTTGACGATCGCCCCGCCCCTTGCCGCCTGCGATCATCGACCTGGCGGCGTACTTGGTGCACAGGAAGACCCCACGCAACACGACGTCGATGGTGAAGTCCCAGTCCTCGACCGCGAGGTCGACGATCGGTGCCGGTCGCAGGGCGCCCGCGACGTTGAACAGGCTGTCCAGCGGCCCCTCGAGCTGGACCTCCGCGTGGGCCACCGCCTCCTCGACCTCTCCCGGATCGGTCACGCTGCCGGCGAAGGGCACGTAGGCGTCACCGAATTCCTTGGCGCCGAGCGCCATTCCCTCGGCATCGAGATCGAGGGCCAGGACCCGACCGCCCTGCGCGATGACCTCGGTCGCGATGGCCTTGCCGATCCCGGAGGCCGCACCGGTGACCAGGGCGCGCTGCGGAGGGGTCGATACGTTCGTCATTGATTGTTCTCCCAGAAGACGGTGGATCTCGACGACCAGGCCGGCCGCCGTCGTGAGAGGCGTGCCGGACCGTGTCGATTGAGTTGATGCTTTGCACTGCATCGGTTTTCGGATCGGCGCCGGGGCTGCCGGTCGCGCATCACAACCTTCTCGCACACCGACTGTGATGTCCATTACATTCCCGAAGTCGATCTGTTAGCCTGATGCTTAACCTGCCAGGTAGAAGGAGTGCACCACCCGTGGCATCCGAAATGGCATCGGCCATCGATCTGAATCTGCGACAAGTCCACTACTTCGTCGCCGTCGTCGACGAGGGGCACCTGGGTCGCGCGGCAGACGCGCTGTACATCAGCGCGCCGGCGCTGTCGCAGCAGATCCGCAAACTCGAGAGGCGGCTGGGTACCGAGCTTCTGGATCGCTCGGCGCATCCGTTGCGCCCGACACGGGCCGGAGATCGGCTACTCGCCGAGGCGCGCGTGTTGTTGCAGTCGGCGACGCGTGCGGTGGAGGCGGTGCGAGACGAATCTGCGCGATTGCGGATCGGATTCATGACCGCGTCCATGACCCCGCAAGCACGCCGTCTCCTCGCCCAGTTGCGTGACCGGCATCCCGAATGCGAGATCGACCTTGTCGAACTCGCCTGGGACAAACAGGCATTCGCGGTTCAGAAGGGTGTGGTCGACGTTTCGTTGATGCGGCCGCCGGTCGCCGATCCGGAAGGTCTCCGGTTCGATCTGCTGTGTCGCGAGGGTCGAGTGGTTGCTTTGCCGGTGGAACACCCGTTGGCCCAACGGGACTCGGTGATGCTGGCGGATCTGGACGGAGAGGTGCACGTCACCGACGACGCGGCCGACGCGGTGTGGGTCCGATGGTGGGCGTGCGATCCCCGGCCGAGCGGGCGGCCGGTGGTCTACGGCCCGTCGGTTCACACCATGAGCGAGTTGCTGGAGGTGGTCGCCGACGGGAACGGGATCTCGATCACCGGCGAGTTCGTTCCGTCCGCCCACGTCCACCCCGAGGTGGTCTTCGTCCAGGTGTCCGACGTCGAGCCCTCGTCACTGTGCCTGTGCTCGCGGTCGAATGACTCCTCGCCGATGGTTCGGGCCGCCAGAGAGGTGGTCCGGGCCTTCGGCGGTGCGACGAAGGATCACGCCTGGACGTGACCTCGCCATGGCGAGGTCAACTGTGCTGTCGAGACCCTCGGCATCTTGCGATGGTACGTGCCCGCATCGGGTGGTGGTTGCGTTCCGGGTTCGGCCGGCGGGGGTTTCGACTCGACTTGTCGCTGCGCTCCGCGTCGGCTCAACCATCGACTGCGGTGTGATGGTCCGACTGTGTCGGGCTCGATCCGGCGGAGGGAGCGGAACGTACTGGTGGTTGACAGGTCGTCCGGCTGTCGGGCTCGATCCGGCGGAGGGCGCGGAGTTCTTGGGTGGTTGAGCAGGTCGTCCTCGCGTAGCGAGGTCGCCCGGTCGTCGAAACCTCTGTGGCCGGCGATGGATTGTGTCCGCGTCGGCCGGACCATCGACTGGGGTGTGATGGTCCGATTGTGTCGGGCTCGATCCGGCGGAGGGGTGGAATCAACCGGCGGCAGGCGCGATGGTGCGACTGTCGCCGCGGAACTCGGCCACCACATGGTCGCCACACCGCACCGTGACGTCGTAGATACCGTTGCGGCCGAATCGTTCCCGCTCGATGGCCTCGGCGACGAGCGTGTCGCCGAGGCGGGTCGGACGAAGGAAGCGGATGTCGGCCCGTGCGGCGACCGCGGCATCCGAACCGCTGTTGCAGGCCATCGCGAATGCGGTGTCGGCGAGGAGGAACACGAAGCCACCGTGTGTCATCCCATGACCGTTGACCATGGTTGCGTTGATCTGCATGGACATTCGCGAACTGCCCGGACCGAGCTCTTCGAGCACGATCCCCGACGAGTGTGATGCGACGTCGGCGTCGAACATACGGCGGGCGATCGGATGGTCGGTGACAACCGGGGAATCGGAGGCTGACATGGGTCAGTCCAGTTCCGGCTTGGCCACCAGGGTCAGGACGTCGTAGGTGGCGACCGGGTCACCGTTCTGGTTGGACACCACGGCATCCCACCTCACCTCGCCATAGTCGGCACTCTGCCTCGGGGTGATCTGCTTTGCGGTCAGGGTGACGGTGAGAGTGTCGTCGGCCTTCACCGGGGTCAGGAAGCGGAGGCCGTCGACACCGAAGTTGGCGAGCACTGGCCCCGGCGCGGGATCGACGAACAGTCCGGCCGCCAACGACACCACCAGGTATCCGTGCGCGACGATCCCGCCGAACAGTGGATTGGCCGCGGCGGCCTCGGGATCGGTGTGCGCGTAGAAGGTGTCGCCGGTGAACTCCGCGAAGTGGTCGATGTCGGCGCGGGTGACGTGCCGGTGCCCGCCGACGATGGTGTCGCCGAGGCGCAACGCTCCCAGATCCTTTCGGAACGGGTGGATCTCGGATTCGGCGCGGTCGGCACCGGTCACCCACTGGCGGCCGACCGCGGTGAGCACATTCGGGGTGCCCTGGACCGCGGTGCGCTGCATATGATGCAGGATGCCGCGGATGCCACCGAGCTCCTCACCGCCGCCGGCACGACCGGGACCGCCGTGCACCAGGACCGGTAGCGGAGAGCCGTGACCGGTGGATTCCCGGGCATTCTCGGCGTTCAGCACCAGCACACGACCGTGGTAGGCGGCCAGTCCGCGGACGATCTGTCCGGCGAGAACCGAGTCCCTGGTCACCAGGGACGCCACCAGGCTGCCCTTGCCGCGTGCGGCGAGGTCGACCGCGTCGTCGGCGCCGGTGTAGCCGATGACCGTTGCCACCGGGCCGAATGCCTCGATGTCGTGGGGCTCGGGTGCGTTCTTGTCGGTGGCACGCAACAGGATCGGTGAGAGGAACGCGCCGCGTGCGGGATCGGCGCCGACGACGTCGACGTGCTCGGGATCGCCGAAGACGATCTCGGCCGACTTGGTCAGTCCACGAAGCGAGGTCAGGACCTCGTCGCGCTGCTCGAGTCCCGCGAGCGCACCCATCCGGACGTGGGGATCCGCCGGGTCGCCCACCACCACCTCCGCCAGTCGTTCGGATGCGGACGCCACGACCGCATCGACGAGGGAGGCAGGCACCAGTGCGCGTCGGATGGCAGTGCACTTCTGTCCGGCCTTGGTGGTCATCTCCGTCACGAGTTGCTCGACGTACAAGTCGAATTCGGGATCGGCGGGAGCGACGTCGGGACCGAGGATCGAAGCGTTGAGCGAGTCCGCCTCGGCGGTGAAGTGCACCGCGGCGGAGACCACCTGTGGGTGGGCGCGCAGGATCGCCGCGGTACCCGCCGACCCGGTGAACGCCACCGAGTCCTGGCCGTCGAGATGATCGAGGAGATCGCCTGCGCTCCCGCACAACAGTTGCACCGAACCTTCTGGCAGCACACCGGATTCGATGATCCGACGGAAGACGAGTTCGGTGAGGTAGGCGGTGGTGCTCGCGGGTTTGACGATCGACGGCACGCCTGCGATGAAGGCCGGGGCGAGCTTCTCGAGAAATCCCCACACGGGGAAGTTGAAGGCGTTGATCTGCACCGCGACCCCACGTCGCGAGGTGTGGATGTGCCGTGCGACGAATGTGCCGTGCCTACCCAGTACTTCGACAGCACCATCGAGGTGGACGGTGTCGTTCGGCAGTTCCCGGCGAGCCTTGCTCGCATAGCTCAGCAGGGTGCCGAAGCCGCCGTCGATGTCGATGGCCGAGTCGCGTGTGGTGGCACCGGTGTGCCGGGACAGTGCATGGAACTCGTCCTTGCCGGCCATGAGGGTGAGCGCGAGCTGCTTGAGCAGGGCGGCGCGCTCGTGGAAGGTCAGCGCGGCCAGTGCCGGTCCACCGACTTCGCGTGCGTAGGTCACCATCGCCGCCCGGTCGAGTCCGGTGGCCGAGATCCGGGCCACCTCCGAGCCGTCGACCGCGCTGTGCACGGGCACACCCCGATCGGTTGCGCCACACCAGCGGCCTTGCGTGTAACTCTCGAGCAGAGTGCTCACATCCGACTCCATCCACCGTCCATTCGGTCGGTAATTACGATGGGCCGGACGGCGGTGGATGTCAAGGGCGTTCGTCAGGGGGTGGTGCGGCCCAACCCCTCGAAGCTCATCCGGACTATCGCGTCGGCGATGGTGTCGGCGTCGGCGCCGGCACGCGGCCGGTACCACTCGATGAGCGAGTTGACGGTGCCGAACAGCAGGCGGGCGACGAGGGCCGGATCGATGTCGGGGTCGAGGTCGCCCTCCTGCGCGGCCTGTTCGACGAGGTCGGTGACGAATGCGTCGAATTCGCGCCGGCGGGCCAGGGCGCGGCGTTCGACGGCGCTGTTGCCGCGGACCCGAAGTAGCAGGGTGACGTACGGCAGCTCGGCGATCAGGATCTCTACACTGCGTCTGACCAGGTACTTCAGCCGATCGATATACGGACCCTCGGTACTCGGGGACTCGGTGGTGGCCGCGAACAGCGCGTTGAGGGCGCGGTTCAGTGCGAGCTCGAGCAGTTCTTGTTTCCCGGATACGTGGTGGTAGATCGAGGACTTGCTGAGGCCGAGTCGGTCGGCGAGAACGTCCATCGACGTCCCGTCGTAGCCCTTCTCGTTGAACACCTTCACCGCCACCGCGAGCAGCGAGTCGAGGTCGTATCCCGGGCGACCGGGTTTGCCGGTACGGCGCGTGACGGGTCTGGTGCTCATGTCGCCATCCTTCCACTCGTGGGGGTGCGGAATGGGGCACAGCGTCGACGGGGTCTTGATACCGACCGAAGGTTCGGTTATTAATTGTTCGTACACCCCGAGGAATCACGGCTGGCACTGCGGCCGACGAAGACCCCACGTCGACGCGCCCACGACGCGCACGCGTGGGCCGACGACACGCGCAGGCGGTGCGCTCCGGGTCCGAGGGCGAGCACGAACGGATGACCGCATGTCTGGAGAGGAAACGATGAGCGACAACCCCCGCCCAGGTCGGCGTGATCGGAGGTGGACGGATGGGTGGGGGATCGCGCAGGTCTTCGCGGGCCTCGGCGCATCGGTGACGCTCGCCGAGGGCCCGGAACGCGTACGCCGCTGGGTGGCGGCGTCGGCCGCGCCATGGAACTCGGCCACCGGCATCCGACGGGTCCGATACGCTCCACCGACCGGGTCGGTCCGGATGTGCGGCCGGCCGTCGCCGACCGTCTCGCCGACACCTTGGGTGACCGATTCGCCGCACCGGAACTCCTGCGCGACAGAGTCGTCCGCGGTGAGCTCGCCGCGCAAGTCCGGACGCGGATTCTACGACTGGGAGGATGACCGACGATGACCGTGACCATGGAGGTGAGCGGCGCCCTGGCGACGATCACCATCGACCGCCCCGCCGCACACAACGCGCTCGATCTGACCACCAAGACCGCATTCCTGCGGGCGGTACGTGCCGTCTCCGAGGACGACTCGGTCCGGGCGGTACTGCTGCGTGCCGAGGGCGAGAACTTCTGCGTTGGACAGGATCTCGGTGACCACGTCACCGCACTCGAGGCCGACGCGACCACCGCAATGGATACTGTTGCCCAGCACTATAATCCGCTGGTCGAAGCACTCGAAGCTCTGCGCGTCCCGGTGATCGCGGCGATCCAGGGCGCTTGTGTGGGGGCCGGATGGGGTATCGCGCTGACCGCCGACATCCGCGTGGCGGGTACCCGTACCTCGTTCGCGACCGCCTTCACCGGTATCGCCCTGGCGAGCGACTCGGGCCTGAGTCGCGGCCTGGTGGCCATCCTGGGCCCCAGCCGGGCATCCGGTTTGATGCTGTTGGGCGACAAGGTGTCCGCAACACAGGCGGCCGACTGGGGCCTGGTGCATCGACTCGTCGACGACGCCGACGTGCAGGACGTGGCCCAGGGAATCGCCGAGACCCTGGCCGCAGGCCCCACCGCGGCCTTCGTCGAGGTCAAGGATCTCCTGCGGGCGTCGGACGCCACGCTCGCCGAGACCCTCGAACGAGAGGCGAGGGCGCAGTCGCGGCTGGGCGCCACCGCTGACCACAAGGGTGCGGTCACGGCCTTTCTCGCCAAGACCACCCCACGGTTCGTCGGGAGCTGACCCGGGACGGGCGCAGGCGCCCTTGTGTCCCGGGTCACTTTCCCGCATACTATTACCGACCGATTATTCGGTATTGAAAGCAGGCTCGATGTCCACCTCGAATCTCATGGACACCAACGTATCCGACGATCTGGCAGCACAGTTCGACCAGACCGTCTCCGACGGCGCACGAATCGAACCCCGCGACTGGATGCCCGACGGCTACCGCAGCACACTGATCCGTCAGATCGCACAGCATGCGCACTCGGAGATCATCGGGATGCAGCCCGAGGGGAACTGGTTGACCCGTGCCCCGTCGTTGCGCCGCAAGGCGATCCTGATGGCCAAGGTCCAGGACGAGGCCGGTCACGGCCTGTACCTGTACTCGGCCGCCGAGACCCTGGGCGCCGACCGGGCCGACCTCACCGGCAAACTCATCGACGGACGCCAGAAGTACTCCTCGATCTTCAACTATCCGACCCCGACCTTCGCCGACGTCGGCACCATCGGCTGGCTGGTCGACGGTGCCGCGATCTGCAATCAGGTTCCGCTGTGCCGCACCTCGTTCGGTCCGTATGCCCGGGCGATGATCCGGGTCTGCAAGGAGGAGTCCTTCCATCAGCGTCAGGGCTACGAGTTGCTCATCACGATGATGCGGGGCACCCCCGCGCAGCGGCGGATGGTCCAGGAGTCGGTGAACCGATGGTGGTGGCCGGCGCTGATGATGTTCGGCCCACCCGACGACTCCTCACCCAACACCGCGCAGTCGATGGCGTGGGGGATCAAACGCCACACCAACGACGAACTGCGCCAACGCTTCGTCGACATGAGTGTTCCGCAGGCCGAGGCGCTCGGCGTCACCTTTCCCGACCCCGACCTGGTGTGGAACGCCGACCGCGGCCACCACGACTTCGGCGAACCCGACTGGAGCGAGTTCATGGAGGTCGTGAAGGGCAACGGGGCCACGAACATCGAGCGCATCGCGGTGCGACGTGCCGCCCACGAGGACGGTGCCTGGGTTCGGGACGCCGCCACCGCATGTGCCGCCCGGGAACGGGAAGACGTCCGATGAGCCGGATCCAGGCCGAATGGCCACTGTACGAGGTGTTCATCCGTGGTAAGCGGGGACTCAACCACGTCCACGTCGGATCGCTGCACGCGGCCGATGACGCGATGGCCCTGCGGCATGCGCGTGACGTCTACACCCGGCGCAACGAAGGGGTGAGTATCTGGGTGGTCCGCTCCGACGACATCGTCGCCACCAGCCCTGCCGAGAAGGACCCGTTCTTCGCCCCGAGCGGCGACAAGGTGTACCGACACCCCACCTTCTACGACATCCCCGATTCCGTCCCCCACATGTGAGCGTGACCTGATGACCGAACATGACCATCTCCACACCGACCACACCGACCACACCGCCGGGGACCACACGTACGGGGGACTCGACGATCCGGAAACCCATGGACAGTGGGCATTCGGAACCGGCTTCGACGACCCACTCGCCGGCGTCGACACCTCGGTGCCGAACGACGTCGACCCGGCCGCACTGAGTGCCTACTGCCTGATGCTGGGTGACGATGCGCTGATCAGTGCCCAGCGACTGGCCCAATGGTGTGCCCACGCACCCGAACTCGAAGAAGAGGTGGCGCTGGCCAACATCGGCCTCGATCTCCTCGGGCAGGCGCGGCTGCTGCTCGCGCGGGCCGCCGCGGCCGACGATTCGACGGTACCGGTGATCTCGGCGACCTCACCGATCCCGGCCGACGACGCATTGGCCTACTTCCGGGACGAATCGGACTTCCGCAACGTACATCTCGTCGAACTCGTCAACGGCGACTTCGCGCAGAGCATCGTCCGACTGCTGGTCTTCGCCACCTGGCGACTGGCCCTGTTCGACCGCCTCCGGACATCGGCGGACCCCGTCCTCGCCGCCGTCGCGAGCAAGGGGGTCAAGGAGTTGACCTATCACCGCGACTATGCGGCGCGCTGGGTGGTCACCTTCGGTTGCGGGACTGCGGAATCCCGGCGCAGGCTCTCGGCTGCCCTGGCATCGGTGTGGCCCTACGTCGACGAACTGTTCGTCCCCACCACCGAAGAACGCATCCTCGCCCGGTCCGGTGTCGGGGTCGATCCGAGTACCCTGCGCGCCGAGTTCGACGCCGTGATCACGCAGGTGTTGTCTGCCGCCGAGACCCAACTCGTTCCCGGACCCCGGATCGGGAGGGTGGCGGGCCGGGCCGGACGGACCGGACTGCACACCGGGCAGATGGGCTACATCCTCGCCGAGATGCAGTCCGTCGCCCGCGCCCACCCGGAAGGGGTCTGGTGAGATGGACTGCGCCACAACCATCGCCCCCCGAGAGATCGTCGGAGCGGTCCTCGACCCGGAGATGCCGATGGTCACCCTCGACGATCTCGGGATCATCCGGGCGGTCGACGTCGACCCCGACGGGTCCGGCGGAGTACGGGTGACGATCACGCCGACCTACTCGGGGTGCCCGGCGATGGCCACGATCCGGGACGACATCACCGCGGCCCTGAACCGACACGGCCACCTGCAGGTGGAGATCCACACTGCACTGCACCCGGCATGGTCGACCGACTGGATCTCCGAGGCCGGACGACGCAAACTGCAGCAGGCCGGATACTCGGCCCCGGGTGCCGCACCACGTCGTGCCCCGGGCCCCGTCCCGCTGACCCTGACCGTCCGGTCACGACCGGTGCGGTGTCCCCAATGCGATTCCGGCCGAACCGAACTGATCTCGGAATTCGGCGCAACCCTGTGCAAGGCACACTATCGTTGCATCGACTGCGGGGAACCCTTCGACCATGTGAAGGAGATCTGACGATGAGCAGCCCCACCGTCGCCGATCCCACCGTCGCCGATCCCACCGCTGCCGATCCCGTCCCCGACATCCGGTCCAGGATCGGTGAGTCGGTGCGTGAGAATGCCCGCACCCGTCGGTTCCACACGCTGACCGTCGCCGACGTCGAGTCCCTCTGCGACGACGCGGTCGCCGTACGGTTCGACGTCCCCGACGACTTGCGTGCCGAGTTCGTCTTCCGGCCGGGCCAGTCGCTGACGCTGCGTCGCGAGATCGACGGTGTCGAACACCGGCGGACGTATTCGATCTGTGCGGCCGCCGGCGAGTCGCCGAGGGTCGGGGTCCGCGAGGTCGCCGGCGGATTGTTCTCCACGTGGCTGGTACGCGAGGTCCGGGCGGGGGACCGGATCGACGTACAACCTCCCTCGGGTGCCTTCCACGCGGATCCGGGCACCGCCGCCCGGCACCTGCTGATCGCCGCCGGGTCGGGCATCACCCCGATCCTGTCGATCGCATCGTCGGTGCTCGCCAACCCGGCGGCCGCGGTCACCCTGATCTACGTCAACCGACGTACCCGGTCGGTGATGTTCGCCGAGGAACTCGCAGATCTCAAGGACGAGTTCCGATCTCGGATCGAGATCATCCATGTGCTCTCCCGCGAACCCCGGGATGTGGAACTGTTCAGCGGACGCCTCGACCGGGAACGGCTCGGTGAGATCCTGGCATCCGTCGTCGCCGTGGACGACATCGATCACGCCTGGCTGTGCGGTCCGCTCGAGATGGTCGACGGCGCACGTCAGACCCTGCGGGAGTGCGGGATCGGCGCCGACCGGATCCATCACGAACTGTTCTTTGTCGAGGGGGCGGCGCCGGCGGTCGAACGTCACCGCGAACCCGGCGTCACCGGACCCACCAGCGCGGTGACCATCGTGCTCGACGGCAGGGTCGTCACCGGTGACCTGCCCCAGGACGAAACGCTGCTCGACGCCGGTGAACAACTGCGCGCCGACATGCCGTTCGCGTGCAAGGGCGGAGTGTGTGGCACCTGTCGTGCCAAGGTGACGTGCGGCGAGGTGGACATGCGCCGCAACTACGCTCTCGAGGAATCCGAGGTCGACGCCGGTTTCGTCCTCACCTGTCAAGCCTTCCCCGTCTCAGACACCGTGACCGTCGACTTCGACGCCTGACCACCCGAACTGGAGCTCAGCGATGACCAGCACCTTGTCCACCCCGGCCGGCGCTCCCGACACCGCCGACATCGAATACGCCTCACGAGATCAGATCGCCGACCTGCAACTGCAGCGGCTGCGATGGTCATTGCAGCACGCCTATGACAACGTCGAGCACTACCGTCGGGCCTTCGACGAACGGGGCGTACACCCGTCCGACCTGACCGAACTCGCCGATCTGTCGCTGTTCCCGTTCACCGGGAAGGCAGACCTGCGGGCCAACTACCCGTTCGGGATGTTCGCCGTCCCCCAGGACCAGGTGGCACGGATCCACGCGTCGTCGGGCACCACCGGACATCCCACCGTGGTGGGCTACACCGCCAACGACCTCGGCAACTGGGCGGACCTGGTGGCACGCAGTCTGCGGGCGGGCGGTGTGCGTCCGGGCGACAAGGTGCATGTCGCCTACGGCTACGGGTTGTTCACCGGGGGACTCGGTGCCCACTACGGCGCAGAACGACTCGGGTGCACCGTGATCCCGATGTCCGGGGGTATGACCGAACGCCAGATCCAGCTGATCGAGGACTTCCGTCCCGACGCGATCATGGTGACGCCGTCGTACATGCTCACCATTCTCGACGCCATGCTCACCAAGGGCCTCGACCCGGCCGCCACATCGTTGCGCACGGGCATCTTCGGAGCCGAACCGTGGACCGAGAAGATGCGTCACGAACTCGAGCAGCAGTTCGGCATGGACGCCGTCGACATCTACGGGCTGTCGGAGGTGATGGGTCCGGGGGTCGCGCAGGAATGCGTCGAAACGAAGGACGGGCTGCACATCTGGGAGGATCATTTCTACCCGGAGATCATCGATCCGATGACCGGTGAGGTACTGCCGGACGGGTTGCCAGGCGAGCTGGTCTTCACCTCGCTCACGAAGGAGGCGATGCCCATCATCCGATACCGCACCCGCGATCTGACGCGTCTGCTGCCGGGGACGGCGCGATCGATGCGACGGATCGAGAAGATCACCGGACGCAGCGACGACATGATCATCCTGCGGGGCGTCAACCTGTTCCCGACCCAGATCGAGGAGCTGATCCTGACCGTTCCCGCCCTGGCACCCCAATTCCAGTGTGTGCTCGACAGACCGGGCCGCATGGACACCCTGACCGTCCGCGTCGAGTACCGGCCCGAGACCCCGCGCACCGGGGATCGTGCGGCCGCCGACACCCTCCGTGCACTCATCAAGGACAGGATCGGGGTGAACGTCGACGTCCAGATCGCCGAACCCGGTAGCCTGCAACGGTCGACTGGTAAGGCACAACGATTGGTCGACAACCGCCCGAAAGACCAGAAGGAGTTCACCGCATGACGATCCGAGTATCGGTCTGTTATGGACAGCCCGCCGATCCCGCCGCATTCGACGAGTACTACGCGCGCGTCCACATCCCACTGGCCAACGCGATCCCCGGCCTGCAGGAATTCACCTGGGGCCCAGTGGCATCCCTCGACGGATCGACGCCACCGTACTACGCGGTGGCCAACCTGTTCTTCGCCGACGCCGACGCGTTGAAGGCCGGATTGCAGTCAGCCGAGATGGGCGCGGCCGCAGCCGATGTGGCCAACTTCGCCGACGGTGGTGCCACCATGTTCACCCAGGAAGAAGTGTCGGTTCGCGCCGGCTGACCGGGCCGCAGGTCAGCGGATGGCCTTGCGGATCTCGGCGGCCATCGCCTTCGACCCCAGCCGTGTCGGATGCTGGGTGGACTCGTTGCCATGCGGCCACAACCCGTTGAACCACTTGTTCCGGCCGGCACACGCATCGTGTCCCCGGGCCGGACCGACGATGTCGACGTAGGTGGCACCGGCCCGGTGGGCGGAATCGTGCAGCACCCCGTTGAACCGGTCGAAGAAGTCCGCCACGACGACGGCATCGGCGCTGCTCATCGGGGCGTCGGGAAAGCATCCCTTGGCACCGAAGTAGCCGCCGTGACCGACGACGATGACCTGCGCATCGGGGGAGCGGCGGTTGACCTCGGTGAGCAACCGATCGATCCTGGCCGGCAACGCGGCCAGGGTGGTGTCGATCCGCGCGGCCATCCCGGTGTTCGTCCGACACCGGGCGTCGCCGACGAAGGAGAAGCAGGGGCTGATCAGACCGGTCCAGCCGATGTCGTTGCCGCCTACCGATATCGTGATGAGCTTCGTGTCCGCCGACAGCGCATCCACCTGCGGAGGCGCCTGATTCAGTCCGAGGACCCGCTGTCCGTCGAGCACCTGTTCCGACGTCGCACCGCTGCAGGCCACTGTGCGGAACGAGACGCCGAGCTCAGCTGCCAGTTTGACGGGGTATCCATCGGCGGTGCGGGCACAGTGGTCGCCGGGGATGAAGGACACCGCGGTGCTGCCCGTGGCGCGGGAGTCGCCCAGCGCAACATAGTAGGGGGCTGCCGGCGCGGCACACGCCAGACCTGCGGCGACGGTGGAGGACAGCGTGATGAGCATCATCGTCACGATGACAAAGAACGGCTTCACCCGGCGAAAGTAGCGGTAGCCGGCGTTGGGTGCACTACGGAGATGTCGAATTCGCCCGTTCGGTGGACACTGGTGACGTTCGTCGGCGTCGACGGTGCGGGATACCCGGTCGAGACCTGTGTTGCCTGCGCTCGGCAAGGTGACCGCCTCGGAGGTGGTTGGGTTCCGGCGTGGGTGGCAGAGGTTTCGACGGCCGGGCGGCCTCGCTTCGCGAGGACGACCTGCTCAACCATCGATAGGTGTGGGTTGTTCAATCATAAATGGGTGGAATGCTTTTGGTGGTTGAGCCGGTGGGGAGCGTAGCGACTGGGGTTCCCCCGAAAAAGTGGACACGGTTAGCTTGATTGCTGACTTGCGTGTGAGCTGATCTCGAAGTTGATGGGTGAGATCATCCCCAACGAA
>NZ_JBSFRM010000022.1:42952-88855 GCF_053589235.1 Gordonia sp. NPDC003376 | reverse complement strand
GTTGGGGGCTTCTCTTTGCGTGGGGACCGGGTCCCTGTTGTTTTGCCGAACTAACGAATCGAGATGAACCCCCGCGCACACTCTGCCGAGGCCGGCGACCCGGTGCAGGTGTCCACCCTGCGTACGACCAACGCAGGCCAGGGTTTCCAGGGCTTCTTCCGGCCGCGATGAAGGGGTCGGCGAACAGTTCACCGAATCGTCGCGGGCCCAGTACCCCCGTTCACAGTCTCGGTCAGTAGGCTGTGTCGTCATGGCCGGAGACATCGTCCCCATCGAGCTCGGACTCACGGACGGAAACACCTATACCCTGTGGGCCCCCCGCTGGCGCGAGGGTGACGACGAGTGGGAGGCATTCCTCGGCCTGGACGAGGATCTCTACGTCTTCCCCGGGGTCGCCGAACTGGTCGCGTTCATCCGCACCGACGACGACAACGACCTCGCCGAGCATCCGGCGTGGGAAACGGTCAAGAGCCTCGCGGCCGACGAACTCGTCCCCGACGAGCGACGCACCTACGACCTCGTCGGCGTGCCCGAGCTGGCCGCCGAGGATCCCTCGCCCGAGGTCATCGCCGAGCTCGAGGACGCCCTCGAGATCGTGCGCATCCTCGGCGAGGTGTGCGAGCTGACCGTCATCACCAAGTTCTTCAACGGCAACCCGATCCTGGGTGCGGTCACCACCGGTACCCGCAACTTCGAGGGTCGCGACGGCACCGACCTGTGGGTCCGGATCGGCCGCCTGATCGCCAAGCACTGGGACGACGTGCTCGACGCCATCGACGGCGTGATCAGCACCCCGACCGCCGACGCCGACGCGGTGACCACCGCCGAGGCCGAACTCGAGGCCGCGGCGTCGGCCGAGGACGAGGACGAGCCGGAGGAGGACCTCGACCTGGTCGGTGAGCAGTCCGAGGACGACGAGGACACCGATGAGACCGAGGACGACTCCGACGACGAGGACGACGATCTCGACGACGACGATTTCTGGGCGTCGGTCGGTATCGACCCGATCCGGATCGTGACCGGTGACGGGGAGTACCTGTCGTTGCGCTGCTACCTCGGCGACGACCCGGTGTTCCTCGGTGCGGACGGAAGGATCTTCGTCTTCAGCTCGCCCCGGACGTTGGCGAAGTTCCTGTCCGACGACTCCTCGCACGATCTGGCCCGGGTGTCGACCTTCGAGGAGGTCCAGGTGGCCGCCACCGACGGCTCCCTGGAGTTCGACGTCATCGACGACAACGTCTACGTGCTCCCCGGCCTGGCCGAGGACATCGCCGACGGGCCGCGCCGCATCGACCGCAACCAGCTCGAACTGGCGGTCGAATTGCTCACCGACGCAGCCGATTACGCCGACGACGACTCGGTGAGCGAGGCACTCGGGGCCAACACCCCGCTGGGCTGGTTCGTCGACTACGCGATCAATCCCGATCCCAAGCGGCTGGCACCGAGCGCGCCGTTCGAGAACGAGTCCGAGGCGTGGCGTGCCCTCGTCCACGACTTCGAGGACCGGCTGACCAAGAAGCGCTGACCCGGGTCGTCTACCCGCACATCGAGGTCATCGACGTCCGGGTAGACGACGGGCGAGCGACGCCGCCAGTCCCATCAGCACGGCACCCAGTCCGTAACCCACGGCGACCGCCTCGGTGGCACCGATCCGGGTGACGAGCGCGGCGGCCGTCGCCGCCCCCGCCGCGGCGCAGAGCTGGACGGTCACGAACAGTGACGGCGTGGCGTGGCCGATCCGTTCGGCCGGAACGGTCCGGTAGACACTGGTGAACGACGGCGCGGCCACCGCGCCGAATGACAGACCGAACACGAACACCCCGGCGGCCACCACCGCCACCGGTGGGTCCGACAAGACCATGACCAGTGCGATCCCGGTCGCGATCAGCGCGGCCGTCGACGCCGCAGTGGTGACGATCACCCGTGCGCCGATGCGATCGGACCCCGATCCAGAGGCGGTCATCGAGATGAGGATGCCCACCCCCAGGACGGAGACGAGCAGGCCGGCGCCCAGCGAGTGCAGGCCGTAGCGTTGCTGGGCGAGCAGCGCCAGCCCGACGAGTTGGAAGTACATCAGGAAGCCGACCCCGGCCATCGCGCCGAGGCCGGCCCGGAATCCCGGGATAGCAAGAAGCCGCAGATCGAGCACCGACGGCCGCGATGTCCGCAGGGCCCGCACGGCGTAGGCGGCCAGCCCGAGCGCACCGGCGGCGACGAGCAACACCATCGCGATGTCGTCGGCGACCCGCTCCACACCGAGGAGTAGAGCAGCAAATCCACTGGGCAGCAACACCATTCCGACGAGATCGGGCCGCTGCACATCGTCGTGCACCGGGGTGTCCGGATCGATCAGCACCACCGCGCCGACCAGAACCGCCAGCCCCAGCGGGACGTTGATCCAAAAGATCCACTCCCAGTGGCCCGCACCGGAGAGCGCACCGCCTGCCAGCGGTCCGAGCACCGGCGCCACATTGATCACACCACTGACCGCTCCCATCACACGACCCATCCGCGCCGGTCCGGCCGCGGTCGCGGCGATGGTCAGTGCGGTGGGTTCGAGCAGGCCTCCCCCGAATCCCTGGAACAGCCGGAACGCCACCAGCTGCCCCGCCCCGGTGGCGAACCCGCAGAGTACCGAGCCGATGACGAACAGGGTCAGCGCGGCCAGCAGGGTCCGACGGGCCCCGACCCGGTCGACGACCCACCCCGATAGGGGCATGGTGATCCCCGCTGCCACCAGATAGGCGGCGGTGAACCAGGCAGCGACCTCGATGGTCGACCCGAGATCGGCGGCGATGCTCATCAGCGAGGCGCTCACGATGGTGCCGTCGACGACGGCCATCAGGGCCGCGGTGGCGACCACCACGATCACACGGTTGTCCGGACCGTCCGACGAGGCGGATGCCGAACCGATCTCCCTCAGATCTTCCGTCATGGGAAACAATGGTGAACTACACCGTATAGTTCAGTCAAAGGTCCGAATCAGTCAAGGCGCAACGGTAGGCTGGTTCCCATGCCGACCGAGAAGACCGCGGCGACCTCCCCGCCGCGGCAGACCACCCGCGGCGAGCTCAAACGCGCCTCGATCCTCGACGCCGCGGCCGAGATCTTCGCCGAGATCGGCTACGAGCGCGCCAGCATCGACGCGATCGCCGGCCGCGCCCAGGTGTCCAAACCCACCGTGTACAGCCATTTCGGCAACAAGGAGACGCTGTTCCGGGAGTCCATCGCGAACTCCGCCGCGCAGGTCAACGCCGCATCGCTGGCAGCACTCGGCGAATGGGATCCACAGTGCATCGAATGGCGCGAGGGACTGATCGGACTCGCCGAACAACTCGTCACATGCCAACGCAGTCCCTGCGCGGTGTCACTGAACCAGCAGATCCACGCCGAGATCGGCCGGGACCCACAGATCTACCGGCTGGTCACCGAACGCGTCACCACACCCATCGTCGACGGGCTCGCCGGCCGCCTGGCAATGGTCGGCAACGCCGGACGGCTCCGGATCGACGACCCGGTGCTCGCCGCACGGCAGTTCCTCGCGCTGATCACCGCGGAACTGCCCACCCTCACCGATCTCGGCACCACCGCGATCAGCGACGAGCGCGCCCGTACCGCCGTCCGCCATGGCGTCGAGGTGTTCCTGCGCGCCTACGTGGCCTGATCGGTGCGTGGGCGGACCGCCCCTCCAGCCCCCTCAGCCCTCGAGCAGAACCGCGTACCCGGGCTTGATGATGTTGTCGATGACGGCCAGCCGCTCGTCGAAGTGGATGAACGCCGACTTCATGGCGTTCACCGTGAATCGCTCGAAATCGGCCCAGCCGTATCCGAACTGGTCGGCGAGCTTGGCGAACTCACGACTCATGGTGGTGTCGGACATCAATCGGTTGTCGGTGTTGACCGTCACCCGGAACCGCAGCGTGGCGAGCACGTTGAACGGATGCTCGGCCAGCGATGCCACCGCACCGGTCTGCACATTGGAGCTCGGGCACAATTCGAGTGGAATCCGCTTGTCGCGCACGATGTTCGCGATCAGCCCGAGTTCGGCACCGGGGAACTCGTGGGCGTCGGGACGCGATCCCGGGGCCAGGGTGATGTCGTCGATCACCCGCACCCCGTGCCCGAGCCGGTCGGTACCGCAGAAGCCGATCGCCTCGTGGATCGACGGCAGCCCGAACGCCTCACCCGCATGGATGGTGAACGGCGCACAGTTGGCCCGCATGTACTCGAACGCGTCGAGATGCCGTGACGGCGGGTGTCCGGCCTCGGCGCCGGCGATGTCGAAACCCACCACGCCGCGGTCGCGGTAGCGCACCGCGAGTTCGGCGATCTCACGTGACCGTGCGGCATGGCGCATCGCGGTGACCAGACACCGCACCATGATGGTCCGGCCCGACGCCGCGGCGATCGCCTCACCCTCGGCGAATCCCCGCAGAACGGCCTCCACGACCTCGTCGAGACCCAGTCCGCGCTCGAGGTGCTGTTCCGGCGCGTACCGCACCTCCGCGTACACCACACCGTCGGCCGCGAGGTCCTCGACGCACTCCCGCGCGACACGTTCGAGGGCGTCGACGGTCTGCATCACCCCGACCGTGTGCGCGAAGGTCTCCAGGTACCGCTCGAGCGAACCGCTGTCGGCGGCCTCCCGGAACCAGCGCGCCAGGTCGTCGGCATCGTCGGCCGGCAGCTCCTCGTACCCGCTGTCGCGGGCCAGCTCGAGCACCGTCGACGGGCGCAGGCCGCCGTCGAGGTGATCGTGCAGGAGCACCTTGGGGGCGAGCAACAGGGCGGCGGGATCGAGCGGTGACCGCGGCGGCATCGACGTCATTCCCCGAACCTAACCCGTTCGATCACGCGTGGCGCGGCAACCGGTTCGGATGTCGGGTCGGCAAGTTCGACGGCACCGATCAGGGCCGAACGAGCGGCGTCGAACCGTTCCGGGGTCTGGGTGTGCAGGGTGAACAGCGGGGTTCCCGGGCGCACCTCGTCGCCGGTGACGACGTGCACGTTGACCCCCGCCTCGGCCTGCACGCTCGCCCCCGGGCGGGAGCGTCCGGCGCCGAGTCGCCATGCGGCATCGCCGACGGCCCGGGCGTCGACCCGCCGCACCCGGCCGGCCGTCGTGGCCGTGACGGTGTCGGTGTGGCGGGCGCGCGGCAGCGGCGCGTCGGGATCGCCACCCTGGGCGACGATCATCGCGCGCCAGGTGTCCATCGCACGGCCATCGGCCAGATGCGCGGCCGGATCGGCGTCGGGCCGCCCGGCCAGGCCGAGCATCTCCGCGGCGAGGGCGATGGTCAGCTCCACCACGTCGGCCGGTCCTCCACCGGCGAGCACCTCGACCGACTCGGCCACCTCGACGGCGTTGCCCGCGGCGCGCCCGAGCGGCTGGTCCATGTCGGTCAACAGGGCGCTGGTCGCGACCCCGGCACGCTCACCGAGTTCGACCATGGTGTCGGCCAGTTCCCGGGCTCGCTCGATCTCGGGCAGGAACGCACCCGATCCCACCTTGACATCGAGCACGAGCGCCCCGGTGCCCTCGGCGATCTTCTTGCTCATGATCGAACTCGCCAGCATCGGGATCGACTCGACCGTCCCGGTGACGTCACGCAGTGCGTAGAGCAGCCGGTCGGCCGGGGCCAGGTCGGGGTTGGCCGCACACACCACCGCGCCCACCGACTCCAGTTGCGCCGTCATCGCGTCGATCGGGACGTCGGCACGCCAGCCCGCGATCGCCTCGAGCTTGTCGAGAGTGCCCCCGGTGTGCCCGAGCCCACGTCCGGACAGCTGCGGTACCGCCACCCCGAACGAGGCCACCAGCGGCGCCAGCGGCAAGGTGATCTTGTCGCCCACGCCGCCGGTGGAGTGCTTGTCGACGGTGGCCAGCACCCGTCCGTCGCGACGCAGCCCGGAGAAATCCATCCGCGACCCGCTGTCGATCATCGCCCGGGTCCAGGTGGCGATCTCCCGGCGATCCATCCCCCGCAGCAGGATCGCCATCAGCAGCGCCGACATCTGCTCCGGGGCCATCTCACCCCTGGTGTAGGCGTCCACCGCCCACGCGATCTGTGCGTCGTCGAGGGCGTGTCCGTCCCGTTTGGCGACGATCACCGACACCGGGTCGAGGCTGCCCGCGGTCATCGCCCCTCCCCGATCCGGCCGACCGCGATGTCGTCGGGCCCGAAGGCGTCGGGCAGCAGCGTCGACAGGGGGCGTGGTCCGTCGCGATGGTCGATCAGCAACCCCGGGCCACCGTGTTCGTAGAGCACCTGACGACACCGTCCGCACGGCATCAGGACCTGGCCTCGCGAGTCACACACACTGACCGCCCACAGCCGGCGCCCGCCGCCGGAGACGAGTGCGGCGACGAGTGCGACCTCCGCGCAGATCCCGAGGCCATATGAGACATTCTCCACATTGCATCCGACGACGATGTCACCCTCGTGGGTCACGCCGGCAGCTCCCACCGGGTAGTGCGAATAGCGTGCGTACGCCCGTTCAATCATCGCATTTGCCTTGCCGCGCAAGACCTTCCAATCCACTGTGGCATCCACCTGCAACTCCTGGCATCCTCGAGAGGGCGCATGTCCGTAACCTCACGCGCGCGAGTAAGAATGGTAAGGCAACCCTAAGTCGGAATCTCTTGTCGCCCAAATCTGTTCGGGCAATTTATGACTGCCGACAGCATAGGTTTAAAGTCTCTTGTCATGGGTCCTTGGTGGAGCCTCCAAATGGTGGCCCACTACGTCCATCGACGATGTTGGAGGCCAAATTCGCAATGAGCACCCCGACCGAAACCGCCCCGGAGCCGGTGCGTAAACGATCCCTGTATCGAGGCGACCCAGGAATGTGGTCGTGGGTGCTCCACCGCATCACCGGTGTCACCATCTTCTTCTTCCTGTTCGTCCACGTCCTGGACACCGCGGTGATCCGGGTCGACCCGAACAAGTACACCGAGGTCATCGACACCTACAAGACCCCGCTCATCGGTCTCATGGAGATCGCGCTGGTGGCCGCGGTGCTTTACCACGCATTCAACGGTGTGCGCATCATCCTCGTGGACTTCTGGTCCAAGGGCGCCAAGTACCAGCGCGTGCTGCTGTGGGTGATCCTGACGCTCTTCGTGATCGTCTTCGCCGCCGGCGCGATCCGTCTGCTGCAGATCCTGTTCACCCACTCGCTCTAGGAGATCTCACCGATGACCACCTCTTCGGCGAACATCGCCAAGACACTGGGAACCCAGTACGACCGTCCGGCCAGCCTGGACAATCCGCGCGCTCCCCGTGCCCGCAAGGGCGGCAACTTCGAGAAGTACGCCTGGCTGTTCATGCGCTTCTCGGGCCTCGCCCTGATCATCCTCACCATCGGCCACATGTTCATCATGCTGGCCTGGGACGACGGCGTGCACCGCATCGACGCCTCGTTCGTCGCCGCCCGCTGGAAAGAGCCGTTCTGGCAGGTGTGGGATCTGCTGATGCTCTGGCTGGCCCAGCTGCACGGCGGCAACGGTGTGCGCACCGTCATCGCCGACTACACGCGCAAGGACTCCACCCGGTTCTGGCTGAACGTCCTGCTCGGCATTTCGATGATCATCGTCCTGGTCCTGGGCACCTATGTCCTGCTGACCTTTGACGTCAACAGCGTCGACTGAGACATCCGCGTCGACTGAGGGAGACCAATTCACATGCAGGAACACCGCTACGACGTCGTGATCGTGGGTGCCGGTGGTGCCGGTATGCGTGCCGCCATCGAGGCCGCGCCCCGCGCCCGCACCGCGGTCCTCACCAAGCTCTACCCCACTCGCAGCCACACCGGCGCCGCCCAGGGCGGCATGTGCGCCGCACTGGCGAACGTCGAGGAGGACAACTGGGAGTGGCACACCTTTGACACCGTCAAGGGTGGCGACTACCTCGCCGACCAGGACGCCGTCGAGATCATGGCCAAAGAGGCCATCGACGCCGTGCTGGACCTCGAGAAGATGGGCCTGCCGTTCAACCGGACGCCCGAGGGCAAGATCGACCAGCGGCGCTTCGGCGGGCACACGCGCGACCACGGCAAGTCGCCGGTGCGCCGCGCCTGCTACGCCGCCGACCGCACCGGCCACATGATCCTGCAGACTCTGTACCAGAACTGCGTCAAGCACGACGTCGAGTTCTTCAACGAGTACTACGCGCTGGATCTGTGCCTGAGCGAGAACGAGGCCGGCGAGGCGGTCGCCACCGGAATCGTCGCCTACGAGCTGGCCACCGGCGAACTGCACGTCTTCCACGCCAAGTCGATCATCTTCGCGACCGGCGGCTCGGGACGTATGTACAAGACCACCTCCAACGCCCACACCCTCACCGGTGACGGCATGGGCATCGTGTTCCGCAAGGGACTCCCCTTGGAGGACATGGAGTTCCACCAGTTCCATCCGACCGGTCTGGCCGGCCTGGGCATCCTCATCTCCGAGGCGGTCCGCGGTGAGGGCGGCATCCTACGCAACGTCGACGGCGAGCGCTTCATGGAACGCTACGCCCCCACCATCAAGGACCTCGCACCGCGCGACATCGTGGCCCGGTCGATGGTGCTCGAGGTGCTCGAGGGCCGCGGGGCCGGCCCCAACAAGGACTACGTCTACATCGACGTGACCCACCTCGGCGAGGACGTCCTCAACGAGAAGCTCCCCGACATCACCGAGTTCGCCCGCACCTACCTCGGTGTGGACCCGGTGACCGAGTGGGTGCCGGTGTTCCCGACCTGTCACTACGTGATGGGCGGCATCCCGACCACCATCGAGGGTCAGGTGCTGCGCAACAACACCGAGATCGTGCACGGACTGTACGCCGCCGGCGAGTGCGCCTGCGTGTCGGTGCACGGCGCCAACCGCCTGGGCACCAACTCGCTGCTCGACATCAACGTGTTCGGCCGCCGCTCCGGCATCGCCGCCGCGGACTACGCCAACTCGGTGGACTTCACCGACCTGCCCGAGGCCCCGACCGCGATGGTCGACTCCTGGCTGGAGACCATCCTCTCCGAACACGGCCACGAGCGCGTCGCCGACATCCGCACCGAGCTGCAGGCCTCGATGGACGCCAATGCATCGGTGTTCCGTACCGAGGAGACGCTCAAGCAGGCGCTCAGCGACGTCCACGCCCTCAAGGAGCGCTACAACCACGTCCGCGTCCACGACAAGGGCAAGCGCTTCAACTCCGATCTCCTCGAGGCCATCGAGCTGGGCTTCCTGCTCGAGATGGCCGAGGTCACCGTCGTCGGTGCGCTCAACCGCAAGGAATCGCGCGGCGGACACGCCCGCGAGGACTACCCGACCCGCGATGACGTGAACTTCATGCGCCACACCATGGCGTACAAGAAGGGTGCCGACCTCATCTCGGACATCGAGTTGGACTACAAGCCGGTGATCCAGACCCGCTACGAGCCGATGGAGCGTAAGTACTGATGACAGCGATCATGGACAACCCGGCTCCCGCGTCCGACGAGCCGCCGCTGCCGCCCGTCCCCGCCGAGGCGACGATGGTGACGCTGAAGATCTACCGGTTCAACCCGGAGAACCCCGACGCCCAGGGGTTCGAGAGCTTCCGCGTCCCGGCCCTGCCGACCGACCGCCTGCTCAACCTGCTGCTCTACGTCAAGGGTTACCTCGACGGCACGCTGACCTTCCGCCGCAGTTGCGCCCACGGCGTGTGCGGCTCGGACGCGATGCGGATCAACGGCGTCAACCGCCTGGCCTGCAAGCTCCTGATGAAGGACCTGCTGCCGAAGGACCGGTCCAAGGACATCACCATCACCATCGAGCCCATCAAGGGTCTCCCGGTGGAGAAGGACCTGGTGGTGAACATGGAGCCGTTCTTCGACGCCTACCGGGCGATCAAGCCGTTCCTGATCACCAGTGGCAACGAGCCGACCCGGGAGCGCATCCAGAGCCAGACCGACCGCGCCCGCTTCGACGACACCACCAAGTGCATCCTGTGTGCGTGCTGCACCACGAGCTGCCCGGTGTTCTGGAACGAGGGCAGCTACTACGGCCCCGCCGCGATCGTCAACGCGCACCGCTTCATCTTCGACAGCCGTGACGAGGGTGCCGTGGAGCGTCTGGACATCCTCAACGACATCGACGGTGTGTGGCGCTGCCGCACCACCTTCAACTGCACCGACGCCTGCCCTCGCGGCATCCAGGTCACGCAGGCGATCCAGGAGGTCAAGCGCGCGCTGATGTTCTCGCGCTGACCCATAGTCTCTCTCTGCAGCCCGTTCAAGCCCGTCGCCCGTTCTGGGCGGCGGGCTTGTTCGTGCCCTGTTCCGCCGGTCGACGTCGGTCCTGCGCGGGCCGGATCATGACGAACGGCCGGGTTGCACCGCAACCCGGCCGTTCGGCCGTCGAAGCCCCCTTCAGCTGTCGAAGCCCAGTCCGACCCGGTCCATCACCGACAGCCACAGCCCGCGTCTGCCCTCCCGACGTTCGCTGCGCGCCATGGCGTGGCGCGTCGCGGTGATACCGATCCACTTGAGCGGTTCCGGCGGGAACGGCAGCGGCTTGGACCGCACCATCTCCAGCCGGGTGCGTTCGGTGTCGAGGCCGTCGAGAAGATCCAACGCGGTGGCCGCCGCGAAGTGCGAGGCCCCCACGCCGAGGCCGGTGAACCCCACCGCGGTGACGACCCGGCCGCGGTGCGCGATGTCCCAGAACGCACAGAACCGGGAGCAGGTGTCGATGACCCCGCCCCAGGTGTGCGTGGCCCGGATTCCCTCGAGCTGCGGGAAGAACTGCAGCAGGTGCTCGGCCAGCAGGGCGAATTCGTGCGGCTCGAACTCGTGGCCGCGGTGGCTCGCGGAACCGGCGTGGTACAACGCATCCCAGCCACCGAACAGAATCCGGTTGTCCGCGGTGAGCCGGAAGTAGTGGAATCGCGGCCCCGTGTCGGCCAGTCCTTCGCGTCCGGCCCACCCCACCGAGGCGAGTTGCTCGTCGGTCAGCGGCTCGGTCATCAGCGCGTAGTCCCACACCGGCACCGTGTAGGGGCGTAGCCGTCGCAGCAACGACGGGCTCGCCGAGGTGGCCAGGACCACTTTGTCGGCCACCACGGCACCGTAGCCGGTGTCGGCGCGCATCGCCCCGTCCACCTCACCGAGCGCAGTGACCTCGGTGCCCTCGTAGATGGTCACCCCGAGCCGTTCGGCGGCCTCGGCCAATCCCCAGGCCAGCTTCGCCGGGTCGAGCATGATCACATCGGGGTCGAAGGTGGCGCCCCGGACCATCGGTGAGTTCACCCGTTCGCGGGCCTGTGGTTCGGTCAGCAGCCCGATGTCGGCGCCGAACAGCGTTGCCTGCGAAGCGGTCTCCCGGAGTCCCTCGATCTGCCACGCGAAGTTCGCGATGTCGAGTTCGCCCGTACGCTCGGCGTCGGCCTCGATGCCGAGTCGGTCCATCGCCGCCTCGATCTCGTCGAGGGTCGCGACCCCGAGCCGATGGAGTTCGGCCATCTCGTCGGTGAACCGGTCGACGCCGTTGCCCACTCCGTGGGTGATACTCGCCGCGCAGAACCCGCCGTTGCGACCGGAGGCGTGCTCGGCGATCCGGTCACGCTCGACCAGGACGATCCGGCGTCCGGGATCGCGTTCGGCCGCGGTCACCGCCGACCACAGTCCGGTGAAGCCCCCACCGACGACCAACAGGTCGGCGTCGACCTCGCCGGACAGCCGTGCCCGGGGTGCCGGCCGCCGGCCGCGATCGAGCCAGAACGGGACCGGCGAGGCCTGCGCGACCATCTCCACCGCGCGGGCCCCCGGCGTCCCGGCCCAGCTCACCGGCCACCCCCGGACTCCGCGCCCGACACCGTCGGATCACTGAACACCGTACGATGCCATGGCTTTTCGGCGAGGCCGGTGATGTCGCTCATCACGTGCTTGATGGCGAGATACTCCTCGAGCGAGTACGTCGACATGTCCTTGCCGAATCCCGACGCCCCGACCCCGCCGTGCGGCATCTCACTGATGATCGGGATGTGGTCGTTGATCCAGACGCATCCGGCACGGATATCGCGGGATGCGCGTTGGGCCCGGTACACATCGCGCGTCCACGCCGAGGCCGCCAGGCCGTACATCGTGTCGTTGGCACGCCGGATGGCGTCGTCGTCATCGGTGAACGACGAGACGGTCAGCACCGGCCCGAACACCTCGTCGCGATAGATCTCCGAGGATTCGGCGACGTCGGCGATCAGGGTGGGCGGATAGAACGCACCCGACCCCTCCGGCACCACGCCGCCGGTGACGATCCGCGCCCCCGCCGCGCGGGCACGGTCGACCATCCCCGCCACCTTCGCGCGGTGCGGCATCGAGATCAACGAACCCAGGTCGGTGCCGGGGTCGGTCGGGTCACCCACGACCACCGACCCCATCACCTCCGCCACGCCGGCGACGAAGTCGTCGTAGAGTTCGCGGGCCACGATGGCGCGCGTCGCAGCGGTACAGTCCTGGCCGCCGTTGACGAGTGCGGCTGCCACCGCACCCTGGATCGCGGCGTCGAGATCGGCATCGTCGAAGACGACGAACGGCGCCTTGCCGCCCAGCTCGAGCTGTACCCGCGTACCGTGCCGTGCGGCCTGCGACATCACCGTCCGACCGACCGCGGTGGACCCGGTGAAGGTCACCATGTCCACCCCGGGATGTCCGGCGATCGCGGCGCCGACCTCCGCACCCGTCCCGACGACGATGTTGAGCACACCGTCGGGTACACCTGCCCCGCTCGCCAGTCGGGCCAGGGTCAGCGTGGTCAACGGGGTCAGTTCGGCCGGCTTCAGCACCACCGCACACCCTGCCGCCAGCGCGGGCAGGACCTTCCACACCGCCATCTGCAACGGGTAGTTCCAGGGGGCGATCGATCCGACCACGCCCATCGGCTCACGCCGGATCGACGAGGTGTGGTCTCCGGAGTACTCGGCCGCCGCCTTGCCCTCGAGGTTGCGCGCCGCACCGGCGAAGAACCGCACGTTGTCGATGCTCCCGGGAACGTCGAACTCGCGGGCCAGGCGGATGGGCTTGCCGGTCTGCGACATCTCTTCCTGCGCGAGCTCCTCGGCGTGTGACTCCAGGGCGTCGGCAAGGGCGTGGAGAACGGCCGACCGCTCGGCGGGGGTCACCCGTCCCCAGCCCTGCTGGGCGTGCCGGGCCGATGCGACGGCCTCGTCGACCTGCCCCTCGGTGGCCAGCTGCATCTTCGCGACCGGCTCGCCGGTCGCCGGGTTGATGACGACGTGCTCGGCCCCCGCGCCCGGCGCGGGCGCGCCGTCGACCCAGCAGGCGGTGATCTCAGTTTTCGACACGCCCGAGATCGTACCGACGTGAATACGGATTCGCGACTTGAAGTGGCATTTCGAGTCCGAATTCGTCAGTCCAAGTTGAAAACTACTGCGGATTCCGCCATCATCACCGTGTGTCCGAAACCATCCCCCACCTTGACGACACCGCCAAGAAGATCATCGAGTTGCTGCAGGCGGATGGACGCAGCTCCTATGCCTCCATCGGCAAGGAGGTCGGTCTCTCCGAGGCCGCGGTGCGCAACCGCGTGCAGAAGCTCAGCGAGAGCGGCCTGCTCCAGATCGTGGCGGTCACCGATCCCCTCAAGCTGGGGTTCTCCCGGCAGGCGCTCATCGGGATTCGATGTACCGGAGACACCGAGGCCCTCGCCGCAGCTCTCGCCGAGAACACCGAGATCGACTACGTGGTGCTGACCGCAGGCTCGTTCGACATCATGATCGAGGTCGTGTGCGAGGACGACGACCATCTCCTCGCCATTCTCAATCGCACCGTGCGGACACATCCCGAGGTGACCGCAACCGAGACCCTCGTCTACCTGAAACTTGTGAAACAGCAATACAATTGGGGTACCAGATGACTGCAACAGCACAGCCCGGCCTCGGCGAGCGCGCCAGCGCCCACCTCTGGGGACACTTCTCGCGCCACGGCACGGGAGTCACCCCGCCGGTCATCACCCGCGGTGAGGGGATGCGAATCTTCGACGACCGTGGTCGCAGCTACCTCGACGGGCTCGCCGGCCTGTTCGTGGTGCAGGCCGGGCACGGGCGGACCGAGCTGGCCGAGGCCGCCGCGCGCCAGGCCAAGGAACTCGCCTTCTTCCCGGTCTGGTCCTATGCGACGCCGCCCGCCATCGAACTCGCCGAACGGCTCGCGGCACATGCCCCTGGTGACCTCAATCGGGTCTTTTTCACCACCGGTGGCGGAGAGGCGGTCGAGAGCGCCTGGAAACTGGCCAAGCAGTTCTTCAAGCTGACCGGCAAGCCCATGAAGCACAAGGTGATCTCGCGGTCCATCGCCTATCACGGCACTCCGCAGGGGGCACTGTCGATCACCGGTGTCCCGGCCCTCAAGCAGGTCTTCGAACCGCTGACCCCGGGCGGATTCCGCGCACCGAACACCAACATCTACCGCGCGCCCGACGGGATGGATACCGACCCCAAGAAGTTCGGCCGATGGGCCGCCGACCGGATCGCCGAGGCGATCGAGTTCGAGGGTCCCGACACTGTGGCCGCGGTCTTCCTCGAACCCGTCCAGAATTCAGGCGGGTGCTTCCCTCCTCCTCCCGGGTACTTCGAGCGTGTCCGCGAGATCTGCGACGAGTACGACGTCCTGCTGGTCTCCGACGAGGTGATCTGCGCCTTCGGCCGCATCGGCTCGATGTTCGCGTGCGAGGACTTCGGCTACCAGCCGGACATCATCACCTGCGCCAAGGGCATGACCTCGGGATATTCGCCGATCGGGGCGATGATCGCCGGCGAGCGACTCTTCGAGCCCTTCAACGACGGCTCGACGACGTTCATGCACGGATACACCTTCGGCGGCCATCCGGTGTCGGCGGCGGTCGCGCTGGCCAACCTGGACATCTTCGAACGCGAGGGCCTCAACGATCACGTCAAGACCAACGCCCCGCTGTTCCGGTCGACGCTGGAGAAGCTGCTCGACCTCCCGATCGTCGGTGACGTGCGCGGGGAAGGATACTTCTACGGCATCGAACTGGTGAAGGACAAGGCCACCAAGGAGTCCTTCGACGAGGCGGAATCCGAGCGCATCCTGCGCGGCTTCCTCTCCTCGGCCCTGTTCGAGAACGGGTTGTACTGCCGTGCCGACGATCGCGGCGACCCGGTGGTGCAGCTCGCACCCCCGCTCATCGCGGGCCAGGCGGAGTTCGACGAGATGGAGCAGATCCTGCGGTCGGTGCTGACCGAGGCGTACACCCTGATCTGAGCACGATCACCGCACACCCCCACCGACGAAGGGCCCGGCCGGACGGCCGGGCCCTTCGTCTGTGGGGGGATGTCGCTGTGGGGGGATGTCGCTGTCGGGGGTGTGCGTGTGGGGGCGTGCGTGTGGGGGCGTGCGTGTGGGGGCGTGCGTGTGGGGGCGTGCGTGTGGGGGCGTGCGTGTGGGGGCGTGCGTACCGGGATCGTGTGGGTCGGCCGGACGACGCGCCCGGTGTCAGCCGAGCATCTTGCCGATGGACGTGCTGTCCTCCCCCGACCGACGCAGGACCAACGCCGACACGGCGAGCACCGCGAGGGTCACCAGCACCATCAAGGTCGACATGGCGGCGATCTCCGGTCGCAACGCCACGCGAACGTTGGAGAAGACGTAGACCGGCCACGGGGTGTATCCCGGTTGCTGGACGAACGTCGAGATCACCACGTCGTCGAGACTGAAGGTGAAGGCCAGCATCATCCCCGCGAAGATCCCGGGCAAGGCGGCGGGCAGGATCACATGACGCAGTCGGGCGAGCGGCGAGGCGTAGAGGTCGGCGGCGGCCTCCTCCAGCGCCGGATCCAGGGAGGAGATCCTGGCCCGCACGATGAAGGTCACCACCACCATCGACACCACCGTGTGTGAGACGACCAGTCGGACGAGCCCGTTGTTGAACGGGGTCAGGCCCCAGTCCACGCCGAGGGTGACATACCAGGGCAGGAACGCCACCGCGTCGGCGATGTCGGGGGCCACCAGGGTGACGGCCAACAGTCCCAGCAACCCGATCGACCACCAGCGTGGGCGCCGGGTCATCCCGATCGCGATACCCGCACACGAGCCGAGCAGCGTGGCGAGCAGCGCGGACAGGATCCCGACCTCCATGGTCACCCGCACCGACCGCAAGATCGTGTCGTTGGACAGCGCATCGGAGTACGCGCTGAACCCGAACCCGTCGAAGGAGGCCAGCAACCGTCCGGTGTTGAAGGAGTACACCACGATCACCATGATGGGCAGGAACAGGAACAGATAGACCGCGACCGCCCAGGCACGGATGGCACGGCTGTACCAATCGGCCCGGAACCGGCTGGGACTCATGTTCAACGGCGGCAGCGGCCCCGGGGTCGCCGGCGGTCGGCCGGTGGGCAGCGTGACATCGAGGATCCGACGGTCGAGCAGGGTGACACACCCCTTGACGACGACACCGACGATGACCACGGTGAGCAACACGATCAGCATCAACGACACCGTCATCGCGGCGCCGAGCGCCCAGTTCTGTGCCGCGGAGAACTGCGAGGCGATCATCTGACCGATCATGGTTCCCTTGGCCCCGCCGAGTACCGACGGTGTCACGTAGTCACCCATCAGCGGGATGAACACCAGGATCGCACCGGACGCGATCCCCGGAGACGCCAACGGCAGCGTCACCCGGAAGAACGTCGTCCATCGGTTGGCGCCGAGGTCTCGGCTGGCCTCACGCAGCGAGAGACCGGCACGGTCCATCGCCACGTACAACGGCAGGATCATCATCGGCAGGTAGTTGTAGACCACACCGAGCTGCACCGCGGTCCGGGTGTAGAGAATCCCCAACTCCCCCATGCCCATCGACTGCATCAGACCCGACAACCAGCCGGTGGGCGACAACGTGATCTGCCAGCCGATGGTCCGCACCAGGAAATTGGTGAAGTACGGGACGATGATGAGCGCCAGGTAGAGCGCCCGCCGCCGCGGGTCGGCCTTGACCGCGAGCCAGTACGCGAACGGGATACCGATCAGCAGGGCCAACACCACGCCGATGGTGGCGATACCGAGGGTGTTCCAGAACGTGGACCGATAGTCGGGTCCGAAGGCCGTCGAATACTGATCCAGGCTCAGTCTGTCGGTGGCATAGGTGGTGAACTGGTCCGGCTTGTAGCCGAAGCTGTACCAGACGACCAGTGCCAGCGGGACCACGAAGAAGAAGACCAGATACGCCCACGCCGGGAAGGTGAGTCCGCCGGCCCCGAAGATCCGTTGCCGCAGAGGAGCTCTGGGAGTTGGTATCGGATCGTCGACGTCGGGCACCGCGTGGCGTGGGGTGTCGGCGGTCATGGTCATCGTGCGCTCCTCGCCTGCATCTGATTCAGAATCTCGGTGCGTTCCTGGGTCGCCGAGTCGACAGCGGAGCTGACCAGCCGTTCGATGATGTCGCCCGACGGGAACAAGATCTCGGCATAGTCGAGGTCGGCGGCCTTGCCCCGCTCGTAGAGCCCTGTGATCCCGGTCGGATAACCGATGTACTCCATCTCGCGGAAGGAGATCTCGGGATCGAGCATGTAGTTGATGAATGCGTGGGCGGCGGCCGGATGTTGCGTACCGCGGACGATCGCGAAGTTGTCGACGAACAGATTGGCCGTCGGGAGCGGGAACACGAACTCCCAGTCGTCGGGGTTGTCGATACTCATCAGCGCGACCCGGGCATCACCGTTCCACGCCTGGAGCAGGGAGTACGCACCACCGGGAACCACCGAGGTGATCGACGAGTTGTAGCCCTGTACGGTCGGCGCGAGCCGGTCGACCAACAGGGCGCGGGCCCGGTCCAGATCGGCCCGCCGGGTGGTGTTGGGGTCGATGTTCAACGCCCCCATACCGATCGAGACCACTTCCCACGGGTCCTCGAGCACACTGACCTTGCCGCGCGCGGGTCCCTGCGCCAGGGCGATGAAGTCGCCCCAGGTGGTGGGCGTGGTGTCGGTGAGCGACTTCTTGTACATGAACCCCGTTGTGCCCCAGTTCTTACAGGCACCGAAGCGCGAGTGGGGATTCCAGGACGGGTTGAAGAACTCCTCCTCCAGATTGGCCAGATTGGGGATCCTGGAATGGTCGAGTTCGTCGAGCAGGTCGTGCTCGACCATCTGCGGGATGTACACCCCGGTGGGAACGACGATGTCGTATCCCGAGGTTCCGCGGGCCGCGGCGAGTTTGGCGATCATCTCCTCGTTGGAGCCGAACGAATCGACCTGCAGGCCCACCCCGAACCTGCTCCGGAACTCGTCGAGGTCGGTCGGGTCCTCGTAGTCGCCCCAGCTGTAGTAGTTCAGCTGGTCCTCGATCTCGCCGGTCAGGGGTGCCGACGCGGCCACCTTCCGGCCCGCACCACAGGCGGAGACCGTGGCACCGGCCGCGACCACGGCGATTCCGGCGAGAAAGCTGCGTCGGGTGATCCGCGACACCGATTGTTGCGGCACCAGTGCCCGCACAGCGGCGTCGGACCGACTGCGCGCGCTCACTTGCCGTACACCCGGGTGTCGAGGCCGTCGAAGGTGCAGGTCACCTGCTGACCCTCGGTCAACGGCGGGAAGTTGCGCGTGGCACCGCGCACCATGATCTCGGTGCCCGCAGCCGTGGTCACCACGACCTGCATGACGTCACCGAGGAAGGAGATGCCGGATGCGGTTCCGCTGATCAGGTTGTCGGCGTCGTCGAGGTCTTTCTGGTTCTCGGCGAACCAGATCGACTCCGGACGCACCGAGACCACCAGGTCGCCGGTGAGCCCGTCGATCGAGTTGCCCACCCGGAATGCTCCGTCGGTGGTCTGGATCCGGCCGTGGTCGTCGACGCCACCGGTCACATCGAAAAAGGTCTGCTTGCCGATGAAGTCGGCGACGAAGTGGTCGACCGGCTCGGCGTAGATCGCCCGGCCGTCGCCGATCTGCGCGATGTGACCCTCGTTGATCACCACGATGCGGTCACTCATCGCGAGGGCCTCCTCCTGGTCGTGGGTGACGAACACGAAGGTGGTGCCCAGTTCCTTCTGCAGCAGCTTGAGCTCGACCTGCATCTCTTCCCGCAGCTTCCGGTCCAGCGCACTCATCGGTTCGTCGAGCAGCAGCACATCGGGCCGGTTGGCCAATGCGCGCGCCAATGCCACCCGCTGCTGCTGACCGCCGGAGAGCATCGACGGCTTCCGATCGGCGAATCGGGTCATCTGCACGAGTCCGAGCGCCTCGGCGACCCGGACGCCGATCTCTTTCTTGCCCACCTTGCGTTGTCGCAGACCGAAACCCACGTTCTGCGCGACGGTCATGTGCGGGAACAGCGCATACGACTGGAAGACCGTGTTGATCGGGCGCCGTTCCGGCGGGGCGTCGATGATCGAGCGCCCGTCGAGCAGGATGTCCCCCGCGGTGGGCCGTTCGAATCCGGCCAGCATCCGCAACAGGGTCGTCTTGCCACAGCCGGAAGGTCCGAGCAGGGACACGAATTCACCGGCAGCGATGTCGACGTCGATTCCGGCGACGGCGACATGGCCGTTGTCGTAGACCTTGGTGATCCCGCGGAGCGATACGGCTCCGCGGCGGGTCTGCGTCGCGGGTGGGAGGGAGTCCGCAACAGCGGTCATGGGTGTGCCCTTTCGTAGACGATGGTTCCGTCGGCGATGACGAGGTCGGTTCCGGTGCGCCAGATCTCGGCCGGTGGTCGGTCGAAGGGATTGCGGTCGGCGATGACGAGGTCGGCGCCGGCCCCGATCCGGATGGTCCCGGCCCGGGCGCGACGGTTGAGCCACGCAGACCCGCTCGTGTAGGCGGCAAGCGCGGTCGGCAGGTCGAGGGATTCCGTCGGCAGCAGTGGCTCGTCGTGCCCACCCGGCGGGATTCTGTTGACCGCCACCGAGATTGCCGCCCACGGATCGGGTGTCGACACCGGCCAGTCACTTCCCATGGCCAGGACCGCACCGGTGCGCGCCAGCGAACCGAACGGATAGTGCCATCGGTATCGGTGCTCGCCGACCGCCGGGAGGACCAGGTCGGTCATCTCCGCGTCGGCACACGCCCACAGCGCCTGCATGTTGACGGCCACCCCGAGCCGCACGAATCGTTCGATGTCGGCGGGTCGGACCAACTGCAGGTGAGCGATGTGGTGTCGGGCACCGGTGATTCCGTTGGCGCGCCGTGCGGCCTGCACCGCGTCGAGTGCCGCGGTCACCGCAGCGTCCCCGATGGCGTGGAAATGTACATCGAGGCCTGCGGCGTCACAGGCGATCACCGACTCCGCGAGCATCTCGGGATCGAAGTAGGCCAGTCCGCGGGCGCCCGACGGCGTGCACACACAGCCGATGCCGGCGGTCTCCGAACAGTACGGGTCCGACAGATGTGCCGTGCGATTCTCGACGACCCCGTCGACCATGATCTTGACCGCGTGCATGCTCCATCGGCCGCCCGCCGTCGCGGCGCGGCGGGCCACGAAGTCGGCGACGAGAGAGGCGACGTCGTCGACGGTCGCCGCCCGCGGCAACCACGACGCCCCGACCACGTCCGCGGTCAGCATGCCGTCGTCGCGGGCACCGGCATAGATCTCGGCGAGGTCGCCCATTCCGGGATAGTCGCCGACGATCGCCTCCTGCCAGCCGGTGATCCCGAGCGAATGCAGGTACTGCTGCGCCGTGGCGAGCCCGGCGAGCTGTTCGGCGGGCGTCGCCGGCGGGACGAGCCGGGACACCAACGCCATCGCACCCTCGTGCAGGGTCCCGGTCGGAGCGCCCCGGGCGTCGCGCTCGATACGACCATCCACCGGATCCGGGGTCGCGGCGTCGATGCCGGCCACCGCCAGCGCACGCGAATTCACCCAGGCGCCATGATGATCGCGGTTCAGCAGGAACGCTGGGCGGTCGGGCACCACCTCGTCCAATGTCTGCACGGTCGGAGCGCCGCCGACGAAGTGGCTCATCGACCACCCAGAACCGACGATCCAGGGGCCCTCGTGGCGGGACGCGTATGCCGCCACGCGCGCCAGACCGTCTGCGGCGTCGGCCGATCCGGTGAGGTCGCACGCGTTGCGGTCCACCCCGGCCGAGAGCGCATGCACATGCGCATCGGTGAACCCGGGGAGCAGCAGCCTTCCCTCGAGGTCGAGGTCCGCCGCCGCGGGTAGCGCCGCCCGTACCTCGTCATCCGGACCGACGGACACGATCCGGCCCGCCGACACCCCTACCGAGATGCCGTCCAACAGCCGCCGACCGTCGAACACCGGCCCCGAGTGGAACACGGTGTCCGCCAGCGTTCTCCTCACGTTTCTGAAGTCCCTTCCATCACCTCGGTGATCCCCCACCCGGGATCTATGATGATTTCCTCCGCCCAACAGATCGATCGTCGCTAATTCCGCGGCCATCTTCCATCTAGGCGACTGATTCTTAATTTTCCCGCAACAATGCGGACGCGTTTGTGACGCCCGACGCCACCGCGCGTCACCGATCGGCCCCTGCGGCGATCCCCTGCGCGGGAAGCACCTCGCCGGGCCCTCGTCGACGACGCCGGGTCCGATCGCTCATCCGACGGAACCGTACGGCGGGTGCGCTGCGTCCTATGGACCATGCATCGTCTCCGTGCGTCCCGTGTCCCCGCCCTCCGCGTTCCCGCCCTCCGCATTCCCGCCCTCCCTGTTCCCGCCCTCCGCACTCCCGCCCTCCCTGTTCCTGCCGTCCTCGTTCCGGCCCTGGTGGTCCGCGCTCTACTCGTCCCCGCCCTACTCGTCCCCGCCCTGATCGTGCCCGCCGTGATCGTGCCGATGCCGGTTCACGCCGACGCCGACCCACCACCGACGGTCACCCTCGTGCTGACCTCCGACACCGAGACCGGCAGCGCCGTCTGGCTCGATGCCACCGGGGCCCGCCGCAGCCAGCACGATCTACCGCTGACCCTGCGCGACCCCCGATCCGGGCTGTGGTCGGGATCGTTGACCTACACCGCCACCTCTGGCGACCCTCGTCCGGCCGTCGTCTTCGTCGCCGACGGCGAGCACGCGGGATGCGCGGTCTTCGTGGGCGAGAAACTGATCGTCGAGGACAGCCGGGACGGGCCGCATGCCACGGCGATCTGCCTGTGACGCGCTCACCCTCATCACCACACCCGGACCACCCCCGTGACCGCTGGTAGTGTCCGACCGGTGAATCCGCGCCCGCACCACCGGCGACGGTTCCGGGGGCTGGTGGCGGGCGTCTGTGTGGCTGCGGCAACGCTGTTTCCCGCCACCGCCACCGCGGCTCCCGGTCCGCCCACGCCGGTCACCGACCACTGCCCATATCGCACCGCGCCGGCACCGGCGGTCGACGCCTCCGAGGTCGTCGCCCCGGGCTCGCCGACACCCACCGCACTGCCGGTATCGAATCCGGCGGTCGGTGGTGCACGGCTCGCCGGCTGCGGCGTGATCTCCGACCCGGCCGCCGGGCCGGTCCCCGATCGCCTCACCTCGGCGGGCTGGCTGATCGCCGACATGGACAGCGGCGCGGTGATCGCGGCCAAGGATCCGCACGGACGCTACCGCCCGGCGTCGACGATCAAGGTGCTGCTGGCGCTCGTCGCACTCGACGAACTCGACCTCGACGCCCCGGTCACCGCCACCGCCGAGGACTGGAGCGCCGAGGGCGACTCCTGCGGGATGGGACCCGAGGGGCACTACACCGTCCGGGACATGGTCTCCGGACTGCTCGTGGTGTCCGGCAACGACTGCGCGATGGCGCTCGCCCGGCAGCTCGGCGGCGTCGAGACGACCCTGGCCAAGATGAACACACTGGCCCACGATCTGCACGCCCTCGACACCAGGGCCGCCACCCCGTCCGGACTCGACGCCGCCGGGATGAGCACCTCCCCCTACGACCTCGCCCTCGTCTTCCGGGCCGCGATGAGTCACCCGACATTTCGCGAGATCATCGCCGCATCCACCTACCACTTCCCCGGCTATCCGCCGCGGTCGGACGTCGTCAGTGACACCCCGCATCCCGGCTACGAGATGCAGACATCGAATCATCTTCTCCTGGAAGGATATCCAGGCATCCTCGGCGGAAAGACCGGGTATACCGACGACGCCCTGAAGACCTTCGTCGGCGCCGCCGAACGCAACGGACGCACCGTGGTGATCGTCCAGATGTACGGCTTGTCCACCGCCGACGACAGCTACTGGACACAGGCCGGTTCTCTGCTCGACTACGGATTCGCCGCACCCGCAGGCACCTCGGTGGGACAGCTGGTGTCCACCCCGGCGGCCACCCGCACAGCCGGGCCGGACGCGGCCCCCGAGCATGCGTCCGCGTCGTCGCACACCGACGACGGCACCTCGACCTCGGTGCGGATCCTGATCGCACTCCTCGCCGCCCTGGCGATCCTCGCACTCCTGGCGGTCGCGACCCGACTCACCGGCCGACGGCGGGGCTGATCAGCCTCGTGGGACAGGTCAGCGCCGCCGGAGCCGGTCGACGAGCGCACCGGCCACCGCGCCGACGGCCGCGGCACCGGCCACCATCCCGACGCGCGGCGCCGGGTTGACCTCGACCACCGGACGGACGGTGACCGGCGCCCCCGGCCCCTCGTCCACCTCGTCGACCACCTGGTACGGCTCGTTGATCGGGTCGGTGGCACACCACGCGGTGGCATAGAGAATGATCCGTGAGGCCAGGTACGCGAACACCATCACACCCAGGATCGGGCCGAAGGCGACGCCGGCCGGACTGCCGAGCACCGACCGCAGATAGATGCCTCCGAGGTTCTTGACGATCTCGAAGGCGATCGCGGTGACCAGCCCGGCACGCATCGTGTTGACGATCGGCAGCGGCACCAGCGGCAACCGCGACAGGATGAAACTGAACAGCAGCCAACTCGCGGTGATCGACACGACGATGGCGGCGAACCGCAGCACCGACGGAGCCCACGACGCCTCGCCGACACCGGCCCATTCCAGGATCTTGCGCAGCAGGCTGCCCTGGTTGCCCAGCGCGGTCAGGGCCATGGTCACCGCGAACGCGATCCCGAGCAGGGCGAAGGTCAGCAGGTCGGTGCCCTTGGACACCACGACGTTCCTGCTCTTCCGACCGCCGAACATCTCGGTCATGCCGTTGCGTACCCCGGAGATCCAGCCGATCCCGGTCAACGCCGCACCGGCCAGGCCCACCACACCGACCGTGGTCCGGGAGTCGATCGCGGAATCGATGACCTGCTCGACCTGGGTCCCCATCGCGCCGGGTAGTTCCTTGACCACCGCGTCCTTGATCTGGTCGATCACCTCGGGCCGGCTGGCCAGCACGAAGGCGGCGATCGCGAACGCCACCATGATGATCGGGACCAGGGCGAGGATGCCGTTGAAACTGATACTCGCCGCGTACAGGTTCCCGCGTCGGTTGGTGTACCGCTCCTGCATCGCCAGCAGATGGTCGAGCCAGTGCCATCGTCTGCGCAGGTCGGCGAACAGCGCAGTCGCCCATGCGATGACGGCCTTGATGCGATCGATCACGGCGCCCATGAGGAGAGTGTGTCCTATTTGCCCGTCGCCGGCCGGAGGAACCCGACCTTGTCGTACACCGAGTCCAGTGTCGCCGCCGCCACCTCGCGCGCCCGTTCCGCACCGCGGGCGAGGATCGCGTCCAGTTCTGCCGGATCGTCGAGATAACCGGCGACCCGCCCGCGCAGTGGCGTGACGAAATCGGCGAGGATCTCGGCGGTCTCGACCTTCAGGTCGCCGTAGCCCTTGCCCTCGTATTTGGCCACCAGATCGTCCACACCCACCCCGGTCAGCGCCGACTGGATGGTCAGCAGGTTGCTCACCCCGGGCTTGTTCTCCCGGTCGAATGCGATCACGGTGTCGGTGTCGGTGACCGCCGACCGGATCTTCTTGGCCGAGCGCTTCGGGTCGTCGAGCAGGTTGATCAGCCCCTTGTCGGTCTCCGCCGACTTGCTCATCTTGGCCGTGGGGTTCTGCAGGTCGTAGATCTTGGCGAACTCCCTGACGATGTGCGCCTGGGGCACCACGAAGGACGTGCCGAACCGGTTGTTGAAGCGCTGCGCGAGATCACGGGTCAGTTCGAGATGCTGACGCTGGTCCTCGCCCACCGGCACGTAGTCGACCTCGAAGGCCAGGATGTCGGCGGCCATCAGGACCGGATAGGTGAACAGTCCGACCCCCGCGGCGTCGGTGCCCTTCTTCGCGGTCTTGTCCTTGAACTGGGTCATCCGGCTCGCCTCACCGAATCCGGTGATGCACTGCAGGACCCAGGTCAGCTGGGCGATCTCGGGAATGTGCGACTGCACGTAGACGGTGGCGTGGTCGGGGTCGACACCGACCGCCAACAGCTGCGCCACCGAGGTGCGGGTGCGCTGGGCAAGGGTCTTCGGGTCGAACTCGACGGTGAGCGCATGCATGTCGGGGATGAAGTAGAAGGCGTCGAAGTCCTCTTGCAACTCCACCCACTGCCGCACCGCACCGAGGTAGTTCCCGAGATGGAAGGAATCACTCGTCGGCTGGATCCCCGACAGCACGCGCTTGCGCGGCGTGGCCGCGGGGGTCGCGGTTGGCTCACTCATGGATTCCAGTCTTCCAGACCCGCTCAGTCGTAGACGACGGTGACCGGTGCATGGTCTGACCACCGGCGGTCGTAGGTGTCGGCGCGGTCGACGAACGCCTTCGTCGCGCGGGCCGCGAGTGACCGGTTGGTCAGCTGATAGTCGATCCGCCATCCGGAGTCGTTGTCGAAGGCCTTGCCGCGCCACGACCACCAGCTGTACGGGCCGTCGAGCCCGGGATGCAGGGCGCGGACGACGTCGGTCCAGCCATCGTCGACACGCGCGGTGACCCATTCCCGCTCATGCGGCAGGAACCCCGGGCTGCGCAGGTTGCCCTTCCAGTTCTTGATGTCGGCCTCGGCGTGCGCGATGTTCCAGTCGCCACCGATCATCAGATGCCGACGACGACGTGCGAGCGACGTCATGTGCGCACCGAACTCGTCGAGGAAGCGCTTCTTCTCCTCGAACTTCTCGGCCTCTTTCCCGGTCGAGGTGTCGGTGGGCGCGGCCGCCCCCTTGGGCAGATACAGGCTCGCTACGGTGAGCGCGCCGAATGCCGTCTCGACATCGGCTTCGAGGTAACGCCCGGTGGCGTCGAACTCGTCGCTGCCGAAGCCGACGCGGACGCCCTGTGGTTCGACGCGGCTGAGGACCCCCACCCCGGCATGCCCCTTGACCGCCGATTCCGACATGACGAGGTGCCACCCGGCGTCGAGAGCCGGTTTCAGTGCCTCGCGCGCCTGCTTCTCGCTCGCGCGGACCTCCTGCATCAGGACGATGTCGGAGTCGGTCCCGTCGAGCCAGGCCAGCATTCCCGGGTTGACCTCGGAGCGCGGCTTGACGGCGGCACGGATGCCGTTGACGTTGACGGTGGTGATCGTGGTGGACACAGATGACGAGGGTACGGGTCGGTTCCGACAAGGTCTTCTGGACCCGTTCCGGGGTGCTTTCTGGACCAGATCCAAGGTTAGGCACACCTTGGACAATGCGCCATGTTTTATGTAATGCTCACCTAAGAGCAGTTGTGAGGTGAGGTCATGTTCGTTTGTATCTGCCGCGCGGTCACCGAGGACGAAGTGCACGAGCACTGCGATTCCGGAGCGCGCACCGTCGACGCCATCAGCGACAAGTGTGGCGCCGGTGAGGGATGTGGCACCTGCCTCGAGCGTCTCCACGCGATCGTCGCCGAGAGGAATGCCACCGCCACCAGCGCAGCCTGACCCGACACCGAGAACCGATGTCTGAGGACGGAAGTCCGGGCGCGACGTCGGCATCGATGTTACCGTTCGCACATCAAGACACAGGCGAACGGAGTTCGGCATGCGTGGAGATGATGAGGTCATTGCACTGCTCAACGAGCAGCTGACGAGTGAACTCACGGCGATCAACCAGTACTTCCTGCACTCGAAGATGCAGGCCAACTGGGGTCTGACGGAGTTGGCGGGCAAGACCCGCGCGGAGTCCATCGAAGAGATGCACCACGCGGAGATCCTGACCGACCGAATCCTGTTCCTCGAAGGCCTCCCCAACTACCAGAAGATCTTGCCGCTCCGGATCGGTCAGTCGCTGCGAGAGCAGTTCGAGTCCGATCTGGCGATCGAGATCGAGGTGGTCGACCGACTCAAGCCGGGTATCGCGATGTGCCGGAGCAAGGGTGACATCACCTCGGCGAAGCTCTTCGAGGAGATCCTCGGCGACGAGGAGCATCACATCGACTATCTCGAGACACAGCTCGAACTCCTCGATCGACTCGGTGAGCAGCTCTACCTCACCAAGACGATCGCCACGCCGCCCGACGTCGGCTGAGCCGACAGACTCGATACCGTCGGCTGAGCCGACTGACTCGATACCGTCGCGATCCCGGTCCGGGTCCTACACCTCGATCGGGGTCGCGGTGTCGGTTTCTCGGCGGGGCCGTAGCGTGCGCAGGCCACCGGGCTGCACGGTGAGGGCGACCATCAGCACCACGATGCCGGCAACGGCGAGTCCCGCACCCACGATCGACGGCGCGCGATAGCCCCATCCGGCGGCGATCACCACGCCGCCGAGCCAGGCCCCCATGGCGTTGGCCAGGTTGAGGGCCGAGTGATTCAGTGCTGCAGCCAGCGTCTGCGCATCCTCGGCGACGTCCATCAACCTGGTCTGCAGGGCGGGGATCATCACGGTGGCGGCGACGCCGACGAAGAAGGTCAGAAACAGTGCCGCCCAGGCGAATTGGACGGATCCCGCAAAGGCCAGTAGGACCACGGCGGTGCCGACCAACCCGATCAGGATGGACAGCGGCACGTTTCGGTCGGCGGCGATCCCCCCGACCACATTGCCCGCCACCATGCCGAGGCCGAACAGCATCAGCGCGAACGGGACCGCCCCCACGCCGATACCGGAGAGACTGGTGAGCGCGGTGTTGAGGTAGGTGTAGAAGGCGAACATCCCGCCGAATCCGACGGTGCCGATCAGAAGGGTGAACCACACCTGCCCGCGGCGCAGTGCGCCGAGTTCGGTCATCGGGTTGGTCACGCGCATGTCCGAGAGCGACCCGAGGTTGCGGATGAGGGCGCCGACGGTGAGCACGCCCACTGCCACGACGATGAGAAATGCGCTGCGCCAACCGGAATGCTCGCCCAGCCAGGCCGCGGCCGGCACTCCGGCGACGTTGGCGACAGACAGTCCGAGCATCACCTGGCCGACCGCCTTGGCACGACGCTGTGGGCCGGCGAGGTGCGCGGCGACCAGGGCTGCAACACCGAAGTAGGCCCCGTGGGGCAGGCCGGCGACGAACCGGGCCGCGAGCAGCAACGCGAAGTTCGGGGCCAGCACGGTGGCGAGGTTTCCGACGGTGAATGCCACCATCAGTCCGATCAGCAGGGTCCGCCGGGACATGCGGGCGGTGAGTGCGGCGATCAGCGGTGCGCCCACCACGACCCCGAGGGCGTATGCCGAGATCACCCATCCGGCAGTGGGTTCGGACACATCCATGGCCTCGGCGATGTTGGGCAACAGCCCCATCGAGACGAACTCGGTGGTACCGATACCGAAGCCGCCGAGGGCCAGGGCGATGATCGCCCACCGGACGGACGTCGAGCCGGGTGTCGTGGGCGCCGGAACCGTGCGTGTGCGGTCCGTGTGGGAGCGGGCTGGGGTGTGCGACACCTGTGCACCAACCACCCCACGGGTGCCGACGATTCCCCGGTCGGCTGGTGAACTACTTCACAAGCTCGGGTTCGGGTCCGCGGCCACCGGTCCCGTGCGCTCCGACGCGGGCGGTGACGCCGGTTCGTGTTCTGTGGTTCATGGCCATCCCCATCGGCCGAGAGATCCCGGGATCCGGGATCGTGAATCCGGAGAGGCGGGATGCCAGGTCGTCACCGCCCCGTTTCCCTCACCGCCCCGTTTCCCTCACCGCCCCGTTTCCCTCACCGCCCCGTTCCGTGACACGCGCGACAGCAGGAGTCGGCCGCCACCAGCATTGCGATCGGCGCGAGCAGGAGGGTTCTCAACGAGTTGTGACCGTGTTATACCCTTGACGCCAGGTCATGAGTATCAGCGCACAGCCCCGGCTTGCTGATCGGCAACCCTCCAACCGCGGTGGGGTGCTCCGGGTGATGACCGGGTTGGGGATCGCGTCGCACGCATCCCCGGCAAGCGCGGGTCCGAAGGTCGGACCCCACCAGGGTCTTCACGACCCTGCCGACCGCAGAAAGTGATCTATACCCATGTCTGACGCAGCCAACGGTGGCGAGTGGAGTTTCGAGACCAAGCAGATCCACGCCGGCCAGACCGCCGACGGTACGACCAATGCTCGCGCGCTGCCGATCTACCAGACCACCTCGTACGTCTTCAACGACACACAGCATGCCGCGAACCTCTTCGGGCTGGCCGAGCCGGGCAACATCTACACCCGGATCATGAACCCCACCCAGGACGTCGTCGAGCAGCGCCTCGCCGCCCTCGAGGGTGGCGTCGCCGCCCTGCTGGTCGCCTCCGGCCAGGCCGCCGAGACCTACGCGATCCTCAACATCGTGGAGAACGGCGGCCACGTGGTGGCCAGCCCCCGTCTCTACGGCGGCACCTACAATCTGCTGCACTACACCCTGCCGAAGTTCGGCGTCGAGGTGACCTTCGTCGAGGATCCCGAGGACCTCGACTCGTGGCAGGCCGCCGTGCGTGACAACACCCGTGCCTTCTACGGCGAGTCGATCTCCAACCCGAACAACGAGATCCTCGACATCCCGGGCATCTCCGAGGTGGCCCATCGCAACGGTGTCCCGCTGATCGTCGACAACACCGTCGCCACCCCGTACCTGCTCAACCCGCTGGCCCACGGTGCCGACATCGTGGTGCATTCGGCCACCAAGTACATCGGCGGCCACGGCACCGCGATCGGCGGCGTGATCATCGACGGCGGAACGTTCGACTGGCGTGTCCAGCGGGACGGTCAGGACCTGTTCCCCGGCTTCACCACCCCGGACCCGAGCTACCACGGTGCGGTCTTCGCCGATCTCGGCGCCCCGGCGTATGCACTCAAGGCCCGCGTGCAGCTGCTGCGTGACACCGGTGCCGCGATCTCCCCGTTCAACGCCTTCCTGCTCGCCCAGGGCCTGGAGACGCTGAGCCTGCGGGTCGAGCGGCACGTCGCCAACGCACAGAAGGTGGCGCAGTACCTCGTCGACCATCCGCAGGTGGAGTCGGTGGCCTACGCCGGCCTGACGTCGTCGCCGTGGTACGAGCGGGGCCGGCAGCTCGCGCCGAAGGGTCAGGGTGCGATCATCGGGTTCGAGATCGCCGGCGGCGTGGACGCGGGCAAGCGGTTCGTCGAGGCATTGACCCTGCACAGCCATGTCGCCAACATCGGCGACGTCCGGTCGCTGGTGATCCACCCGGCGTCCACCACACACAGCCAGCTGACCCCGGAGGAGCAGTTGGCCGCCGGTGTGAGCCCCGGTCTGGTCCGCCTGGCCGTGGGTATCGAGGGTATCGACGACATCCTGGCCGACCTGGACCAGGGTTTCGCGGCAGCGAAGTAGTTGAGGAGCGCATAACCAGTGTCGGTAACGATCGACCCGAAGGCGTCGCAGGCGCGTCAACCCGACTGGGAGACGGTCCCGGACGGGCGGATGGTCAGCGTCCGCCTCGGGCCGATGGTGCTCGACAGCGGGTACCGGCTCGACGACGTCACCCTGGCGTTCCAGCGCTGGGGGACGTTGTCGCCGTCCCGCGACAACGTGATCCTGGCGCTACATGCACTCACCGGTGACTCCCATGTGACCGGTGCGGCCGACGCCGAGCACCCGTCGCCCGGCTGGTGGGACGGATTGATCGGTCCGGGCTGTGCGGTGGACACCGACGAGTGGTGCGTCATCTCGGCCAACGTCCTCGGCGGATGCCGCGGATCGACCGGCCCGGCATCCCTGGATGCCGACGGACGGCCGTGGGGCTCACGATTCCCGGAGATCACCGTGCTCGATCAGGTGCGCGCGGAGGCGGCGCTCCTCGAGGCCCTGGGGATTCGCAGTATCGGCGCGGTGGTCGGCGGTTCGATGGGTGGCGCCCGCGCGCTCGAATGGGCCGTGGAGTATCCCGACCGTGTCCGCAGTGCGCTGGTTCTCGCCGTGGGCGCCCGCGCCACCGCCGATCAGATCGGTACCCAGACCACCCAGATCGCCGCGATCACCTCCGATCCCGACTGGCAGGGCGGCGATTACCACGGCACCGGTCGCGCGCCGGTCGCGGGCATGGGGATCGCCCGGCGGATCGCGCACCTGACCTATCGGCACGAGGTCGAACTCGACGAGCGGTTCGCCAATCACCCTCAGGGGCAAGAGAATCCGCTCACCGGTGGACGATACGCGGTGCAAAGCTACCTCGAGCACCAGGCCGAGAAGCTCACCGAGCGGTTCGACCCGGGTAGCTATGTGGTGCTCAGCAACGTGCTCAACCACCACGATGTCGGCCGTGGACGTGGTGGCGTGGCCGCCGCCCTGCGCGGGTGTACCGTTCCGGTGATCGTGGCGGGCATCGACTCCGATCGCCTCTATCCCCTGCGGCTACAGGCCGAGATCGCCGATCTGCTCGGCAACTGCGTCGGCGGGCTGCAGGTGGTGAACTCCGACAAGGGTCATGACGGATTCCTGACCGAGTTCGATGCGGTCGCCGACCTGCTCAAGCGCACCGTGGACCTCGCGCGCACCTGAGCAACCTCCCGACCATCGACACCGGCCGTGCACCAACAGGTGCACGGCCGGTGTTGTCGGGGCGCCGGGAGTGCTCTCGCCGGGCGACGGGGGCGTTCCGGCTAGCCGGCGGGAGTGGTCGTCGTGACCTCGGCCGGCGGTGTGCCGGCGGGCGGTAGCAGCGACTGCCGTGGCGACGGTTCCTCGATGTCACCGGGCGCCGTGGTCGGGACACCCAGGCTCGGGATCAGTTCCGGTGGAATCAGATTCGGCGGGATGGTCCACGTCGGCCGGGTCGGGCGCGTCGGCATGTCCGGCACCGCGGTCTCGGTGGACGGGGTCGAGCTCGGTCCGAGCGTCCATGTGGAGGTCCCCGCCGTCGGCAGGGGCAGTTCGGTGGTGGCCCATCCGGGAGTCCACCCGTTCGGCGGATAGGTCGTCACCGTCGGCGTCTCGGTCGGCGAATCCACCGACGACATCCGGGTGGTGTGCGCCGTCGTCGTCCAGGCCGGCTCGACCGTTCCCACCCACCGTTCTGATTCCACGCTGGTCGGCGACGGAACCGCATCCTCCGAGTCCGATGTCAGGGTGGCACCGACAGCCACCGCGGTCACCAGGAGCGCACAGCAGAAGCCGATCACGGCGGCGACCGGTGCCAGGGGCATCCACCCGCTGCGTCGACGACCACCGATGAAGGTCACCCGTCCGGCGCCGGAGCGTCGGGCCAGCAGTGCCGCACCCGTCGCGGCGGCGAGTTCGGGGGTGTCGGGTCGGATCAGTTCGAGACCGGTGTCCTCGCCGAGTGCGGCCAGCACGGGCAGATTGGCCAGTCCCCCGACCAGCACCAGCGCCTCGGGTTCGGGGCCGGCCGTCGCCCGGAGGCGTTCGAGGTGGTCGGCGATCACGGTCCGGGCCTGCTCGACCATCGGGCGCGCGACCTGTTCCACCATCGCATCGGTCAACCGGACGCCGTTGGGCACACCCGAGGGTGCGGCGCCGACCGTGTCCGGCCCGGAGGTCTCCTCCTTGGCGGTCCGGCAGGCGCCGACCAGCGAGGCACGTCCACGACGCGTCTGTGTACCGGTGAGGTCGGAACGCTGTGCGACCCGATCGGCGAGCGCCTCGTCGAGCGCACGGCCACTCAGGACGTCGGTGCGGGCGTCGGCGGAGATCTGACCGGCCGCCGGTTCGACGGTGTACAGGGACATACCGGTGTCGCCACAGTCGGCCACCAGGACCGCTCCGAACCGTTCGATCTGTCCGGTACCGGTCAGGAACGCGGTGACGGCCTCGGCGTCGGAGACGAGGTGGATCTGGCGGCGGGGCCCGGTGCCGGTCGATCCCAGCCGACGGCGTTGGGTGGCCGTCCGCGCGGACACCCCGATCGGACCGACGCGGACGCCGGCGGTGCGCGCGGCGTCGAGGACGAGGTCGATGCCCGCGTTGACCCGGCCGACCGGATCGAGGCCGTCGGACGGGTCCACGTCGATCACGCGGGACTCGACGGCGTGACGGCCGGACTCGTCGCTGGTGAGCAAGGCGTAGTGGATCATCCCGTCGCCTGACGAGACGCCCAACGACGTCATGTCGTCGCCGGCGGCGTGAACGCTGGTCTCGAACTCCGAACTGATGACGATCCCCACTTAGTGTTGCTAACGACCCCCGAAAGAGAACCCGACGCCACACGGACCGCCGATGCACTCGTCGACCGCAAAGGTCACGATCTGTGGACCAGTCTACGCAATTTCGTGATCAATCCGTTCCCAACGGGTCGATGGAGGTGGCCAGCCAGAGCATCAGGGCACCGACCGACGCCATCGTCGCCACATCGAACAAACGACCTCTGACCTGGAGTAGTCCCACCTGAGAGGGGGGTAGCACGCCACGAAGGGCCGCACCGAGCAGCATGGCCGAACCGAAGACGAACGCTCCGCGCCGCCATCGGTCGAACAGCACCAGGGCCGCGGCGACGACCACGCACAGCATCACCAGGAGGTACGGGATCTGCACCAGGCAGGCCCGCAGGACGCCACCGGGCTGCTCCGTGGTGGCGTCATCTCCCGAGATCGCCCCGAACCCCGACATCTCGGCCTCGGGCATCTCGTCCGGTCCCGGGTTCTCGTCCGGTCCCGGGTTCTCGTCCGACATGCGCGTCCCGGCGATCATCGCCCCTGGGCGGCGAGCTGGGCCTCGGCCCGTTCCACCACGTTCACCAGCAGGAACGCCCGGGTGAGCGGCCCGACGCCACCGGGATTGGGCGAGACATGCCCGGCCACCTCCCACACATCCGGCGCGACGTCGCCGACGAGGCCGTCCTCGGTCCGGCTGACGCCCACGTCGATGACGGCTGCACCCGGCTTGACCATGTCGGCGGTCACCAGGTGCGGGACCCCGGCTGCGGCGATGACGATGTCGGCCCGCGACACCTCGGCGGCCAGGTCACGGGTTCCGGTGTGGCACAGGGTGACGGTGGCGTTCTCACTGCGCCGGGTGAGCAGCAGCCCGATCGGCCGGCCGATGGTCACACCGCGGCCGATGACGGTCACACGGGCGCCGGCGATCGGGATGTCGTAGCGGCGCAGCAGGTGGATCACACCTCGCGGCGTGCACGGGAGGGTCGATTCCTTGCCCAGCACGAGGCGACCGAGGTTGATCGGGTGCAGGCCGTCGGCGTCCTTCTCCGGCGCGATCCGTTCGAGCGCCGCGTTCTCGTCGAGGTGCCGGGGCAGCGGCAGCTGCACGATGTAACCGGTGCAGGCCGGATCGGCGTTGAGCTCGTCGATCGCGGCGTCGAGCTGCTCGGTGGTGGCGTCGGCGGGCAGGTCCTTGCGGATGGACGCCACACCGATGCGTGCACAATCGGCGTGCTTGCCCTTCACATAGGAATGCGACCCGGGATCGTCGCCGACGAGGATCGTCCCCAGACCGGGCGTGATCCCCGCCGCCCGGAGTTTCTCGACCCGCACCGCCAGGTCGGTGAAGATCTCGTCGCGGGTCGCCTTGCCATCGAGTCGTGTTGCGCTCACCCCGACATTCTTTCATCCCGCGCTCGACGCATGGGCCCCCGTTCCCCGTGTCCGTGCGTACTGTGACGTCATGGGCGCCTCGCACAGCCATCCGGTCACACCCGCCGACGTGCTCGCCGCGCGGGAACGGATCGCCGGACTGGTTCGGCACACCCCGGTGTGGCGGACGTCGCTCGACACCACCGACGGCCCGGTCGAGGTGGTCTTCAAGCTCGAGTACACCCAGCTCGGCGGATGTTTCAAGGCGCGCGGAAGCGTCAACGCGGTGATCGCGGCACGCACCGCGGGCCGGCTCACCGATGCCGGCGTACTGGTCGCCTCCGGGGGGAATGCCGCGATCGGTGCCGCGTGGGCGGCCCGGATCGCCGACACCAGTTGCTCGGTGGTGGTCCCCGAGTCCGCGCCGCCGGTCAAGGTGGCCGCGCTGCGTGCCCTCGGCGCGGCGGTGCACCTGATCGGCGACCGCTACCAGGACGCCGCCGACGCCGCGACCGAGATGGCCGCGGCGTCGGGAGCGCTGCTCCTGCACGCCTACGACCTCCCGGAGATCGTGGCCGGCGCCGGGACCATCGGGCTCGAGCTGTCCGAACAGGTCCACGGCCCGCTCACCACCGTCGTGTGTGTCGGTGGCGGCGGGCTGCTGGGCGGCATGTCGGCCACCCTGCGCACCGGCGATCATCTGGTCGGGGCCGAACCCGAGGCGGCATCGTGTCTGCACGCGGCACTGGCGGCCGGGCATCCGGTCCCGGTGGATCCGGAGGGCATCGCCGCGGACTCCCTGGGCGCCACCCGGGTCGGGGCGATCTGCTGGGCGAGTATCGCCGATCGTCCGGTCACCTCCGTGGTGGTCTCCGACGAACAGATCGTCGCCGCGCGGTCGATGCTCTGGGAGCGGTTCCGGATCGTCGTCGAGCACGGCACCGCGACCGCCGTGGCGGCGGTCACCACCGGCCGGGTGCAGCCGGTACCGGGGACGACCCTGGCGATCGTGTTGTGCGGGGCCAACACCCGCCTCGATGATCTGTGAGGAGCCACACCGTGATCGGGGCCGGGAGGACACGCGCCGCTCGCGGCATCCGAGAATCCCCGGATTCAGACCGACGTCGGATCTGCACCGTGGCGGATGCCAGGCGGTGTGGGAGTCGCGCGCTGTCGGCGACCGGTCGGCGAGTACGTTCACTTGCGTCCACATCTCCCGGCGATCGTCATGACCGCCCCGAGTCCACAAACCACCGAGTCCACAAGCCCCGAGTCCACAAGCCACCGAGGTGAGTTCCGTTGTTCCGCATCATGTTCTATCAGCCGTGCATCCCGCCGAACACCGGCAATGCCATCCGGCTGGCCGCCAACACCGGATGCGAACTGCACCTGATCGAACCGCTCGGCTTCTCCATGTCCGACACCCAGGTCAAGCGCGCGGGTCTCGACTATCACGAGATGGCCACGGTCACAGTTCATCCCGACCTCGCGACGGCGTGGGACGCGGTACGCCCGGAGCGGGTGTTCGCATTCACCGCGCATGCCGAGCACTCCTACGCCGACATCGCCTATCGGCCCGGTGACGTCCTGCTGTTCGGTCCCGAACCCACCGGTCTGCCGCCGGAGGTGCTCGACGACCCTCGGGTCACCGACCGTGTTCGCATCCCGATGCTGGCCGGACGACGCTCGCACAATCTCGCCAACTCGGCCAGCATCGCGGTCTACGAGGCGTGGCGACAGCACGGGTTCGACGGAGCGGTCTGACGCCGGAGATCATGGGCAGTCACCTACCCGACCCGTCCGTCAGCCCCCCGTCCGTCAGCCGCCTTGTGTCGGCCCTTGTCCCGACCTCACCGCCGGTCCGACCGGGGGCTATCCGACCCGGAAACGTTTGGTGCGCGAGGTCGCCCCGCCGACGAGGGCCACCTTGCTCTTGGGCACCCCGAGATGTTTCGCGAGCTGTTCGGCCACGGCCTTGTTGGCCTTGCCCTCGGTGGCCGGCTCACGGACGTAGATGGTGATCGCACCATCCGGCCCGGTCTCCACCAGCGGTCCCTTGCGGCTGCTCGGCTTGGCCGTCACGACCACCTGCTGCGGCATTGTCTCCTCCACTTCTCAGTGCCAGTCCCGGGATCGCGTTCCCACGCGAAGGTCCATGCGCTGCAATCTATCTGCCACCACAGTGACCGCTCCCTCGGCATTCTGGACCTTTCCCCGGACCAGTAACGCAGATGCCGAGTGTGCCAGGTCACGGTACTTCGTCCACAATCCCACCGAACAGACCACGTTGACCATCCCCGTCTCGTCCTCCAGATTGATGAAGGTCACCCCGGACGCCGTGGCCGGTCGTTGACGATGGGTGACCGCCCCGCCCACCAGGACCCGGGAGCCATCCGGCACCGACAACAACCGGTCCGCCGGGACCACGCCGAGCGCATCGAGCCGCGGCCGCAGGTACTGGGTGGGATACGACGTCGGGGTGATCCCGGTGGCCCACGCATCGGTGGCGGCGAGCTCGACGTCGGAGAGCCCGGGTAGCGTCGGGGTGGTCCCGGCCGGTTCCAGGTCCAGGTGCCCGGCGCGGGCCGACGACGCCGCACCGGCCTCCCAGAGTGCCTGCCGCCGGCTCAGTCCGAGACCATCGAAGGCACCGGCGCCGGCCAGACCCTCGAGTTGTCTCGTGGTCAGCTCGGCCCGCCGCGCCAGATCGGTGATCGAGGTGTAGTCACCGGCGGCCTCCCGCGCGGTGACGATGCGTGCCGCCACCTCGTCGCCCACCCCGCGGACCGCGGCAAGACCCAGACGCACCTCGGTTCCGGCGTTCTCCAGGGTCGCCTGGGCCACGGATCGGTTGATATCCGGTCGGTGCACCGCCACCCCGTGCCGGCGGGCATCGGCCACCAACGACTGCGGCGAGTAGAACCCCATCGGCTGTGCTCGCAGCAGCGCCGCGCAGAACGCCGCCGGATGATGCAGTTTGAACCACGCCGAATAGAACACCAGTGATGCGAAGCTCTGCGAATGACTCTCCGGGAAGCCGAAATTCGCGAAGGCTGCCATCTTCTCGTAGATCCGGTCGGCCACCGCGCCGGTGATCTGGTTGGTGGCTGCCATCCCGTCGTAGAACCGTTGTCGCAGCCGTTGCATCTTCTCCGGGGAACGTTTGGATCCCATCGCCCGGCGCAGCTGATCGGCCTCGGCGGCATCGAATCCGGCGACGTCGACGGCCAGTTGCATGAGCTGTTCCTGGAACAGCGGGATGCCCAGGGTCCGGTCGAGCGCGGGGAGCATCGACGGGTGTTCGACGGTGACCGGTTCGGTTCCGTTGCGGCGCCGGATGTAGGGATGCACCGATCCGCCCTGGATCGGGCCGGGCCGGATCAGCGCCACCTCCACCACCAGGTCGTAGAAGCAACGGGGCCGCAGCCGCGGCAGGGTGGCCATCTGCGCACGCGATTCCACCTGGAACACGCCCACCGAGTCGGCGCGGCACAGCATCTCGTACACCGCCTCCTCGGTCAGATCGAGGGTGGCCAGGTCCACCTCGAGACCCTTGTGCTCGGCGAGGAGGTCGATCGCGTGGTGCAGCGCCGAGAGCATGCCCAGTCCGAGCAGATCGAACTTCACCAATCCGATTGCGGCACAGTCGTCCTTGTCCCACTGCAGCACACTGCGGTCGGCCATCCGGGCCCACTCGGTGGGGCACACGTCGGCGATCGGCCGGTCGCAGATCACCATCCCGCCGGAGTGGATGCCCAGATGTCTCGGCATCCCGCCGATCTCACCGGCGAGTTCGGTGACGTCGGCGGGTGCGTCGTCGGGGTTGCGACTCCACGCGTCCTGCTGGCCGGTGGCATAGCCGAGGGCACGGGCCATGTCGCGCACCGAGGATCGGCGACGGTAGGTGATCACATTGGCGACCTGCGCACTGTACTCGCGTCCGTAGTGGCGGTAGACGTACTGGATGGCCTCCTCGCGACGATCGGATTCGATGTCGACGTCGATGTCGGGGGGACCGTCACGCTCTGGCGAGAGGAAGCGTTCGAACAGCAACTCGTTGGCGACCGGGTCGACGTTGGTGATGCCCAGCGCGTAACAGACCGCCGAGTTGGCCGCGCTCCCCCGCCCCTGGCACAGGATGTCGTTGCGCTTGCAGAAGTCGACGATGTCGGTGACCACCAGGAAGTACCCCGGGAAGTCCAGGGTCGAGATGATCGCGAGTTCGTGCTCGATCTGCCGGTAGGCCTGCGGATGCCCGGACGGCGGGCCATAGCGGTCGGCGGCGCGCAGCATCGTCAGATGCCGCAGCCAGGTGTTCTCGGTGTGCCCCTCGGGCACGTCGAACGGTGGCAGTCGCGGCGCGATCAGACCGAGTTCGAAGGCGCAGTCGGCGGCGATCTGCACCGCGTTGTCGATCGCGTCGGGATGCGCGGGCAACAGTCTGGTCATCTCGTCGCCGCTGCGCAGATGCGCCCCGGCCACCGCGGGCATCCAGCCGGTGATGGTGTCGATGTCGGTGCGGGCACGCACCGCGGCCATCGCCAGCGCGAGCCGCCGCCGCGACGGTCCGGCGAAATGCGCACCGGTGGTCGCCACCGTCGGCAGACCCAGGCGCACCGCCAGGCAGGCCAGGACGGCGTTGCGCTCGTCGTCGTCGGGCAGCCCCTGGGCGATCAGTTCCACCGCCACCCCGTCGCGCCCGTACCGTTCGACGAGGTCGGTCAGGGCCCGCTCGGCCGCCGGGCGTCCACCGCGATCCAGGGCACGCCGCACCGCCCCCTTGCGGCACCCGGTGAGCACCAGCCAGTGTCCGGCCCCCTCGGCCAGGCGGTCCGGGTGATACCGCAGCAATCCCTTCTCGCCGCCGGCCATGTGCGCGTCGGCGATCGTCCGCGACAACCGCCGGTACCCCTCACTGTCGCGGGCGAGCACCAGCAGGTGATCACCGGCCGGGTCACGCACCCCTGTCCGGGCGACGTCGGGTTCGAGCGACAGTTCCGCGCCGAACACCGTCGGCATCCCGAATTCCCTGGCCGCCTCGGCGAATCGAACCACTCCGTAGAAACCGTCGTGGTCGGTGATGGAGAGCGCCGAGAGGTCGAGCCGCCGAGCCTCGGCAACCATCTCCTCGGGCATCGACGCACCGTCGAGGAAGCTGTACGCACTGTGGGCGTGCAACTCGGCATAGGCCACCGACGAGACCTGCGACCGCACCTCGGGTGCCACATAGGGACCCCGTTTGCGCGACCACGCCGGCGAGTCGCCACCGTCTCCGGGGCCGAAGAACTCCCCGGGCCGTCCCGATTGCCGGGAGCGCCCGGAGAGCACTCGTTCCATCTCCGACCAGGTCGGTGGTCCCTGATTCCAGCCCACCCCACCATCATAGAACACATGTTCGACGATGGGGCGGGTCGGTCACCACCCGACCGAATACGCCTGGTCAGCTCACCATGGCCGCCGGCAACCGGACCGGCGCCGTGCGCTCGGCGCGCGACACCTCGACCCCGACATGGCAAGCGGCCTGCCAGTCGCGCATCCGTTCCCACTCGGAGAACACTGCGTCGTGCGACGGACGCACGCCGTCGGCGTCGGCGATCAGGACCCGGGCGTCGACCAGCCGGGACAGCACCGCCCGGCCGGGATCACCGGCCGTGCCCAGAAGATCCGGCACCGCGACACCACCACCCACCACGACACCGTCCGAGCGACGGACCACCAACCGCAGCATCAGGTCCCGGCAGAGCCCGCGGTCGGATTCCGACATCCCGGCCCAGCACTGCTCGGCGAGATGGACGATCGCGCCCGTGATGCCACCGGACCGTTCGTATCCCGCCACGGTCAGCGTGTTCCGTTCACGGTCGAGCCAGGCATGCTGCAATGCCCACGACAGCAATGGCAGCGGCGCAGCGGCAGCGTGCAGACCCAGTCCCGGGCGCAGACCGAGATCGGCTCGGATGAGCTGTTCCAACCCGTCACCGATGGTCAGGCCGGCGTGTCCGGCAGGGGCGGTGATCGCCTCGACCACATCCCGCACCGACGGCTCACCGAGGTCGACCCGGTTGTGCGCCAAGCCATCCTGTAATCGGGCGATGGCGCTCGCACAGCCGATCCGGTCCGAGCGCAGCACCACCACGGCGGTCACCCCCGGTCGGCGGGCGCAGTCGGCGAGCCACGCCGCCGATGCCTCGGCCGCACGCGGATCGACGAGCAGACGCTCGAACTGGTCGACCACGACCACCGCCGGACGACTCGGCGACCCGGTCATCGTCCGACGCGGGTCGGCGATCCCGCCCACCATCGGACGGCCGGCGATGGTGCCACCGAATCCGGCCCGGATGAACGAGGACTTACCGCTCCCGGTCGCCCCGGTCAGCACGACCAGTCGCCCGGTGCCGGCCATCTCGGTGACACGCCGGGACAGTTCGTCGCGCTCCTGCGTGCGTCCGCCGTAGGCGCCATGGTCGGCCTCGGTCATCACCCCCAGCCCGCGATACGGGCACACCTGCACGGTGGTGGATGTGCGGACCGACGCGGCGCGCGGTTCGTCCCGCTGGATCTCCTGCCACAGCGTCTCCCACGCCTGCACGTCCAGCAATTGTTCGTCGGTGGCACCGATCCGGCTGCGCGCGGCGAGCACCAGGATGTTCAGCACGGGTGCGAACACCTCGAACCTCGCCGGCGTGGTGCGGCAGCGTCGCCAGTCGGAGACCCGTTGCGGCGACACCGACCATCGCAGGCCGCTGCGCGCGAGTTCCTCGTTGGCCCGCGCGCAGACGATGCGCGCCGGCGGCGAACCCGCCGCCCGATACAGCCGTTCGAATCGTTCTGCGAACTCGGTCCGCAGACTTCCCATCATTTCAGTTGTCACGCCGTCCCCCGACTCGCGTTTGGTGTAATCGCACGATCGTGCTTCCTGATCGCACGATCAAGGTACCCGGCGCCCATCGCTTTCGCGCGGCGTTGTGTCCGAGCACACGATGAACGGGCGGTGAACACAGAGGACTCGGACAATGAAATCGACAACGGATCCGGACGGTCGATTCCGACACCGACACCGCCACCGCCACCGCCACCGAAGACGTTCCCCGACAGGCAGGAGCCGCCATGCCCGACCCCCTGGCACCCGGTACCCCGGCACCCGACATCACCGTCACCGATACCCCGTACCTTCAGGTCGCGACCGATCGTCTCGAGGCCAATCTCGCCGCGATGGCCGTGCGTGCATCCCGGCTCGGTGTCGATCTGCGCCCACATGCCAAGACCCACAAGTGTCTCGAACTCGCCCGACTCCAGATCGATCATGGTGCAGTGGGTCTGACCGTGGCGACGATCGGTGAGGCGGAGGTGTTCGCAGCGGCCGCGGCCGACATCGGTTGCCGCGACCTGTTTCTCGCCTATCCGGTGTGGGTGACCCCACACAAGGGTGCACGGTTGCGTGCACTCGCCCGTGACGTCGCCGTGCGGGTGGGGATCGATTCGGCCGCCGCCGCCGTGCGGCTCGGTGCCGAGGTCGGCGCCACCCGGCTCGCCGTCGAGACCGGCACGTTCCACCCGGTGACGGTCGTGGTCGAGGTCGACTCCGGCCAACACCGCACCGGGGTGGTCCCGGAGCAGGCCGGTGTGGTCGCCGGGGCGGCCGTCGACGCCGGACTCGACGTGGTGGGCGTGTTCACCTTCCCCGGACACGGTTACGGTCCCGGCCCGGCCCGCGAGGTGGCCGCCGCCCAGGAGGCGCACGCCCTGGGCGTCGCGGCCGATGCCCTGAGAGCTCGCGGTATCGAGCCCACGGTGATCAGCGGCGGCTCCACTCCGACCGCCCGGTTCGCCGATGCCGGGGTACTCACCGAGCTGAGGCCCGGGGTCTACCCGTTCCAGGACGCCCAGCAGGTCGAGCTCGGGACATGCGATGTCTCGGAGGTGGCGCTCACCGCGGTCACCACGGTGGTCCATCGCACCGGACATCGGGTCGTCGTCGACGCCGGGAGCAAGGTCCTCGGCGCCGACCGACCCGCGTGGGCCTCCGGTTTCGGACGGGTGCCCGATGTTCCCGACGCGGTGATCGTCGCGCTGTCCGAGCATCACGCGGTGATCGAGTATCCGGTCGACCTCGCGGACGGGGAGCTCCCGGAACCGGGGGCGGTGATCACCGTGATCCCCAACCACGTGTGCAGCGCGGTCAATCTCGCGGATGTCCTCGTGCTCGACTCGCCCGTCCCCGGTGTCCCGGTGGCCGACGCCGCACCGGAACCGGTGTCGGTCTGGCGGGTGGCCGCCAGATGCGCCAATCGGTGAGGTCACCGAACCGACGTGGCTCACTCATAGATCCCCTCCACCATCCAGCCGCCGGACCGATACGCCAACAGCAATGCCCGGGAGTCGTCGAGCAGGACCTGTGCCCGCGCACTGATCGGTGAGGCGGCACCCCCGGTACCCGTCTCCATACCTGTCGGCCCCGTCTCCATGCCTGTCGGCCCCGTCTCCATGCCTGTCGGCCCCGTCTCCATGCCTGTCGGCCCCGTCTCCATGCCTGTCGGCCAGGGCCCGGCCCACCACCGTAGTTCCCAGCCGCCGCGGCGGTCGGGAAGGCGGACGGTGGTCGGTTCGGTGGTGAACGCCCCGCGGTCGGTGACCCGGACCGGCTGCCCGGACAGATCGACCAGTTCGATCGGGGACTCGCTGATCACCGTGGGCACCGGATGCGGGACCCGGCCGGGCCAGGGCGCGGCCGGGTCCTGCTCGGGCGTCGGTTCCTCGTCGAGTGCGACCAGGGTGATCTGGTCGAACGGGCCACGCCCGCCACTGCGTACCGGGATGCGTACCGCGTCCCCGCCGAGCAGGCCCTGGACCCGTTCCATCGAGCGACGAGCCCGCTCGGACAGTTCGGCGCCACCGGGCAGTTCGGGTGCGGTCAGCGTCTGCTGGAGCGCACCGGCGTCGACCACCTCGGCGGGGACCAGTCGTAGCATCCCGATGGGCGAGTCCGGGCGTGCGCGGTCGGTCCGGGAACGGCCACCGGTCATCCAGCCCTCGAGTTGCCAACGGACACGGTCGGCGGTGGCCGCCGGGGTGAGTGGCTGAGCACATCGCCAGGTTCGCGAATGTCGTTGTCCGAGTTCGGTGATCGCCTCGACGGTGAGGATGGTACAGGCCACCGACCGCGCGCGGAGGTGCCGGTGCAGCACCTCCGCGAGTCGGCGTCCGGCGAATGCTGCCGCATCGATCCGGTCGATCGGCGGGTCGCAGATCTGCTCCACCGACAGGTCCGCGGGCAATGCCTGCGCCGACGGTGGACGGCCCGGCTCCCCGCGCGCCTGCCGGTGTGCCGCACTCGCATCGGCACCGAATCGGGTACCCACCTCGGTCGCCGACAACGCCGCGAACGCACCGATGCTGGTCAGCCCGAGGCGCCGCAGCAGATCCACCAGGTCGTCCCGGCCGGGTCCGCACAGCGACGGTTCGGCGGCGAGCTCGGCGATCGGCAGAGCGGCGAGATGGTCACGATCGCCGCCCGCCGGGACCAGCTCTCCGCGGTGTGCGGCGAGGACCGCGGTGAACAGTTGGTCGGCGATCCCCACCTGGGATTCCATGCCGGACACAGCGATCCGGTCGACGAGCTGCTCGGCGAAGACCTCCTCACCCCCGTGGAACCGGGCGGCACCGGAGGCCGGTATCACCAGCAGTCCCGGACGCAGCACCTCCATCGTCGGGGCCAGGTCGGCGACGGCCGAGGCCACCGGCTCGAACATCCGGCCGTCGCGATGGTCGTCGGCGGTCACCACCGTCATCTCCGGGCACAACGACTGCGCCTGGCGTTTGCGCATCCCGCGACGGATCCCGGCCACCCGGGCGGGCGCCGAACAGGCGATCACCCGGTTGGCCGAGAGCACCGCGATCGGGTGCCCGGGTGGCAGATCCGCGTCCGCCGCGGCCGCGGCCGCCGGCCAGTCGGGGCACCACAGGGCGGCCACCCGTCGAGTCGTGTCCCCCATTCGGGTACCGGCCATCAGTTCGCCACCGCCACATCGTCATCGGTGTCGGCGATCGCCCCGACCGGGATGGCCCGCCGCGCCCCGATCGAATCCAGGCGCAGCATACGAAGCCGGTTCTCCTCACCGAATTCCGGGGCGATCAGGTCGATCTCGACGGTCCGGCGACGACGCCCACCGCCCTCGGCGGTCACCTGCAACCGCATCCCCGCCACCCGGCCGTGTCCGCTGGCCGCGGTGGTGAGATCGGCGTCCCCGGTTCGTGGACGGTGTCGGTACCCGAGCACCTGCGCCGACAGTTGCGTCTGCGCACCCGGCCATGTCCCGTCGACCACCAGCAGCGACGACGACTGACGACGGACACGACCGCTCACCGTCGCGCATCGGGACCGCGGCACGGTGACCCCGCGCAATCCCAGCACCACCAGGTCCATCCCGTCCAGCAGTACCGCGGCCACCTCCACCGGGTCGATCCCCGGGTCGGTGACGACCGCGATCCGGTCGAGGTCGGCTCCCATCTCGGCGGCGGCGAGCAGGTTGAGCCGGGGCAGGCCGACGATGCCGACCTGACATCCCGCCCGGGTCGCCGCGGCGATCAGCGCGGTCAGCAGTGAGCGCGCCCCGGTGCAGCCGACGATCGTTCCGCGTGCGATCCCCTTCTGCGGCAGCAGGTCCGACAGTTCCTCCGGGACCGGGAGCACGCCGGCCTCCGGCCGATCGGCGTCGGCGCGGTCGGGCATCCCCGACATGACCGCCATCCGGCGACGCAACCGGGCGAGCGTATCGGCACGGTCCGCACCCGCCGATTCCGCATCGTCCCGAACATCCCGACGGTCCGTGAACCCCCCGCGCGGGCGGTCCGCACCGCCCATGGACACAACACCCATGACACCCCTTCTGACCAGCACCGACATGTCTGGCGAGCCGGGAAGTCGCTGCGCCCCCGAAAGGCATTCCGAGCCTCCCGAGATCGGGATTCTCGAACACTTTTTCGATAGCGAAAATGCTACGCCCGGCCTCCGACAAACCGCAACCACACCGGTCACCGAGGCGGGATGCACCCACGATGATCGAGCCGACGAGAAGCGCAGAGGCGAACCCCACGACGATCGAGCCGACGAGGAGCGCAGCGACAAGACGTGTCGAGATCTCCGCAAGCGACCTCGCAAACGCAACCACGACAACCGACCCC
>NZ_JBSFRM010000022.1:0-42860 GCF_053589235.1 Gordonia sp. NPDC003376 | reverse complement strand
ACGTACCCGACAACACCCCACGACGATCGAGCCGACGAGAAGCGCAGAGGCGAACCCCACGACGATCGAGCCGACGAGGAGCGCAGCGACAAGACGTGTCGAAATCTCCGCAAGCGACCTCGCAAACGCAACCACGACAACCGACCCCGACAACACCCCACGACGATCGAGCCGACGAGAAGCGCAGAGGCGAACCCCACGACGATCGAGCCGACGAGGAGCGCAGCGACAAGACGTGTCGAGATCTCCGCAAGCGACCTCGCAAACGCGACCACGACAGTCGCACCACGGTAACCACAATCCGACAGCGCCGCAGTTCCGGGCCCGATACGAGTCGGGCAGGATTCAGAACAGGGTCAGCACCTGCTGTTGGGCCGGGGCGGCCACGAGTCCCACCCCGCCTGATCCGACCCCGGCGGGTCCCGCACGCCCGCCCGGCACTGGTGCACGCCCCGCATTTCCGGCGGCAGCACCGGCGCGTTCGTCGTCGAGGCGATCGGTCCGTGATGCCAGCCCATGACCGAACACCAACGGCTGCAGTCGTTCCCGCAATCGGGAGGAGTATTCCGGGGTGACATAGGCACCTCGGCCGTAGAGGTCGCGATAGCGCCGGACCAGCGCGGGATGATGCTCGGCGAGCCAGCTCAGGAACCACGGCTTGGTGGCCCCCCGCAGATGCAGCGGGAAGGCCGTCACCCCGGTCGCACCGGCCGCAGCGATCGATCCGAGGAGTTCGTCGAGATGCGCGGTGGAGTCGGTGAGATACGGGATCACCGGCGCCAGCATCACATGCGGTGCGAATCCGGCGTCGGCGATGTCGGCGATCAACTGCAGCCGCGCGGCCGGTGACGGCGTGCCGGGTTCGATCTGTTTCTGCAGTTCGGTGTCGATGAATGCCAACGACACGCTCAACCGCACCGGTACCTGACCGGCGGCCTGCCGCAGCAGCGGCAGGTCCCGACGCAGCAGGGTGCCCTTGGTGAGGATCGAGAACGGGGTGGCGGCCTCGGTGAGCGCCGAGATCACCCCCGGCATCAGGCGATATCGCCCCTCTGCCCGCTGGTACGGATCGGTGTTGGTGCCGAGTGCCACCGGTTCCCGATGCCAGGACCGGCGTCGCAGCTCCTTGCGCAACACGGCCGCCACGTTGAGCTTCACCACCACCTGACTGTCGAAGTCACGTCCGGCGTCGAGATCGAGGTACTCGTGGGTGGGCCGGGCGAAGCAGTACCGGCAGGCATGGGTACATCCGCGAAAGGTGTTGACGGTGTAGGTGAACGGCAGCCCGGAGCCCTCGGGTACATGGTTGAGCACACTCTTGGCCAACACCTCGTGGAAGGTGATGCCCTCGAACTCGGGGGCCTGCACCGAGCGCACCAACCCGGCCCGACCGAGACCCGGCAGGGCACCATCGTCGGCTTCGATCACCTGTTCGGACCATCGCATGCCGAAAGTCGAACACGCGTGCGAGGAGATGTCAAGCGTGTGAGGTCCCACGTAGACCGGTCCGCCCGGCGCGCCCGGCTATCATCTCCGGTATGACCAGCGAGACCGACCCCCACCGGACCCCCGGTCCGCATTATCTGGTCGCCGGTCGCTATCGCCTGCTCTCCCGGATCGGCGGCGGCGGGATGGGCACCGTGTGGCTGGCCCGCGACCAGCTCCTCGACCGCGAGGTCGCGGTCAAGCAGGTGCTCTCCACCGAGGGGTTGTCCGAAGAATCCGCCGAGAACGTGCGCAAACGCGCGATGCGCGAGGGGCGGATCGCCGCCCGGCTCAGCCATCGCAATGCGATCGCGATGCACGACGTCGCACTCGACGGCGGTGAACCGTGGCTGGTCATGGAGTACCTTCCGTCGCGCAGCGTCGCCCAGATCCTGCACGCGACCGCCACGATCGACGTCACCGAGGCCGCGAAGATCGGCGCCCAGGTGGCCGACGCGATGACCGAGGCGCATGCCGCCGGGATCATCCACCGCGACATCAAACCCGGCAACATCCTCATCGCCGGGGCGGGACGCAACGCCGGCCTGGTCAAGATCACCGACTTCGGCATCTCTCGCGCCAAGGACGATGTCACGATCACCCAGACCGGACTGATCACCGGCACCCCCGCCTATTTCGCCCCCGAGGTGGCCCGCGGCGACGAGCCGGCCGAGGAGTCGGACGTCTACTCGCTCGGGGCGACGGTTTACACGATGGTCGAGGGGCAGCCGCCGTTCGGCGTCGACGACAATTCGCTGGTGATGCTGCACCGGGTGGCCCGCGCCCAGATCAATCCGATGACGCGGGCCGGCGCCCTCGAACCGGTGATCCTGCGCATGCTCGAACCGAGTCCTCGACGCCGGATCAGCATGGCACAGGCGCGCGACGAGCTCGCCCGGATCGCCGCGGGCGAGCACGGCACCACCGAGCAGGTCCTCACCAGCATGGTGGCCCGGCCGGTGGTCGGGCCGTCCACGCTGGCCCCTCGCTCGGGGCTGCCGTCCGGTGGATACGCCGCCTCCGGCGGATATGCAGGAGCGGTACCCGGCCAGTTCGACCACACGCGCACCGCCACCCCGGCGCCCCGGACGCCTCCGCTGCCCCTGTCCGCCGCCGGGCCCCATACCCCCGGACCCCAGAATCCCGGACCCCAGAATCCCGGACCCCAGAACCCCGGACCGTACGGTTCGTATCCGGGAAGTACGCCGAGCGCCATGCCGTCGCACATCCCGCCGCCCGGAACGCAGTCGGGCACCTCGCCCGCAGTCCTCGCCGGGGCGGTGTTCCTGTTCTTCCTGGTGCTCGCCGCGGTGATCGTCCTCGTTATCGCCCTCACCGGCTGAACACCCCGATCGACCCGACGTGGACCGGTCCCGAAACCTCCGCCGCCGACCTCGCCACCGCATCCACCTCGGAAGCGGGCACCACCCAACGCAAGCTGCGGAGATTTCGACACGGGTCCTCGCGATGCTCGGTCCCGGCTCAATCAGCAACCAGCTGTTGATGGTCGAGCCGACGAGGAGCGAAGCGACGAGACGTGTCGAAACCCCAGTCGGCCGAGCTCGGTAGGTGAGCACTTCGGAAGTCGTTGCGCACGTACTCGTCTCGCCGGGTTTCGACACGGGCCCTCGCGATGCTCGGTCCCGGATCAACCAGCACCTGGCCGTTGATGGTCGAGCCGACGAGGAGCGAAGCGACGAGACGAGACCGCCGCCGCCGCCGAGCTTGCGGTTGCCCGTCCGCACCGACCTCACGGACGGCGCCGCGTCCAATCCGGTCGGCCTGGTTGTGGCTCAACCGATGTGACGCGTGGCTGCCCATCGGGTCAGGGCATTGCGGTTGGACTGTTGGGTCTTGCGCAGCACATTCGACGCATGGGTCTCGACGGTCTTGATCGAGATGAACAGTTCCTCGGCGATCTCGCGGTAGGTGTATCCGCGTGCGAGCAGCCGCAGCACCTCGAGTTCACGGCGGGTCAGCGAGTCGAGCTCCGGGTCGAGCTGCGGTTCGGGCACCGACGACCTACCGGTGAACGAGTCCAGCACGAAGCCGGCCAGCCGCGGGCTGAACACCGCATCGCCCTCGGCCACCCGCCGCACCGCGGCGGCGAGTTCCTTGCCGTCGATCGTCTTGGTCACGTATCCGCGGGCACCCGCCCGGATGGTGGCGATCACGTCCTCCGCCGCATCGGACACGCTGAGCGCCAGGAACACCGGCGCCTCGTCGCCGAGTGCGTCGGCGACGCCACGCAGCACCGCCACCCCACCACCGGCGGGCATGTGTACGTCGAGCAGTACGACGTCCGGTCGCACCCGGGTGATCCCGGCTATCGCCTCGGCCACCGCACCCGCCTCCCCCGCGATGGTCAGCCCGGGTTCGCCGGCGAGTTCGGCACGCACGCCGGAACGGAACACCCCGTGGTCGTCGACCAGGAACACCCGATACCCACCGGGCGGCGCGGCCTGTTCCTCGGTTGTCATCTCGCTCCGCTCATCCGTCGTCATGTCGTCGCGCCCCGTCGATCGCACATCGGTTCCCTCGACCATCGCCGTGTTCCGGGGGGTCCACCGGTAATCATGACGCCTTTCCCCGCGCGGTGTCCGTCCCCGTTGCCGTGTCGGGACCCGAATCGGAGTCGTCCCGGTCCGGGTCCCCGTCGAGCACCCGTTCCCCGTCACCCACCGCACGGCCGTCGCCACGCGGCATCGTGATCGCCACGTTGGTACCGCGCCCCGGCTGCGACTTGACCGTCGCACGTCCGCCGACCCGCTCGATCCGTGCGCGGATCGAGCGCGCCACCCCCTGGCGGTCCCCGTCGACGGTGTCCGGGTCGAAGCCCACCCCACGATCACGGACGTAGACCTCCACCTCGTCGTCACCCACCTCGAGGTACACGTCGACCTTGCGCTCCCCGGAATGCTTGGCCGCATTGACCAGCGCCTCGCGGGTCGCGCCGATCAGGGCAGGCCAGCGCCGCGCCACCACCTTGTCGGTGTCGGCGTCGGGGCGGAGGTCGCCGACGGTGACCACCTCCACCTCGATCCCGTAGTCGTCCTCGACCTCGGCGCCGACACTGCGCAGCGCGGCGCTCAGCGAGCTGCGCTGCTGGGCCGGATCACCGAACAGCCAGCTGCGCAGTTCGCGCTCCTGACTGCGTGCCAGACGGGCCACCTCCTCCGGACGTCCCGCCTTCTTCTGGATCAGGGCGAGGGTCTGCAGCACCGAATCGTGCAGGTGGGAGGCGATCTCCTCGCGCTCGGCGTTACGGATCCGTGCGGCGCGTTCTTCGTTGAGTGCCCGCCACATCCGCATCCACAACGGCACGGTCAACAGCACGACACCGATCAGGGTCACACCGACCGCGAACAGGGTGGTGCTCAGACCACCGAAGTTGCGGTTGCCGGCCAGCACGATCACCACCAGCCCGCCCACCACCAGCACCACACCACCCGCGAGCCGCAACCAGGTGAGGACCGGGCTGCGGGCGTGGGCGCGCGCGGAGGTGTCGAACTCCCGCCACACGAGGGAGGCGCCGACGGCGACGAAGACCAAGGGCACCAGATAGGCGGCCGGGGTGCCGGCGGCGGCGAACCCGACCACCGACATCGCGATCAGGCCGAGGATCGCCAATCCCCAGGCCTGGCGCCGCTCACCCGGTCGCAGCGGTGCGGTGTCGGAGCCCTGCGGACAGAAGAACCACAGGAGCGCATAGGCCAGCACCCCGGCGCCGGCGAGGGCGGTGAGCACCACGAACACCACCCGCACGCGGAACGCGTCGACGCCGAGATGGTCGGCGACGCCTCCTGCGACCCCACCGATCACGCGGCCGCCACTGCGGCGCATCAGCCGCGGCGGCAGCTCCGCCTGCGCCACTTCCATGAATCCGATGGTGTCACGTATGCGGGGGCGCGGGCATCAGGGTCCACCCCCGAATCCGGTACCGGTGCTCGTTCCGGGTGGATCTCAGGGTGCTCCCCCGATGTGGGCGGGGCCGGCGAGCGTGACGATGGGTGACATGGATGGTGCAGAGTTTCGCAACCGGCTCGAGAACCTGTGGGCCACACGCCCGGTGCGACCGTCGGCACCACGCACCGTGGCCGGCGTCTGTGCAGGTGTCGCCGACCGCTACCGGGTCGATCCGACCCTGGTGAAGGTCGCGTTCGTGGTGTCGACGTTGTTCGGTGGCAGCGGCCTGATCCTGTATCTGGCCGGCTGGATCGCCTTTCCGTCGGTCACCCGGGTCTCCGCACAGGTCACACCCGTCGGCGGGGGGCATCCCGGCCGAACCCGAAGTCCCGTCAAGCTGCTGCTGGTGGTCCTCGTCGTCATCGTGGTGGTGACCTCGATCGGATCGTCCGGCCCGTGGAGTTCGGGCGGCCTGCTCGGCGGTCTGCTGATGCTGTTCGGCTGGTGGCTGCTGTACCTGCGCACCCCCGAGGCACCGGCCGGGACGAGCGTCACGACCATCGTCCCGACGTCGGCACCCACCGCGATCGGCGCCGATCACTTCGTGCGCTGGACCCCGCGTGCGATGCGCACCGCCCAGGGCCCCACCATGCAGGGCCCCACCACGGCCACGATGACGGGCACGACCCCGAACCGAGATGCGACCGCGAACCTGGATGCGACCGCATCGACCGCGACCGGCTCGTCCGCCGATCCGTCCCGCACTCCGACCGCCCAGCGCGCCACGGTCGATCTCGGGAAGGTCCCGGCCGGTACCGATTCCGATCTCCCATCGGTCGCGACCGGGGTCGACGACACCGCCACCCCGACCACCCCGACCGATCCGATCGACCGCACCCCACCCGCGTGGGATCCGTTGGGGGCGGCCCGCTTCGCGTGGGATCTGCCCGAGCCGAGCATGCCCACGCCGCCGGCCGTGCCGAACCGCCCACGTCGATCCCCGCTGGGGCTCGTCGTCGCCGGGATCGCGGTGATCGTCGTCGCCGCCGGGATCGCCGGCCACCGGGCCGGGATCACCTGGTTCTCGGTGCCACACGTCCTGTCGCTGGCACTGGCCGTGGTGGCCGCCGGACTGCTGGTCGGCGCGCTGCGCAAGACCGAATCCGGCCGTCACGCGGGGGGTCTCGTGCCGGTGCTGCTCGCACTGATGGCGGCCGTGGTGGTCTCCACCACCCTGACCACCTGGAGCCCGAGCGACCACGGCCTGGGGATACCCGCCGGCGGTGTCGGCGACCGCAATTGGAAACCACTGAGCGAGAACGACATCCGTGGCGAGTATTCACTCGGTATGGGAACCGGCACGCTCGACCTGCGTGACATCACGCTGTCGTCGAACCGAACGGTGCAGTTGCGCAACGGCATCGGCGAACTCGTCATCGAGGTCCCCACCGGCATGAACGTCCGCGCCAACTGCAGTACCGGGATCGGCGACTACTCCTGCCCCGACGGACTCGACGGCGGCAACGACGGCACCGCCGGGCCGGTTCTGACGGTCGACGCGCACACCGGAATGGGACGAGTGGAGATCAGGCGATGAACGGCACCGACCCCATGGACCCGACCACCGTGACCGAAACCACCACCGACGTGGCCCGACGGTCACCCGGCCTCGCGCTGTTCGCCCTGCTGGGTGTGGCCGTGGCGGCCTGGGGTCTCGCCGACGGTCCCACCCTTCCCGATCTCGCGACCCTGGGCTGGGTCGCGGTGGTGATCGGGGTGATCGCCGGACTCGTGCTGATCGTCAGCGGTGCGCGGTCGGCGCGCCGCTGACGATCGCGCCCGAATCGGGACCGATCACTCCCATTCGATGGTGCCGGGCGGCTTGCTCGTCACATCCAGGACGACGCGGTTGACGTCGGGCACCTCGTTGGTGATGCGGGTGGAGATGGTCTCGAGCACCTCATAGGGGATGCGCGTCCAGTCCGCGGTCATCGCGTCCTCGCTGGACACCGGACGCAGCACGATCGGATGGCCGTACGTGCGGCCGTCGCCCTGCACACCGACGCTGCGGACGTCGGCGAGCAGCACCACCGGGCACTGCCAGATCTGGTTGTCCAGACCGGCGGCGGTGAGTTCCTCCCGCGCGATCTGGTCCGCGGTGCGCAGCAGCGCGAGACGGTCGGCGGTCACCTCGCCGACGATGCGGATGGCCAGACCCGGCCCGGGGAACGGTTGACGTCCGACGATCTCCTCGGGCAGGCCCAGTTCCCGTCCGACCGCGCGGACCTCGTCCTTGAACAGCAGCCGCAACGGCTCGACCAGGGTGAACTCCAGGTCATCGGGCAACCCGCCCACGTTGTGATGGCTCTTGATGTTCGCGGTGCCACTTCCTCCGCCGGACTCGACGACGTCGGGGTACAGGGTCCCCTGGACCAGGAAGTCCACCTTGTCACCGGCGGCGGCGCGGTCGCCGAGCACGTCGGACACCGCACCCTCGAAGGAGCGGATGAACTCGCGGCCGATGATCTTGCGCTTGGTCTCCGGGTCGGAGACACCGGCGAGTTCGGAGAGGAACGTGTCGGCGGCGTCCACGGTGACCAACCGGGCGCCGGTCGCGCCGACGAACTCGTGTTGCACCTGCTCACGCTCACCGGCACGCAGCAGACCGTGGTCGACGAACACGCAGGTCAGCCGATCGCCGATGGCGCGTTGCACCAGCGCCGCCGCGACCGCGGAGTCGACACCGCCGGACAGACCGCAGATCGCCAGTCCGTCACCGATCTGGCCGGCGACCTGATCGATCAGGCTGTCGGCGATGTTCGCGGCGGTCCAGGTGGGTTCGAGGCCGGCGATCTCGTACAGGAAGCGGGTGAGCACCTGCTGGCCGTGCGGCGAGTGCAGCACCTCCGGGTGGTACTGCACACCCGCCATCTTGCGTTCGACGTTCTCGAATGCGGCGACCGGTGCGCCCGGCGTCGAGCCGACCACCTCGAAGCCCTCGGGGGCCACCTGCACGGCGTCGTTGTGGCTCATCCACACCGGCTGCTCGGCGGGCAGACCCTGATGCAGCACACCCGCGCCGTCGGCGGTCAGGGTGGTGCGTCCGAACTCGCGGCCACCGGTGTTGGCGACCACGCCGCCGAGGGCCTTGGCCATCGACTGGAATCCGTAGCAGATGCCGAACACCGGGATGCCGAGGTCCAGGATCGCCGGGTCGATGGCCGGTGCGTCGTCGGCGTACACCGACGACGGTCCACCGGAGAGCACCAGCGCCACCGGGTTTCGGGCCGCCAACTCTTCGATGGTGGCGTCGTGCGCGATCACCTCGGAGTAGATGCGGGCCTCGCGCACGCGGCGCGCGATGAGCTGCGCGTACTGTGCGCCGAAATCGACGACGAGGACCGGACGCGGCCCCTCGATCGCTCCATCTGCAGAATCCGTCACGAGGCGAGTCTAATGTCTGCCCACCACCGACCTACCGGTCGGCGGCGCCAGGGGTGCGTGGAATACTGGTTGACCACCATGGATACCTCTGACTCCCCAGAAAACGCCAGGTCGGTATCGACCGGGTCCGCCGAGTCCGGTTCCGGCCGGTTCTCCCTCGGCGTCGCCGACCTCACCCAGGCGGCGGTGTTCGCAGCACTGATCGCCGCCCTGGGCCTGCCCGGAACGATCAACCTCGGCAGCAGCGGGGTCCCGATCACGTTCCAGACCCTCGGGGTGATGCTCGCCGGCGCGGTCCTCGGCCCCAAAAAGGGCACCCTCGCGGTGGTCATCTTCATGGTGCTCGCACTCGCCGGCCTGCCGATCCTGTCGGGGGGACGCAACGGCCAGACCGCGTTGCTCTCGCCCACCGCCGGATACTTCATCGGGTTCCTGCCCGCCGTGATCGTGATCGGTGTGCTGACCGCCCTGATGATGCCACGCTACCGGGTCGTGTGGGGCACGCTGATCAACCTGCTCGGCGGCATGGTCGTGGTGTACGCCTGTGGTGTGATCGGCCTTCTGGCCCGCACCGATCTGACCCTGTGGGCGGCCATCTCCACCAACGGCACCTTCATCATCGGTGACGTGATCAAGGCCGTGGTGGCCGCGCTGGTCGCCGCACAGGTGCACCGTGCCTGGCCCGGTCTGATCACCCCGTGGCGATCCGGGAGCCGCGGTACCGCCACCGTCGCCGACTGACGTGATCGGCGACGCACCGGTGATCGTATCGACGCCGTGATCGAGTTCCGTCACGTCACACACGCCTACGAGGACCGGACCGTTCTGCGCGAGGTGTCGTTGTCCCTCCCCGAGCGCCGGGTCGGCATCGTCGGCGCCAACGGCAGCGGCAAGTCGACCCTCGCCCGAATGATCAACGCGCTGGTCACCCCGGACCAGGGCAGCGTCGTCGTCGACGGCGTGGACGCGGCACGCCACAGACGGCGGGTGCGGCGGTCGGTGGGTTTCGTGTTCTCCGACCCGGATCGGCAGATCATCATGCCGACCGTGCGCGAGGACATCGAGCTGTCGCTCACCCGAACCGATCTCGACCGCGCCGAACGGGCCGAACGCACCCGCACGGTGCTCGACCGGTTCGGTCTCGCCGACCACGCCGACCATCCGTCGGCCCGCCTGTCCGGCGGGCAGAAGCAGCTCCTGGCGCTCGCCTCGATCCTGGTGACCGAACCGCGGATCATCGTCGCCGACGAGCCGACGACGCTGCTCGACCTGCGCAACAGCCGCATGCTGCGGGAGGTGTTCGCCGGTCTCGACGAACAACTCATCGTGGTCACCCACGATCTCGACCTGGTCGACGACTTCGACCGGGTACTCGTGATCGACGACGGCCGGGTGGTGGTCGACGACCTGCCCGGCCCCGCTCTCGCCGCGTATCGGGCGATGATGTCGTGACCGCACTCGGCGTCTACCGGCCCGGAAGCACCGTGCTGCACCGGCTGTCCCCCGGGACCAAACTGGTCGGCCTGGCCGTCGCGGTGCTGGCCATCTCGTTGTTCGTGCGGACCCTGCCGGGACTGGGGATCGCCGCGGTGGGGGTCGCCGCGCTCTACGCACTCGGCGGTATCGGACCGGTCGCCGCGTGGCGTCAGCTGCGCCCGGCGATCTGGATGCTGCTGTTCATCTTCGTGTTCCAGGTGATCTTCACCGGCTGGCATCGCGCGGTGATCGTGGTGGGAATCCTGGCCCTGACGGTGGTCCTGGCCGCGGTGGTCACGCTCACCACGCGTGTCACCGACATGCTCGCCACCATCACCCGTGCGCTGTCACCGCTCGCCCGGTTCGGGGTGCGGGTGGACCTGATCGCGATCTCGCTGGCCCTGACCATCCGGGCGATCCCGCTCATGGTGGAGATCGCCCGGGCGGTCGACGAGGCCCGACGTGCCCGCGGGCTCCGCCCTGGACCACGCATCCTGGTGGCCCCGATCGTGGTCGGTGCCCTGCGCACCGCCGACGGATTCGCCGACAGCCTCATCGCGCGGGGCCTCGACTAGCACCCGGCCCCGGACGTCGTGTTCCGGATGTCCCGGCTCAGGATGCCGACGCGTGGTCCACCGGGGTGATCGTCAGTCGCAGGGCCGCCGGGGCGTCGGCGGGCACCACCGGTGCGTCCGGGGCGATGGGAGACAGACGACGGTACGGCTCGCCCTGCGCGGGGCGGATGTCGTCGGCGCCGTTGTTGGGCCACAGCGCGATCGCGCGCTCGGCCTGCGCGCAGATCGACAGCGACGGGTTGACACCGAGGTTCGCCGAGATCGCCGCGCCGTCGGTGACGTGCAGGGTCGGGTAGTTCCACACCCGGTGGTACGGGTCGATCACACCGTTCGCCGGGTCGTCGGAGATCGCACAGCCGCCGAGGTAGTGCGCGGTCATCGGCATGTTGAACACGTCACCCCAGGTGCCGCCGGCGAGGCCGTCGTCGAGTTTCGCCGCGATCCGCCGGGTCGCGTCGTTGCCCTCCGGGATCGAGGTGGGGTTGGGTTCACCGTGTCCCTGCGTGCTGGTGACGTACCGCAGCGGTCCACGCCGGCGCAGGAAGGTGGTCAGCGAGTTGTCGTTGTTCTGCATCACCAGCGCGATCACCGTGCGTTCACTCCAGCGCCGCACCACCAGCAACCGAACCAGCGTCGACGGCCTGCGCAACAGCTGCGCCAGCACCTGACCGAGACGCTTGCGGCGGGTGCCGCCGTCGGTGATCACCGTCTGCAGGAAGGCGATCGCATTGGAGCCCTTGCCGTAGCGCACCGGCTCGACGTGGGTGTTGGGTGCCGGATAGAACGACGACGTGATGGCCACCCCCTGCGAATAGTTGTGTGCCGGATCGTATTTCGCGGCAACGGCACCCAGGATCGCCTCGGAGTTGGTGCGGGTGAGCCGCCCCATGGCGTCGGAGATCGCGGGCAGCGTCGACGCCTTCGCGTGGTGCAGCAGCCGCTGGGTGTTGAAGGTCCCGGCGGCGACGATCACCTGCGCGGCGGTGACACTGCGCCGACGCCGCCCGAGCGGTCCCCAGGCCGCCGACCCGCGCGTGCCCACCTCCCAGCTGCCGTCGGGCCGCCGGGTGAGCGAGTCGACGGTGGTGCGGTCGAGAATCCGGGCGCCGTTCGCCTCGGCGAGTCCGAGGTAGTTCTTCAGCAGGGTGTTCTTGGCACCGACCCGACATCCGGTCATGCAGGCGCCACATTCGGTGCAGGCGGTGCGATCCGGACCCGCTCCACCGAAGTAGGGATCGCCGACGGTCTCACCGGGCGCACCGGCCAGCCCCGTCCGGGCACCGAAGAACACCCCGACCGGGGTGGCGACGAAGGTGTCGCCGACACCCATCTCCTCGGCGACGTCGCGGATCACGCGGTCGGATTCGGTGAAGGTCGGGTTCTGCACCACGCCGAGCATGCGGCGGGCCTGCCCGTAGTGGGGGTCGAGTTCGGCCTGCCAGTCGGTGATGTGCGCCCACTGGGGATCGGTGAAGAACGGGGCGGGCGGCTTGTAGAGCGTGTTGGCGTAGTTCAGCGACCCGCCGCCCACGCCCGCGCCGGCCAGGATCATGACGTCCTTGAGGGCGTGGATCCGCTGGATGCCGAACAGTCCCAACTTGGGCGCCCACAGCCATTTGTTCAAGCGCCAGCTGGTGGCGGCGAAGTCGTCGTCGGCGAAGCGTCGACCGGCCTCGACCACGCCGACCCGGTATCCCTTCTCGACGAGTCGCAGCGCGCTCACGCTGCCGCCGAATCCGGAACCGATGATCAGGACGTCGAAGTCCGTATGATCAGATGCTTCACGACTGGGGTGGGCTGCCATGACGATCATACTAACGCTCGTTGTCACATACGGTGACGGCGACCGCACCCCATCGTGAACACCGCCCGGCCCGAGCGGAGCGGCGCGAGCAGCGCCGGTCGCTCTCAGCTGCGAACGGTCAGTCCGACCTTCTGGAATTCCTTGAGATCGGAGTAGCCGGCCTTGGCCATCGAGCGGCGCAGTGCGCCGACCAGGTTCAGCTCGCCGTAGGGGTCGTCGGACGGGCCGGTCAGCACCTGCTCGAGACTCGGGCGACCGTCCGGACGGGCCACCTCGAGCAGCGCGCCGCGCGGTGTGTCCGGGTGGGCCGCCGCCGACGGCCAGTACCAGCCCTTGCCGGGCGCCTCGGCGGCCGCCGCGAGGGGGGTGCCGAGCACCGCGGCGTCGGCGCCGCAGGCGATCGCCTTGGCCAGGTCACCGGAGGTGTGGATGTCGCCGTCGGCGATGACGTGGACGTACCGGCCGCCGGTCTCGTCGAGGTAGTCACGACGTGCGGCGGCGGCGTCGGCGATCGCGGTCGCCATCGGCACGCCGAGGCCGAGCACCTCACCGGTGGTGGTGGCACCGGCCGTCGATCCGTATCCGACGATCACGCCGGCTGCGCCGGTACGCATCAGGTGCAGCGCGGTGCGGTGGTCGTGCACACCGCCGGCGATCACCGGGATGTCGAGCTCACTGATGAACGTCTTGAGGTTCAGCGGCTCCTGCGACCCCTGCGCGACGTGCTCGGCGGAGATGATCGTGCCGTGTACCACCAGCAGTTCCACGCCCGCCTTCAACAGGGCCGGGGTCAGCTCGGCGGCGTTCTGCGGGCTCACCCGCACCGCGGTGGTGACCCCGGCGTCACGGACGGCCGCCACCGACTTCGCCAGCAGTTCGGTGTCGAGCGGTGCGGCGTGCAGTTCCTGCAGCCGACGCACCGGCGCCTGCGGATCGGGGTCGGAGGTCGCGAGCTCGACGAGTTCGGCGATCTTGTCCTCGACGTCGCGATGGCGCGCCCACAGGCCCTCGCCGTTGATCACACCGAGGGCACCGAGACGGCCGAGCTCGATGGCCACCGCCGGCGACACCAGCGCATCGGTCGGATGGGCGAGGATCGGCGCATCGAAACGGTACGCGTCGATCTGCCACGCGGTCGACACATCCTTCGACGACCGTGTCCGCCGGGAAGGGACGAGACTGATGTCATCGAGCTCGAACGTCTGCCGGGCCGTACGGCCCATTCCGATGTCGACGATGTCGCGCACCGTTACGCCTTTCTGCTACGCACGCCGGAGCCCTGGACGGGCCGACGCTGTCGAGAATCCACTCCCGACGGTGTGTGATCTGCCGTGTCGGCCGATTCAGCGTGAATAGTAGTTCGGCGCCTCGGCGGTCAGGGTGATGTCGTGCGGATGCGATTCCTTGAGTCCGGCCGCGGTGATCTGGACGAAGCGCGCGTGGTGCAGGTCGGTGATGGTGGCCGAGCCGGTGTAGCCCATCGCGGCGCGCAGACCACCGACGAGCTGATGGATCACCTGGGTGAGCGGACCACGGAACGGAACGCGGCCTTCGATACCCTCCGGGACCAGCTTGTCCTCTTTGAGGACGTCGTCCTGGAAGTAGCGGTCTTTAGAGTACGACTTACCCTGTCCACGGCCTTGCATCGCGCCGAGCGAGCCCATGCCGCGGTAGCTCTTGAACTGCTTGCCGTTCACCAGGATCAGCTCACCGGGCGCCTCGGCGGTACCGGCCAGCAGCGAGCCGAGCATCGCGGTGGACGCACCGGCGGCGAGTGCCTTGGCGATGTCGCCGGAGTACTGCAGACCGCCGTCGGCGACCACCGGGACACCGGCCTGATGACACACGGCGACGGCTTCGAGGATCGCGGTGATCTGCGGGGCGCCCACGCCGGCGACGACACGGGTGGTGCAGATCGAGCCCGGTCCGACGCCCACCTTGACGGCGTCGACCCCGGCGTCGATGAGTGCCTGCGCACCCTCACGGGTGGCGACGTTGCCCCCGACGAGCTGCACGCGGTCGCCGATCTCGGCCTTGAGCTTGGCGATCATCTCGAGCACGCCGCGGGAGTGCCCGTGTGCGCTGTCGACGACGAGGGCGTCGACGCCCACATCGGCCAGCGCCATGGCGCGGGACCACGCCTCGTCACCGGCACCGACCGCGGCACCGACCAGCAGGCGGCCGTCGGAGTCCTTGGTGGCGTAGGGGTGCTGCTCGGTCTTGACGAAGTCCTTGACCGTGATCAGACCGGTCAGCCGACCGTTGCCGTCGACGATCGGGAGCTTCTCGACCTTGTTGCGGCGGAGCAGTCCGAGCGCGGCCTCGGCGGACACGCCCTCCTGGGCGGTGATCAGCGGCGCCTTGGTCATGACCTCCGACACCGGGCGGTCCTGGTCGACCTCGAACCGCATGTCGCGGTTGGTGATGATGCCGACGAGCTCGCCCTTGCCGTCCACGACGGGCAGACCCGAGATGCGGTAGCGGGCACACATGGAGTCCACGTCGGCGAGTGTGTCTGTCGGCGAGCAGGTGACCGGATCGGTGACCATCCCGGCCTCGGACCGCTTGACGGTCTCGACCTGACCGGCCTGGTCCTCGATGGACAGGTTGCGGTGCAGCACACCCATGCCACCGGCGCGGGCCATGGCGATCGCCATCCGCGCCTCGGTGACGGTGTCCATCGCCGAGCTCACCAACGGCACCCGGAGGGTGATCTCCCTGGTGAGGCGAGAGGAGGTGTCGACCTCGCCGGGGATCACGTCCGATGCCGAGGGCAGGAGAAGGACGTCGTCGAAGGTCAGGCCGAGCATTGCAACCTTGTTGGGATCGTCACCACCAGTACGAACGTGAGTCATCTGACCATCCTAACGAGCGATTGCCGAGGAACCGAATGCGATTGTGTGGGTCACGTTCTGTCCCCGCACGTGCCTCACGTCGACCGTCCCCCGAATCGGTGGGTGGACGGCACCGGCGACGCGGTGGAGCGGGCAGACGAACTGTGGATGCGATGCGGCGCAGGTCACCGAAGATCGGCTACCGTGGTGGTGTGCGTGACCACCTCCCTCCCGGACTCCCGCCGGATCCGTTCGCCGATGATCCGAGCGATCCCGCGGCGGCACTGGACTCCGTGGAACCGGGAATCCCGCTCGACGAGAACGAGCGTCTCGCGGTGGAAGAGGATCTCGCCGACCTCGCCGTCTACGAGGCCCTGCTGGCCCACCGCGGCATCCGCGGACTGGTCGTGGTCTGCGACGACTGCCACGAGGACCACTACCACGACTGGGACATGTTGCGCGCCAATCTGCTCCAGTTGCTGATCGACGGCACCGTCCGCCCGCACGAGCCGGCGATCGACCCGTGTACGGAGTCCTACGTCACGTGGGACTACTGCCGCGGGTACGCCGACGCGCGTGCCCATATCGATCACGAGCGCTGACGGGCCCAGGCCTCGCACCGACCCGATCCGGGCGGTGATGCTTCACGCCCCCGGGCCGTCCACGACCCATCGGTCAGGACGGTGTGGTCGTGGTCGTGGTCTCCTCCGGCGCGCTCGGCACCTGGGTGACCGTCGCGCTGGTCGGTGTCGGGGTCTGCGATGTGGGCGTCGGCGTGGTCTCGACCGGCGGCGTGGTGGTGGTCGGCACGGTGGTCCGCGCCCGCACGTCGACACTCGTCGACGATCCACCGGTGGTTCCCCCGTGTGCCGGGGTCGTCCCGCCCGGCCCGGTCGTGCCGGGTGCCGCCGACGAGGCGGTCGATGCCGCCGTGGTCGATCCGGGCTCCTCGGTCTTGAGCCGGTCGATCCATTCGGTCATCTGATCGCGGGTCGCGTCGTCACGCACCGGGGCGAGCCTGGTCTGGGCCCGCGCGATCAGCTGGTGCGCGCTCTCGGTGTCGCCCGCGGCGAACGCCGCCTCCGCCTGCTCGAGGTCGGCGCGCACGTCGAACGACGCCTGCGTCTCCGACGCCGCCGAGGCGAACACGACCTTCTTCACACCCCAGAGGGCATCGCCGGGCGCCGCACCCTCGCTCACCACGGTGAGCCCGGCGGCGGCGACCACCGCGATGGCCGCGGCTCCGGACACCACACGCAGCGTGCGCACCACCGACGCACCGCGCCTGGCCGGACGCTGCGCCGCCAGGGCGCGGTCCACCTCGCCGATGCCCGGCATCGGCGGCGCAGGTGTGGCGATGGCCTCGTGGCGCCACCCGGACAGGAGCGCGGCGAGCTCGTACTCGGCATCGTCGCGGGTCGGCGTGGGCTGATCGTGTGACAATGCGTCGAGGAACGCGTCGTCGAAGTGGACCTGATTCAGGTCGATGTGACCGTCATCCGGCTGTCCGTCACCGCCATGTGCCGATCCCGGACCCTGCATCGCCCCCGACGACTGCGGGCCCGGCATCGGTCGACGTCGATCCCGATCACGCTCGTCGCTCATCGCGTCGCACACCTGCCTTCCTCAGTTCGTCTTTCAATTTCGCCAGTGCTCGGTGTTGGGCGACCCGGACGGCGCCAGGGGTGCTCCCGACCGCGTCGGCGGTCTCCTCGGCGGACATCCCGACGACCAGACGGAGCACGAGGATCTCGCGCTGCTTGTCGGGGAGCACCGACAGCAGCATCCGCATCCGGCGGCTGCCGTCGGAATCCAGCGCCGCCTGCTCTGGCCCACCGTTGACCGTCGAGACATCGGGGACACTGTCGACCGGGTCGGCCTTGACACGGCCGGCCACACGCATCGCGTCGGCCACCTTGTGTGCGGCGATGCCGTAGACGAAGGCCATGAACGGCTTGCCCTGATCCTGATAGCGGGGCAGCGCCGTCATCACCGCCATCAACGCCTCCTGTGCAATGTCATCCGCAGAGAACAGATGGCGTTCTCCGACACCGATCCGCCCCCGGCAGTAGCGCAGGATCGGCTCTTGCACACTTTCGAGGACTGACGTGAGCGCGTCGCGGTCGCCCAGTCCGGCAGCCCGGACTGCGGCGTCCAACTCAACACCTGTCAATTTCATCGTCAGCAGTGATCCCCGTGTTACGCATTGTGCGGCCGGTCTCACCGGCTCGGTTGACAAAGGCACGCCGCTTCACCCCCGGCGCGGGCCCACCGCTGCTCGAAATCGGCTCACGAACACGGCGTCGGACCCCAAACACCTTAGCGATCCGGTCAGCGCGGGACGAAAACCATGCCACGCGCGCTCAGTGTCGCCTCGATCCGGGCCTGGTCGGCGGCGAGGGCCGTGGACTCGTCGCCCACACCCCGTTCCAGCATCATCGCAGCCCACTCGAGCGGCAGCAGGCCGGCCGCGGCGGCACGGCGTCGACATCCGGCTGCGCCGGACCGGGCGATCTCGATCTCCCCTGACGCCGCGTGGGCGGCCGCCGAGATCAGCAGTGTCTTGATCCGGTGACGTTGCAGTCCGCTGTCGGCACGGCGGTCCATCAGGTCCATCGCCCTCGCCGATCGATCGAGCGCGGCGCCCCGATCACCGGTGTACATCGCGAGCTCGGCGGAGACCCAGAGGTGACGCAGCCGCCCCCGCGCCGACGTCTCCCACGGCTCGGTCGCCCCGGGGCCGGGTTCGGGCGCGAGCTCCGCCCCGGCGCGCCGCAGGAGTCTGGCCGACGCCGAGAACCGACCCAGCCCGAGATTGTCGGCGGCCAGGTTCACCAGCGCATCCACCATGGCCGCGCGGCCCCACTCGTCGTCACCCCACCGGTCTGTGTCCTTCCCCCGGCGCATGTCCTCCCCTCGACCCCTGTCCTCCCCTCGACCCCTGTCCCTCCCCCTACGCATGTCCACACCCCGGCACATGTCCGCACCCGAACCCGCGGCCGCCACGAAGGCCGCCCCGTCGAGCACCAGCGCCACCTCGTGCCGGCCGGCCTGACGCAGCAACGAACCAGCTGTACTGCGCGCGAGGGACAGAATCGTGGGATCGTTACGGCGTCGCGCGTCGACGACGAGCTCCTCGAGAGCGGTCAACGCCGCGGCGATCTCTCCCCGGCCGCCCCGTTCGACGGCGGCGAGCCAGGCCGAAGACGCCGTCTGCGCGGGAGAAACGTGGCCCAGGTCACCGAAACAATTAGCAGTTAGCATGAATTTAACTCGCCGTCACAATTGTTAAAGCGGACGAGAAAATCAACTCCGGGTGACTTATATATTTCCAGCGGGTTACCGGCGTTTCCCCGGTCACGAACCGATCGCATCCCGGATTCGTACCACGAAGGGCGCCATCCGCGCAGAAATTGCCAGTTCACAACCTATTTCACCGGATGAACGACAGCCCGGGGCGACACCGCCTGGGCACTGTGATAGTGCAGTGAGACCCTCTAACACCCAGTTAACAACACCGGAATCTTTGCCATCATTTCGGCCGAATTGGCGGTATTGACGCTGTTTCTGGCGCCCGCCTACTGTTTTGCTTGCGCAGTTCGGAACGCCCCACGACACCGACTGAGCATGGACATCGCCACGAGCCGGCCCCGGTTCCTCGTCCTGATGAAGGAGAAGCTGACATGCCCCAGCCCAACCACCTCCCCGGCCCCAATGCAGACGTGTGGGACTGGCAGATGCACGGCTTGTGCCGCGGTGTCGAGTCCTCGATGTTCTTCCACCCCGACGGCGAGCGCGGCCGCGCACGGGCCCAGCGCGAGCGTCGCGCCAAAGAGATGTGCCACCAGTGCCCGGTCATCGCGCAGTGCCGTGAGCACGCCCTGGCCGTCGCCGAGCCGTACGGCATCTGGGGCGGACTCTCCGAGTCCGAACGCAGCATGCTCATGAAGCGCGGTATGGGACGCCGCATCGCCAGCTAGCCACCCGCACACTCCACCACGACGAGACCGGCGACGCGACCGGAGCGGGCAACACCCGGCCGTCCCGACATCCGAGACCACAACAGCAGCAGATCCGATGCAGACGACTCCGCGGTGGCCACCCTCAGGGGTGACCACCGCGGAGTCGTCTGCGTCAGAGCGCCCGTGTGGGCGCCGTCGGCCGGATCAGTGTGACGTCAGTGCGCGTGACCGTGGCCGTGGCCGTGGTCGTCGGCGGCCTCGGCGGGCTTGTCGGTGACCGCGGTCTCGGTGGTCAGGACCATGCGGGCGACCGACGCGGCGTTGACCACCGCGGAGCGGGTGACCTTGACCGGGTCGATGATGCCCTCGGCGACCAGATCGCCGTAGGTCAGGGTCGCGGCGTTGAAGCCATGGCCCTTCTCCGCCCCGGCGACGCGGTGTACGACGACGGCGCCGTCGACTCCGGCGTTGGTGGCGATCCAGTACAGCGGGGCCTTGACGGCCTCGCGCACCACCTTGACCCCGAGCGCCTCCTCGTCGGGAAGCTCCTCGGCGAGGGCGTCGAGCACGGCCGCGGCCTGCACGATGGCCGAGCCGCCACCGGGGATGATGCCCTCCTCGACAGCGGCCTTGGCCGCGGCGACCGCATCCTCGACGCGATGCTTGCGCTCCTTGAGCGCGGTCTCGGTGGCCGCACCCACGCGGATCACGGCGATGCCGCCGGCCAGCTTGGCCAGACGCTCGGCGAGCTTCTCGCGATCCCAGTCGGAGTCGCTGTTCTCGATCTCCCGCCGCAGCTGGGCGGCGCGATCGGCGACGGCCTCGGCGGTGCCGGCGCCCTCGACGATCGTGGTGGCGTCCTTGGTGACGGTGACACGCCGGGCCGAACCGAGCAGGTCGAGGTCCGCGGCGTTCAGCGAGACACCGATGTCGGAGGAGATCACGGTGCCGCCGGTGACCACGGCCAGATCCTCGAGGAACGCCTTGCGGCGGTCACCGAAGAACGGCGCCTTGACCGCGACGGCCTTGACGGTCTTGCGGATCGAGTTGACCACCAGGGTCGACAGCGGCTCGCCCTCGACATCCTCGGCGATGATCAGCAGCGACTTCCCGGCGCCGACGACCTTCTCCAGCAGCGGCAGGAAGTCCGGCAGCGAGCTGATCTTGTCGCGGTAGAGCAGGATCAGCGGATCGTCGAGGACCGCTTCCTGGGCGTCGGCGTCGGTGACGAAGTACGGCGACAGGTATCCCTTGTCGAACTGGACGCCCTCGGTGATGTCGAGCTCGGTCAGCAGACCCGAGCCCTCCTCCACGGTGACGACGCCGTCGGTGCCGACGGTGTTCATCGCCTTGCCGACCAGTTCACCGACCTCCTCGTCGCGCGAGGACACGGTGGCGACCTGCGCGACACCCACCTCACCGGTGACCGGCGTGGCCAGACGCAGCAGTTCTTCACTCAGCGCGTCGGCGGCCTTGGCGATGCCGACGCCGAGCGTGATCGGGTTGGCACCCGCGGCGACGTTGCGCAGGCCTGCGCGGACGATCGCCTGGGCGAGGACGGTGGCGGTGGTGGTGCCGTCGCCTGCGACATCGTTGGTCTTGGTCGCGACCGACTTGACCAGCTGTGCGCCGAGGTTCTCGAAGGGATCCTCGAGGTCGATGTCACGGGCGATGGTCACGCCGTCGTTGGTGACGCTGGGGCCACCGAATGCCTTGGCCAGCACCACGTGCCGGCCGCGCGGCCCGAGGGTCACCTTCACCGCGTCGGCGAGCTGATCGATGCCGCGCTCGAGTGCGCGACGGGCCTTTTCATCGAATTCGATCTGTTTTGCCATCAGGGCTTTCTCTCTGTGCTGGCTGATCGTGCGGCCGGGTCACCGGCCGCACGGACGACTCCGCCCCGGTGCCCACTGGGCGCCGGGGCGGGAAGTGTCACGAGGGTCTCGCGATCCTTACTTGCCGATGACGGCGAGCACGTCGCGCGCCGACAGGATCAGGTACTCCTCGCCGGCGTACTTGATCTCGGTGCCGCCGTACTTGCTGTAGATGACGGTGTCACCTTCCTTGACGTCGACCGGCACGCGGTTGCCCTGCTCGGTCACGCGGCCCTCGCCAACGGCGATGACGGTGCCTTCCTGCGGCTTCTCCTTGGCAGTGTCCGGAATGACCAGACCCGACGCGGTGGTCGTCTCGGCCTCGACGGCCTGCACCAGGATCTTGTCCTCAAGCGGCTTGATGTTCACGCTCGCCACGATGTGAGTCCTCTACTTTCTCATCTGAGAAAACGATGTTCTTGTTTCTGCGGGGCTCTGCCACGAGACCCCGTCGTCGCGGGTGCCGAGGTCTGCTCGCAGTGCCTCCTAGCACTCTATACATGCGAGTGCCAGCACTCAAGGCTCGCGGCTGCAAAAGATCAGCCTTCGGCGAAATCACCCCGAGCGAGACGAGCCGGTGGTCGACGGGATCGGCCGCTACCGCCTCGCCAGCACCCCGGCGATCCCCGCGGCGGCGGCCCGCACGGCCGCGACATGGGCTTCCGGACGGAACCGTCCGACCGGACCCGTCACGCTGATCGCGGCGACCGCCTCCCCGGTTCCGGTGTCGAGCACCGGCGCCGCCACACACAGCAGCCCGAGCGTGGACTCCTCGCGCTCGAACCCGACCCCCGCCTCGAGAATGGTCGCGAGGCGACGCCTCAGCAGTCCCGACGCGACGATTGTGTGCGGTGTCCACGGCTTCAGCGGCCCCGCCAGCACCTGCTGCTGCAGCTCCGGATCGGCATGCGCCAGAAGAACTTTACCTATTGCTGTGCAGTGCAGCGGCATACGTCCGCCGGTCCTCGACGGCGACCGCGCCTGCCGATGCCCGCCGATCTTGGCGATGTAGACCACCTCGGCGCCCTCGAGGACGCCGAGGTGCACCGTCTCACGGGTGCGTTCATAGAGGTCCTGCAGAAACGGCATCGCCACCTCGAGCAGGGTCCGTTCGGCCGACGCCCGCATCCCCAGCTCGAAGAGCCCACCCGAGAGCCGGTAGCCGCGCTCGTCCTTGTCGAGCAGACGGTAGGTCACCAGGTCACCGGCGATCCGGTGCACCGTCGGCTTGGACAGCCCGGTCCGGCGCACGAGTTCGGCCAGCGGGAGCACGCGATCCTCCACCCGGAACGCCCGGAGCACCGCGACCGCCTTGCCCAGCACGGTGCCCAGATCGGCACCGGCGGGATCACCGGCCCCGGTCCCCCGTGCACCCGCCTGATCCACGGCCTCACCCGACATCTGATCAGCGTATCGCTGAGTGGAACGATTTCGTAGGAGAACCCGCCGACCTGCGGCGACAGTGGAGGCATGACAGAGCAGGTCACCACCCCAGCACCGATCGCCCCCGCACCGATCACCGAGGCGGCGATCACCGAGGCGGCCGCCCGGCTGCGGACCGCATCGGAGTCCGCCACCCCCGTCGCCCCGGTCCGCGAACTGATCGGCACCGCCGACATCCGCGCCGCCTACGCCGTCCAGCAGATCGGCGTCGCCGAACGCCTCGCGGGTGGCGCCCGCCGCGTCGGCCGCAAGATCGGGCTGACCTCCAAAGCCGTGCAGGCCCAGCTCGGTGTGGACCAGCCCGACTTCGGAGTGCTGTTCGACGACATGATCGTCACCGACGGCGGCACCCTCGCGGCCGGTGCGGTGCTGCAGCCCCGCGCCGAGGCCGAACTGGCCTTCGTCCTCGCCGAGGACCTCGACGGCGAGATCGATGCCGCCCGCGTCCGCGCGGCCATCGCCTACGGTGTCGCGGCCATCGAGATCTGCGGCAGCCGCGTCGCCGACTGGGACATCAGCTTCGGCGACACCGTCGCCGACAACGCCTCGGCCGGCGCCTATGTCCTGGGCACCGAGCACAAGACCCTCGCCGAGTTCGAGCCCCGCGAGGTCACCATGACGATGTCCATCGACCACGCCGAGGTGTCCACCGGCACCGGCGCGGCCTGCCTCGGCGACCCGATCGAGGCCGTCGTCTGGCTCGCCGAGCAGGTCCGCGACCTCGGTGAGCCGCTGCGGACCGGCGAGGTCATCCTCTCCGGCGCGCTCGGTCCGATGCGTCCGATCACCCCCGGCGCCACCGTCTCGGCCACCGTCGCACCGCTGGGCACCGTCACCTTCACCGCCCGGTAGTCGAGCCGGCACGCGACGGCCCCGCACCTCGTCGACACCCCTCCCCGTCGACACCCCACCCCGTCGACACCCCACCCCGTCGACACCGCACCACAACCTTCGAGAACCTCAGAACAGCAAGGAGATCCGATGACCACAACAGGTCAGAAGACCAAGGTCGCCATCATCGGGTCGGGCAACATCGGCACCGACCTGATGAAGAAGATCATGCGTAACGGCACCCACCTGGAGATGGCGGTCATGGTCGGCATCGACCCCGCCTCCGACGGTCTCGCCCGCGCCCGGAAGTACGGCTTCGAGGCCACCGCCGACGGCGTCGACGGTTTGCTCGCCTCGCCGCAGATCGACGAGATCGGCATCGTCTTCGACGCCACCTCGGCCGGTGCGCACACCGCCAACGACGCCACGTTGCGCCCGCTCGGCAAGCGGATGATCGACCTGACCCCGGCGGCCATCGGGCCGTACGTGATCCCCGCGGTCAACCTCGACGAGCACATCGACGCCACCAACGTGAACATGGTGACGTGCGGTGGTCAGGCGACCATCCCGATCGTGGCCGCGATCTCGCGGGTCGTCCCGGTCGCCTATGGCGAGATCGTCGCCTCGATCGCCTCGCGCTCGGCAGGCCCCGGCACCCGCGCCAACATCGACGAGTTCACCGAGACCACCTCGGCGGCCATCGAGCAGGTCGGCGGCGCCGCCCGCGGTCGCGCGATCATCATCCTGAACCCGGCCGAGCCGCCGCTGCTCATGCGCGACACCGTCTTCACCCTCGTCACCCTGCCGGCCGACGCCGACCCGGTGAAGGCCGAGATCGTGAACTCCATCGAGAAGATGGTCGCCGACGTCGCCGCCTACGTGCCCGGATACCGCCTCAAGCAGAAGGTCCAGATCAGCGAGATCCCGGCCGACCAGCCGGTCGAGACCCTGCTGGTGCCCGGTACCTCCCGGCCCACCCACCAGGTGTCGGTCTTTCTCGAGGTCGAGGGAGCCGCCGACTATCTGCCCGCCTTCGCGGGCAACCTCGACATCATGACCTCGGCCGCCGTGCAGATGGCCGAGAAGATCGCCGCCACCAAGGAGATTCAGGCATGAGCACACCGATCTTCATCCAGGACGTCACCCTGCGTGACGGCATGCATGCCGTCCGCCACCGCATCTCGACCGAGGACGTCAAGCGCATCGTCGCCGCCCTCGACGACGCCGGCGTGGACGCCATCGAGGTGGCCCACGGCGACGGCCTCGCCGGCGGGTCGCTGAACTACGGACCGGGCTCGCACACCGACTGGAAGTGGATCGAGGCCGCCGCGTCGGTGCTCACCACCGCCCGGCTCACCACGCTGCTGCTGCCCGGCGTCGGCACCATCGGTGAGCTCAAGCGCGCCTACGACCTCGGCGTGCGGTCGGTGCGTGTGGCCACCCACTGCACCGAGGCCGACATCTCCGCCCAGCACATCGCCGCGGCCCGCGAGATCGGCATGGACGTGTCGGGCTTCCTGATGCTCTCGCACATGGCCCCGCCGGAGAAGCTGGCCGAGCAGGCCAAGCTGATGGAATCCTATGGCGCACACTGCGTCTACGTCACCGACTCCGGCGGCCGGCTGACCATGAACGACGTCGCCGCTCGCGTCCGGGCCTACCGGGACGTCCTCGACCCGCAGACCGAGATCGGTATCCACGCCCACGAGAACCTGTCGCTGGCAGTTGCCAATTCGGTTGTGGCCGTGGAGAACGGCGCCTTCCGCGTCGACGCCTCACTCGCCGGACACGGTGCCGGTGCGGGCAACTGCCCGATCGAGCCGTTCATCGCCGTCGCCGACCTGTCGGATCTGAAGCACGGCTGCGACCTGTTCAAACTGCAGGACGCCGCCGACGACATCGTCCGGCCGCTGCAGGACCGCCCGGTGCGCGTCGACCGCGAGACCCTCACGCTGGGCTACGCCGGGGTGTACTCGTCGTTCCTGCGTCACGCCGAGAATGCCGCCAAGACCTACGATGTCGACGTCCGCGACATCCTGGTGGAGTGCGGTAGGCGTCGCCTCGTCGGTGGTCAGGAGGACATGATCATCGACGTGGCACTGGGACTGGCCGCCGCCGAGGCATAAGGCCGGTACGGGCTCCGCCGGCCCGGGCACGGCATGGTGACATCACCGGTGAGAACCACCGCGCCGACGTCACGTGCGAGAGGACCCATCATGCCCGGGCCGGCACAGCCGACCCCGGAGCTTCTCCCCGAGATCTGTCATCGGCCGTCGCGCACACCGCGCGACGGCCGTGCTCGTCAGAGCTGACTGAGCTGGACCGACAGTCCGGGATCGGTGGCGACGGTCAGCGGTGACGGTGCCGCGCCACCGGCGATCACGTGGGCGCCGAGCGTCGCGATCATCACGCCGTTGTCGGTGCAGCGGCGCGGGGTCGGGACGCGCAGGGTGATCCCGGCGGCGGCGCAACGCTCACCGGCCAGGGAACGGATGCGCGAGTTCGCGGTGGCACCACCGCCGAGCACCAGGGTGTCGACGCCGAGGTCGTTGCAGGCGCGGATCGCCTTGAGCGTCAGCACATCGGCCACCGCCTCCTGGAACGATGCGGCCACGTCGGCCATCGGCACCTCCACCCCGTCGCGCCGGCACTTCTCGACGTACCGCGCGACCGCGGTCTTCACCCCGGAGAACGAGAAGTCGTAGCGTGCGTCGCGCGGCCCGGTCATACCCCGGGGGAAGGCGATCGCCTGCGGGTCCCCGTCGGTGGCGAGCCGGTCGAGTGCCGGGCCGCCCGGGTAGCCGAGGTCGAGCAGCCGGGCCACCTTGTCGAAGGCCTCACCGGCGGCGTCGTCGACGGTGGTGCCGAGTTCGACGATCGGCGCGGCCAGATCGGTCACGTGCAGCAGGTGGGTGTGACCACCGGACACCAGCAGCGCCACGCATTCGGGCATCGGACCGTGTTCGAGGGTGTCCACCGCGACATGTCCACCGAGGTGATTCATCGCGTACAGCGGCACGTCCCACGCCAGCGCGTAGGCCTTCGCCGCGGCGACACCCACGAGCAGCGCACCGGCCAGACCGGGGCCGATGGTCACCGCGATCGCGTCCGGGCGGTCGATCCCGGCCGCCTCGCGGGCGCGTCGCATGGTCGGCACGATGGCCTCGAGGTGTGCGCGCGAGGCGATCTCGGGTACCACCCCACCGAATCGGGCGTGTTCGTCGACGCTCGAGGCGACCTCGTCGGCCAGCATCACCGCACGTCCGGGTGTGCCGTCGGTGCCGGGCTCCCAGCCGACGATCCCCACTCCGGTCTCGTCGCAGGAACTCTCGATCCCCATCACGATCATGAGTCGGCGCCTCCCGCGTCGTCGGTGCCGACGCGTCCGGATGCCGACGGTCGGATCATTGTGTAGGCATCGGCGCCGGACGGCTGGTAGTAGCCGCGCCGGATGCCCGCTGTGGCAAAACCGTTGCGCTCGTAGAGCGCGATGGCGGTGTCGTTGTCGGTGCGCACCTCGAGAAACACCGGCGCGTCGATCGCGTCGGCGACGGCGAGCAGCGCGTCGAGCAGTGCGCGGCCGTATCCCAGACCGCGGTGGGTGTGTGCCACCGCGATGGTGTGGATCTCGCACTCGTAGGACCCGGGGATCCCGAGGGTGGAGATCCCCGCATATCCGATCACCGGATCGCCGGGATGTTCGCGTGCGGCGAAGTACCGGTTGTAGGGGGCGTTCAGTTCGGCGCGAAAAGCGCTTGCCGGCCACGGGGAGTCACCGGCGAAGCTCTGGTGCTCCACCTCCACGACCCGCGGCACGTCGGCGAGTTCGAGGGCGTCGATCACGAGTTCCCGGGCGCTCACGGCGTCACCGTCTTGGGCCGCTGGTCCTTGCGTTCCACCGCATCCGGGCGACGCAGGTAGAGCGGGACGAGCGGATCCGGGATCGCCCCGGCAAAAACCGCCGTCGCCGCCGCGGTCGCGAGACCCGACACGGTCGGGATGGTCGATGCGGGTTCGGTTGTCGTCCAGCCGATCTGGGACAGGTGCGGTGCCGATCCGCCGACCGCGTCGGGAGTGGTGCCGCCGAGGTCGGCGGCCACCGCGGCGGGCGCGGCGACCTCCGGGCCGCGGATGCGGGTGGCCCGCGAGTAGAGCGCCCAGTACACCTCGCGGCGACGGGCGTCGGTGGCCACGGCGATCGTCGTCGCCGACGGGGTCGTCCGGGCCACCTCCACGGCGATGGCGTCGAGGGAGCACACACCGTACACCGGAAGGCCCAGGGCGTCACCGAAGGCGGCCGCGGTGGCCATCCCGACCCGCAGGCCGGTGAAGGGTCCCGGTCCCACACCGGCGATGACGGCGTCGAGTTGTCCACGGGCGACGCCCGATTCGGTGAGGGTCTCCCCGATCAGCGTGGTGAGCAGTTCGGCGTGGCGACGATGATCGGCGACGGTGCGGTCGGCGAGCACCGTCACCTCCGGCCGCGCGGCGTCGTCGCCGGCCGTGATGGTGGCGATGCCGGTCACCACCGCGTCGGTGGCGGTGTCGACCACGAGGACCGTCCGCGCTCCGCCGGATGAGGTCACCACGGTGCCGACGGACTCGAATTCGGCAGTGCTCACTGGCGATTCACCCATTCCCATTCCGCATGCCGCACATCGGTGTCCGGATCACGGCGCAGTCGTACCATCAGATGCCGGTCGGCGAGCCGCTCGGCCACCCCCTCACCCCACTCCACGACGACCACCGCGTCGGCGATCTCGGTGTCGAGGTCGAGGGCGTCGAGCTCGTCGAGACCGCCGAGCCGGTAGGCGTCCACATGCACCATCCACGGTGCGCCGGGCGTACCGGGGCGATGTTCGCGGGCGATGATGAACGTCGGCGACGACACCCGGCCCACCACCCCGAGACCGGCGGCGATACCGCGGGCCAGCGCGGTCTTCCCGGCCCCGAGCGGTCCGTCCAGGATCACCAGGTCTCCTGCCGAGAGTTGCTGGGCGAGATCGAATCCCAGCGCCTCGGTGTCGGTGACCTCGGATAGTTCCCGCTGTCCGGCGGTCGTGTCGGCGGCCATCACGCATTCTCCTTGAGACGCCACCAGCGGCGGCGGGGTCGCGGGGCGGCCAGGCGTGCCCGCCCGATCAGCTCGTCGATGGCATCGGTGACCCGGTCGGGTACCTCCATCTGCACCATGTGCCCGGCGCCCTCGACCACCTCGAGACGGGAGTCGGCACCGAGTTCGCCGTACATGTGGAGCGAGTTGGGCAGGGGCGTCATCTTGTCCTGGTCACCGCACACCACCACCGACGGCACCTGCCCTATCACCGGCAGACCGAGGGTCTCGTCGTGGGCCTCGAGGACCGACAGGAAGTTCACCACCGTCGCGATCGGCGTGTTCTGCAGCATCTTCTCCACCGCCCGGCCGGCTGCCGGGCTGTGGAACCCGGGTCCGAAACTCGCTGCCACCAGGACCGGTTCGAGGACCATTCGGGTGAGGTCACGGCCGGCCTCGATCACCCGCGGGGTGCGCCGGGCGGCCACCGCGAACGCGTCGAGCAACGGATTGCGCAGGCTGCGGCCGAGTCCTTCGGAGGCCAGCCCGCTCGCCGCGGTCGCCACCAGGGCGACGCCGGCGATGCGCCCGTCGGCGGCGAACAGTTCCGGGTTGCGTCGAGCGAGGCCCATCAATGCCATGCCGCCCATCGAATGGCCCACCAGCACAACCGGTCCCGCAGGGGCGACCGCACGCACCACTTCGCGGAGGTCGGCCACCAGCTGATCCATGGTGCACGTATCCGCGGGGGCGTCCGCACTGCGGCCGTGGCCACGCAGATCGAAGAACACCATCCGAATCCGTCGGTCGGCCCAGCGATCGGCGAGCGCGTACCGCTGGAAATGCCAGCTGGCCAGGCGGAGACTGAAGCCGTGCACGAAGACCACGGTCAGCTCCGGGGTCTCCCCCGAGGTCAGTCCGCCCAGGTCGACGGTCCGGACCGCCAGTGCGAGGCCGTCGGCAGCGGGGACGGTCGACGCCGGATCGTCGTACATGGTGGTGAAGTCGGTGCCGGCGTAGGGATCTCCGCCCGGCGGCACGCGCCGACCCTTCGCGGTGCGCACCGCTCCGGCGGCCGCGAGCCCACCGAGCGCGGCCAGGCCCGCCGCACCCGCGGCCAGGCCGATCCGTTCCGACGGTTTCATCGCCGTCCCCCCACCTGCGGTCCTCCCACCTGCCGACCCTGCGCCTGCAGGGCCTGCACCGGCCGGCCGGACCGCACATAGGTCCGCGCCGTGCGGCCACCGATCCGGGACAGGATCTCGTAGTCGATCGTTCCGACGGCCTCGGCCCATTCCTGTGCGGTCGGCCCGCCGGCGGCACCGTTGCCGAACAGTACGGCGCGGTCGCCCTCCCGGACCCCGCCACCGTCGGGCCCCAGGTCGATCACGATCTGATCCATGCAGATCCGACCGATCTGCGGAAAGTCCCGATCGCCGATCCGCACCCTCAGACGGCCGGATGCGGTGCGCGGCACACCGTCGGCGTATCCCGCGGGTACCACGCCGATCATGGTGTCGCGCTCGGAGATCCAGGTGTGGCTGTAGGAGACGCCCTCACCCGCGGGCAGGTGCTTGACCAGCGCCACCTCGCCGCTCAGCGTCATCGCCGGGACCAGTCCGAAGTCGCGGCCGGGGATCGGCACCCCGCCGTAGATCGCGATACCCGGTCGAACCAGATCGCGCGCGAGATCGGGCCGGGTCAGCGCCGCAGGCGAGTTGGCCAGGTGCATCACCTCGGGGCCGGCCCCGCGTCGCACGAGATCGGCACGTGCGGTGTCCAGTCGCCGCGCCTGCTCGGAGTTGAGGGGATGCTCGGGCTCGTCGCCGCGAGCGAGGTGGCACATCATCGCGCGGACCGTCACGGCCCCCTCGGCGACGGCGGCGGCCAGGTCGGCGGCGAAGTCGGACCATTCGTCCGCCGCCACACCGCTGCGATTGAGTCCGGTGTCGACCTTGACGCTGATGGTGGCGTTGGTGCCGAGGGCGCGCGCTGCGTCCAGGACTCGCCCGAGTTGCCTACGCGACGACACGGCGAGGTCGACCCCGGCGGCGATCGCACCGCCGAAGTCGGCGTCGTTGGTGTGCAACCAGGCGGTGATCGGCGCATCGAGGCCCGCCGCCCGCAGCGCGAGGGCCTCACCGATCACGGCGACACCGAGTTCGGTGGCCCCCGCCTCGAGCGCCGCTCGCGCGACCGGTACCGCGCCGTGCCCGTATCCGTCGGCCTTGACCACCGCGATCACATCGGCTCCGGACGCCGCACGCACCACGGAGACGTTGTGGGCGATGGCGTCGAGGTCGACGGTCGCGGTCAGGGCCGGATTGGTCGGGACCGGATCGGTCTGGGCCGGATCGGTCTGGGCCGGATCGGTCTGGGCCGGGGCGGTCCGTACGGGCGTGGGCAGGGCTGGGTCGTTGGGATCTGGCGTGGTCATCGTCTGCCATTGTCCCAGATCATCGACTGTGATCTGGGTCGGCACCGCCGTGCCGCGACACTCGATCCGAGATGGGCTCGACGACAGCCGGTTCCACGCGCCGCCTGCCTGGCCCGACGTGGGCGCACCGGGCCACGAAGACCGAAACACCGGCGTAACATTTCGTAAACCAGACGGTCGTCACAGCGGTGATATGTTTTCGCCACCAGCCCGAGGAGAGACACCGATGGAAAAGATCGTCGACGAGTTCGATTCACGGCCCGGAAGTGCGACATCGCTGCTCCGGACCGTTCTGGGCGTCACTGTCGGCAACGACCCGACGCACTTGTCGACGTCGAGCATAGTCACCCTGATGGGTGCGGTCGGAGTCGCCGACCAGCCCGCGCGCACCGCCCTCACCCGCCTCAAGGCGAAGGGGCATCTCGTCGCACAGCCCGACGGCCCGACGCCGGGGTACGTGGCCTCCGACCGTGCCGCCCGGGTCTTCGCCCGTGACATCCTCCGCTACGTACGACCGCGCCTGATGACCGACGGCGACCCGTGGTGCCTGATCTCGTTCTCGGTTCCCGAGCAGGATCGGGGCCTACGCCACCAGCTGCGCCGACGCCTCACCTGGATGGGCTGCGGGAATGTGGCCAACGGCCTCTGGATCTGCCCGGCATACATGGACGACGAGGTGCACGAGATGGTCGCCGAGCTGGGCCTGACCGGCCACGTGACCACCTTCATCGTCAGTGAGATCCACGGCGAGACCCGACCGGACGTCGCCGTCACGCGCTGGTGGGACTTCGAGCTCGCCCGCGATCTGCACGATCACTTCCTGGCGGCACACGCCGCGGCGATGGCCGCCTACTCGCAGTCGCCGGACCCGCGCACCGCCTTCCACGGCTGGACCAGGGCACTCGATCTCTGGCGCCCCATCACTTATGTGGATCCGGCACTGCCGTCGTCGATGATGGCGGCCGACTGGCCCGGCACGGTCAGCGTGCCCAAGTTCCTGGAGCTCAGCGACACCCTCGAACAGCCCGCGGGCCGATTCATCGAGGAGGTCACCGGCCGGCGCTCGGCGATGTCGGCGTTCCGTGAGGAGTTGCCGCGATGACCGGGCCGGTGGTGATGCTCGACGGTGCGCAGTTCCGCCGTGCACCGGGACACTGGCAGATCCTGCTCGCCCAGCGCCTCTGCGACGAGGGCATCGAGGTGTCCTATCCGCTGCTACCCGATCTCGACGATCCCGATGTTGACCAGTGGTGCAAGGCTTTTCGCCGCCATATCGACTCGGACACCATCGTGATCGCGCACGGGCTGTCGGCTCACTGCTGGACACGGCTGGCCGCCGATGGTGGCCCCGTCCCCGTCGCGCGCCGTGTCCTGCTGGTCGCCCCGCCCGGCCCGGGCCGACGCCCCTGGGCCGACCCCACTCCCGACCCCGATCTCACGGCCCTGCGACCACTGTCCGTGGAGCCACCGACCATCGTTGTGGCGCAGGATGATCCGTGGCTGAGTGGACACATTCCCGACGCGCCCGCCGATTCCGGGGTCCGGGTGATCACCCTCCCGACCGGAGGCCATCTCAACGAGACGTCCGGGCTCGGCACGTGGGCTCCGGCCCACCACTGGGCGCTCACCGGCGACTGGCCCACCCCTCATGATGACGATGAACCCGATTGCACACCTTGGGCTCTCACCGATATCGTCGGACCCGGAGAGCTTGCCGCGGTTCTCGCCCGGCTCCATCGCCCACACGGACGACGGCTCGGGATCGCCATCACCCCAGGTGTTTCCACCGACGCGACCGCCCAGGTCGCAACCATCCTGACCACCGCCGGGGCCACCCCGGACCGCAGAATGGCCCTGATCCCGCCATCTCCGACCCGAGAAGGGCTGGACACCAACGAGATCGCGTATTTCGTCGACCGTTATGGCCACGAGTACACCACCGTGGTGACCACCGACATCGAGGTACCCGATCCCGCATCCCTGCACGATCCGCTGATCGCCGCGGGGTGCCACCTGGTCCGCATCCCGGCCATCCCCTGATCGGCATGTCACGTTCATGACGGCAAGCACAAATGTGAAATGTATTTGTAACGACAATCCAATACTGCGGTCATCACCGACCGCCAGAATCGTGTGAAGCCCCTTCTCCCGTCTGGGAAAACCACGCCCCCACAGAAACGGAAGCCCCTCATGTCGTCCCGACCGTTTGCAAAGCTCACGACTTCTCTCGCCGGAGCCTGCGCCGCCGCGCTCGCCGTCACCCTCGGCGCCTGCTCCACCGGCACCACCACGGAGTCCACCGGCTCCGGCACCCCGGCCAGCGGACTGCCCGAACAGATCGCCTCCAGCGGCACCCTCAAGCTCGGCGCCGAATGGTCGACCCCGCCGATCATCAGCGTCGACGCGTCCAACACCTCCCAGCCGGTCGGCATCGCCCCGGACCTCGCGGCCGCGATCGGCACCGACCTCGGCCTCACCCCGCAGTGGCGCAACATGCAGTGGCCGGCCCAGCTGCCCGGCCTGCAGTCGGGTGCCGTCGACGCACTCTTCGGCCAGATCTCCGACACCCGTGAACGCGAGGCCGGCGAGTTCGACCTCGTGCCGTTCATCAAGACCACCGAGTCACTGCTGATGTCGGCCGACAAGGCCGCCGGCATCACCTCCCTGGCCGACATGTGCGGCAAGACGATCGGCGCACCCGTCGGCGCCGTCCAGGTCGCCGCCGTGAAGGCGGTCAGCGACAAGGAATGCGCCTCCAACCCCATCAAGGTCTCCGAGTTCCAGGGCGCCAACGCCGCGATCAGCGCCGTGCGTTCCGGTGCCATCGACGCGTGGCTGGACACCACCCCCAGCCAGAAGAGCGCTGTCGCAGCCGATTCCAAGCTCACCGCGGTGGCCGTCCCGGACACCGAGATCGAGCCGCTCTACACCACGATCGCGGTCTCGAAGAAGAACGGCGCGCTGGCCACCGCCTTCGCCGACTCGCTGCGTCGCCTCAGTGAGAACGGCACCTACGCCAAGATCCTCGCCGACAACGACTCCGCCGACTCCGCGGTGACCGTCGACGAGATCAAGGTCAATCCGCTGACCGGCACGCCGGCCGGCACCAAGTGATCGGTGGATGACGAGTGGCCATGTCCAATTCCGTTGCACTCGATCCCCCGGACGTGACGCGGGCCGCCGGCCACGTCGACGTCAACAGCCTGCAAGTGGTTCCGGTCCGGCACTGGGGCCGCATGATCAGTGCGGCCGTGCTGATCGCGATCGTCGCGTTCTGCGTGTACGGCTTCGTGGTCAATCCGAACATCGAGTGGTCGGTCGTCGGCGACTTCCTGCTCGACGGCGGTGTGCTCAAAGGCCTGCTGCTGACCCTCGAGATGACCGTCCTCGGCGTCGGGATCGCAGTGATCCTCGCCGTGGTGATCGGCGTCATGCGGATCTCCGAGAGCAGAATCCTGTCCGGCTTCGCCTCGATCTGGATCTTCTTCTTCCGGGGCATCCCGTTGGTGGTGCTGCTGATCTTCGTCGGCAACCTCGGACTGTTCGTCAACACGGTCAGTATCGCCAATCCCTTCGGCACCGCACCTCTCGTCTCCTTCCAGGTGCAGCAGGTGGTCACCCCGTTCGTGGCGTCGGTGATCGCGCTGGCCCTGACCGGCTCCGGATACATGGCCGAGATCGTCCGCGCCGGCCTGCTCTCGGTGGGCATCGGACAGCACGAGGCGGCCAAGGCGCTCGGCGTGGACGGCGGCAAGACCCTGCGGTACATCGTTCTGCCCCAGGCACTACGGATCATCATCCCGCCGCTGGGCAACGAACTGATCGGCGGCCTCAAGGCCTCGGCGATCGTGTCGGTGATCGCCGGCGGTGACCTCATGACCGCGGTTCTCGGTATCTCCGGCGTCAACTTCCGCACCATCGAGATGCTGATCGTCGCCACCATCTGGTACCTGCTGGTGATCATCCTGCTCTCGATCGGCCAGTACTTCCTCGAACGACGGGCGGCCACCAAATGACGACCACACCCGACATCGTCACCCGGTCGGCCGATCCCGCCACCGACGATCCGATGATCCGGATCTCCGGGGTCCGCAAGTCCTACGGCTCCACCGAGGTCCTCAAGGGTATCGACCTCGACATCCCCACCGGAGAGACGGTCTGCATCATCGGTCCGTCGGGCTCGGGCAAGAGCACCCTGCTACGCACCATGAACCACCTCGAGGACATCTCGGCGGGATCGATCACCGTCGACGGCGACCTGGTGGGCTACCGGCTCAAGCGCGGAAAGCTCTACGAACTCCGCGAATCCGAGGCGTGCCGGCGCCGCCTGGAGATCGGGATGGTGTTCCAGCACTTCAATCTCTTCCCGCACATGACCGCCCTGGAGAACGTGACCTTCGCCCCGATCAAGGTCAAGCGTGAATCCCCCGCGGCGGCCACCGAGTACGCGCGCTCGCTGCTGGCGCGCGTCGGGCTGGCCGACAAGGAGGGCTCCTACCCGTCGAAACTGTCCGGCGGGCAGCAGCAGCGGGTCGCGATCGCCCGGGCACTCGCCATGCGTCCCAAGGTGATGCTGTTCGACGAACCCACCAGCGCGCTCGATCCCGAGCTCGTCGGCGAGGTGCTGTCGGTGATCAAGGACCTGGCCCGCACCGGCGGGATCACCATGGTCGTGGTCACCCATGAGATGGGTTTCGCCCGCGAGGTCAGTGACCGTGTGGTGTTCATGGATGCCGGTACCATCGTCGAGGTCGGTCCCCCGGCGCAGGTCTTCGACACACCCGCCCACGACCGCACCCGCACGTTCTTGTCGGCGGTGCTCCGATGACGAACACCGCGACGACGGACCCGTCGAGATGACCGATCCGATCGCGTTGGTCGCCGGGGCCACCGGTCCGCTCGGACGGAGGATGGTCGACCACCTGTCCGAACTCGGGCTACGCGTGGCCGCACTCAGTCGTTCCGGGGACCACCCGCCCGGCGCGCAGTGGTCGACGGCCTGCGACATCACCGACGCCGCGGCCGTCGACACCGCGCTCACCGATCTCGAGGCCCGTCTCGGAGCGGTGGACGTGCTGGTCAACGCAGCCCATCCGCGGGCGCCGGGCGCCACCGCCGTGGCCGACCTCGGTGCCGACGAACTCGCCGCGCAGCTCGCCGCCGTCGCCGGCCACCTCACCCTGTGCCGACGCGTCCTGCCGAGTATGCGGGCCGCCGGATCGGGGCGGATCGTGTACCTGGCCGGTGCGCTGATGGCCCGGCCGATCGCCGGACACGCGGCATACGGCACGGCCAAGGCGGCCGCCACCACCCTGACCCGGTACCTCGCCGTCGAGGAAGGCCGGTACGGGATCACCGCCAACATCGTCGCACCGGGTCGTGTGGTCGATCCCGACGATCCGGTCGACACCGACCCCGGCTGGGTGGCCGCCGCCGAGGCCCTGACCGCGCGGATGTCGTTGCCGGACTTCCCCACATCCGCCGACGTTGCGATCACGGTCGGAACCCTGGTGACCAACCCCGCGGTCACCGGACAGACGATCTGGGTGACCGGTGGCGAACCGATCACCTGATCTATCCACTCCCCCTTCATGATTCGAGGTACCCCCATGTCCATCACGGATACGACGAGCACGGAAACACCCAGCACCGACCGGACCGGAACCGGCAGCGTGGCCGGTCCGGACACCCCGCCGGCCGGTGCCGATGCCGCCATCCCCGAGCTGCTTCCGCTCGACTCCGCCGACGCCGTGCTCACCAATGCCCGCAGGCTGCTCCCCGTCGTCGCCGAGGAAGCCGACGAGATGGAGCGGATCGCGCGCCTGAGTCCCCGGCTGACCACCGCATTCCGTCGCGCCGGCGTGTTCCAGATGGCGTTCCCCGCTTTCCGCGGCGGACTCGAGATGGGTCTGCGCCGGCAACTCGACGTGGTTGCCGAAGTGGCCACCGTCGACGCCTCGGCCGCATGGAACATCGGTGTGCTCAACGCGACCGGTTACTACGCCGCCCGCCTCGGTGACGAGGCCTACGCCGAGCTCTACCCCACCCGCGACATGCCGACCAGTGGTTCGTTCCATCCGCGCGGCCGCGCCCAGGTGGTTCCCGGCGGCTATCTCGTGAGCGGGCACTGGGATTGGGGCAGCGGCAGCTACGTCGCCGAGCACGTGATCGGCAGCGCCAACGTCTTCGACGGCGACCAGCCGGTGATCGGCCCGACCGGCAAGCAGTTGCATCTGGGGATCTGGCTTCCGCGTGAGGCAATCACGGTGTGCGACAACTGGCAGGTGCTCGGGGTCAGCGGCTCGGGCAGCACCTCCTACGAGATCATCGAGCCCGCCTTCGTCCCCGCGTCACACTCGTTCGACCGCGACGCCGACTACGACCAGAACAAGGACCCGCTCAACCGGAGCGTCCACGTCAGCCACTTCGCGCTCACCGGCGTGGCCCTCGGTGTGGCCCGGCACCTGGTGGACATCACCGCCGACATCATCTCGGCGCGCGGCGTCTCCCACCTCGACGCCGCCACACTGCAGCGATTCGGTGAGGCGATCGCCGAGGTCGACTTCGCCTATGCGGGCAGCCGCCACGTCGCCGACATCACCGACGACACCATCTTCTCCGACCGGGTGCTCACCCCCACCGCACAGGCCCGGATGACCGGTGTCAATGCGGTCGCGGGCCTGGCGCTGCGCCGGGTCGTCGACCTCACCACCGATCTGGCGCGCGCCGGCTTCATCCGCGACGTCGACCCGATGCAGCGTGTCCTCCGGGATGCCTACGGTGCGCTCGCACACGCAGGCACCCGCCGTGATCATCTCGGCGCGCTGGCCCGCGCCGGGCTGAGCAGTGGCGGGGTGGACACCTCCGGGATGATGCCGGCCGAGCGAGCCCGCGAGCTGTTCGCCGAGCGCGGATGAGTGCCGACGCCGGCTCACCGGCGATGGTCGGTCCCACGCCGCGTGTGCGCGTGGTGATCGACCGGGCCGACGCGCCCCGCTGCGGAGCCCGGGTCGGCGACCACGTCACCATCGATGAGTCACGGATGTCCACGGACGGAAAGCCTTTCTGTCCCAACGCGTTGTCGGCGGTGTTGCCGTGCCTGGGCACACGCCAGATGCCGCTGCCCGCCGACGACTGGCTGCTGCGCAAGCCCTACTTCCTGTGCCCGCACGTCGAGGAGAACGTGGTGATCACGATCGTGCCCGAGCCGGACGAGACGTCATGAGCGTCACCGTGCGCTGCACCGTCGAGTCGATGAACTACTCGGCATGCGGCCTGACCGTCGGCGATCACTTCGACCTGTCCGACACCGGGGTCATCGTGCCCGAGGGAAAGCAGTTCTGCTACTTCGCAATTGCCAACGTCTTGCCGGTCGTCCTCGGACGTCTCGACGCCGCAGAGGCCGACCGCTACCTGAGGTCGTCGCCGCTTCTCGCCTGTCCGGACGCCCCGGAGGCCGTGCGGATGCGGGTCAGCGTGCTCGACGAGTCGGGCGTCATCACAAGCGAAAGGAGTGCCGGATGACCGGCCTCGTGTTCAGTGCCCGCATCGGTTCCCACGTCAGCGTGGCCGATGTGGTGGCCAAGGCGGAGCTGGCCGAACATGCCGGGTTCGACCAGGTCTGGACCGGCAACGACTTCCTCGGCGAACCGGGCCTGGTGAGCCTGGCAGCGATCGCGTCACGTACCGACCGCATCCGATTCGGCTGCGGCGTGGTCGACCCCGTCACACTGCATCCCGGACAGATCGCGATGTTCGCCTCGGGCCTGCAGGAATTGTCCGGCGGACGGTTCATCGTAGGTGTCGGAGCGGGGTCGGACGTGTTCTACGCCAAGGCCGGGATCGCACCGCCGTCGGGGCCGGTCGCCCGCACCCGCGACGCCGTGGTGGCGATCAAAGAGCTCTCCGCCGGCCGCAGTCCGGCCGGTGTGCCCGGAGCCGGACCCGGCTGGACCGACCTCGCGATACCGCGTTACGCCCACGAGGTCGAGGTATACGTCGGTGCGATGGGCCCGCAGATGCTGCGGGTCGCCGGACGCTACGCCGCCGGCGCCCTGCCCCTGTGTCTGCCACCGCGCCATGTCTTCTCGGTGATGAAGGAGATCAGCACCGGCGCCGCCGACAAGGGGCGCGACATCGCCGACATCGACATCGCCGCCTGCGTGTGGGCGTCGATCGCCGATGATCGCGACGAGGCACGCCACGCGATGGCCCATCAGATCGCGCTCTACTCCGGGTCGCTGCCCGCCGTAGTCCTCGCCGAGCACGGTTTCGACCCCGACGAGTTCGCCCACACCCAACGACTGCTCGACACCGAGGGCGTCGACGCCGCCACCGCATCGGTCACCGATGGGATGCTCGGCCTCGGCATCGTCGGTGGCGTGGACGATGTGATCGCCCAGTGCTCCGAGCTGATCGAGGCCGGGGCCCGGCACATCTCCTTCGGTCCGCCGATCGGGGCCGATCCACTCCACGCCCTCGAGTTGATCGGCACCACGGTGCTGCCCGAGTTGCGCCGGCTCGCCGATTCCTGATCCCGGGTGTCCCCACTCCCTGTCCCTGAACCCCTGCAGCACAACGAAACATGGTGAGACAACGATGACCCTCCTGCACGTACGGTCGAGCATCAGCGAGATGCCGCCCTATGTGGCCGGTAAACCACCCGTCGCGAAACCCGGGGTCGCCCGGTACAAACTGTCGTCCAACGAGAACCCGTATCCGCCGCTGCCCGGCGTGGTCGCGGCCGTCGACCTGGCGGTACGTGACTCCAACCGCTATCCCGACATGGGCAACGCCGAGCTTTATGCCGCACTGGCCGAGAGCCTTTCGGTACCCACGGCGAATCTGGCCGTGGCCGCCGGATCGGCCGCCATCATCTACGACCTTCTCTCCAGCGTGTGCGAGCCGGGCGACAACGTCGTCTACCCGTGGCCCAGTTTCGAGGCCTACCCGATCGCGGTACTCGCCGCCAACGCGCGGTCGGAGCAGGTCCCGCTCACCGCCGACGGGCGCCACGACCTGGACGCCATGGCCGACCGCATCGACGATCGCACCCGCGCCGTGATCCTGTGCACACCCAACAACCCCACCGGCGCGGCGTTGACGCACACCGAGATCCTCCGGTTCCTCGACTCCGTCCCCGCGCACGTCCTGGTGATCCTGGACGAGGCCTATGCGGAGTTCGTGCGGATGGATGATCCCGTGGACGGGATCGCGATCGCCACCGCACGCACCAACGTCGCCGTGGCACGGACGTTCTCGAAGGCCTATGGCCTCGCCGGCCTGCGGGTGGGCTACGCCTACGCACCCACCGAGATCGCCGCAGCATTGCGCGCCGTCGCCGTCCCGTTCGGGGTGAGTCTGCCCGCACAGGCCGCGGCGGTGGCGTCGCTGCAGTTGCGCTCGGAGTTGCTCGAGCGCGTGGACGCCCTGGTCGTCGAGCGCCTGCGCGTGGTCGGCGGCCTCGCCGAGATCGGCTGGGACGTGGGTGATCCGCAGGGCAACTTCGTCTGGCTTCGCTTCCCCGATGCCGACGGGGCCGCGGCGTTCGTCGCCGAGGCCGGCGAGATCGGACTGTCGGTACGTCCGCTGGCCGGAACCGGAGTACGCGTCTCGATCGGCGAGACCGAGGCCAACACACGTCTTCTCGACCTCGCAGCCCGGATGATCCCCGCCCCGACCGCTCCGAAGGAGTGACCATGTCCATCGCCGCCGAATCCTCTGTCTCCCCATCTCCCGTTTCCGACTCTGCTGTCTCCGACTCTGCTGTGCCCGACGATCAGCCGAGCGGTATCCCTGTCCGATGGTCGTCGTCGTCGCTCGACGAGGAGCGCCACCGCCGCAAGGTCGCACTGGTCGGCGGCTACCGACTGCTGTCGCGATTCGGCATGGACGAGGGTGTCGCAGGGCACATCACTGCTCGTGATCCCGAACTGTCCGACCACTTCTGGACCGCACGGTGGGGTGCCTATTTCGGCACGGTCTGCCCCGAGGACCTGATCTTGGTCAACGCCGACGGTGACATCGTCGAGGGCAGCGGACCGCTCAACGGGGCGACCTTCGCCATCCATGCGGCCATCCATGACAAACGGCCGGATGTGGTCGGTGCGGTGCATGCGCACGGCCTGTATGGCAAGGCGTTCTCGGCGATGGGTCGTGAGCTCGGCGCGATGACACAGGACGCGTGCGCGTTCTACCAGGATCACATCCTGTATCCGAACTATGACGGTGTCGTCTTCGCCGCCGAGGAGGGACGTCGGATCGCCGCGGCCCTCGGTCCGCGTAAGGCGGCGATCCTGGCCAATCACGGGCATCTGACGGTGGGGACGACCGTCGAGTCGGCGGTGTGGTGGTTCATCACGATGGAACGGTCGATGCAGGCCGAGATGATCGCGCTGGCCGCCGGTACCCCCACCATGCTCGATCATGACACCGCGGTGGCAACCGGTGCCACTGTCGGCGGTGAGGCCGTCGGATGGTTCCAGTACCAGTCGATCATTCCCAGGATCGTCCGCGAGCAGCCCGACTTCGCCGAGGTGTGGGGAGCGGGCGTCTGATGGGTCTGCAGGTTTTGTTGTTGCCGCCCAACCCTTCTCCCGCCCTACTCGATGCGGTCGAACCCGATGGCGTCGATGTTGAGGTGACCCGGCTGCCCGAGCACACCCCCGATGCCCTGCGGGCGGCGCTGCCGCACTGCGACGTGATCGTCGGCGACTGGTCGGGACAGTTGCGGCTGGACGAGACCGAGGCCGCGCTCGCCGAGCGCACGATACTGGTCCAGCAGCCGACCGCCGGTGTCGAGACGATCGATCTCGATGCCTGGGCCCGCCGTGGCGTCCCGGTGGCGAACATCGGTCCGGCGAACTCGTGGTCGGTGACCGAGTGGTGCCTGGGTGCGACGATGAACCTGCTGCGGTCGTATCGGTGGGCCGACGCACAGGTACGAGGTGGTCGGTGGCCTCAGCTGGGCATCCTCGACGAGGCCCGGCCGCGAGAGCTTCGTGGCAGCCGCGTGGGTGTGGTGGGCGCCGGCCAGATCGGCACTCGTCTGTGCGGGATGTATGCGGCCCTCGGATGTACGGTGTCGTACTGGTCGCCCCGTTCGCGGATCGGCGGTGCGTCGTGGACGCCGTTGCCGGAGTTGTTGTCCGACAGTGACATCGTGATCATCGCGATCGCCCGCACCCCGGACACGCTGGGTCTCATCGGCCGGCACGAGGTGGACACCCTCCCCGAGGACTCCATCCTGATCGATGTGAGTAGGGGTGGCATCGTCGACCAGAACGCGGTGCTGGAGCGAGTCCGCGCCCGAACCATGACCGGCGCCGCGCTCGACGTTTTCGGCACCGAGCCCCCGCAACTGGCACCGGCGGTGTTGGGCGAGGAGAACGTCCTGCTGAGCCCCCATGTCGCCGGCGTGACCCGCAATTCGGTTGCCGCACAGGTCGGTGCGGTCCGCGACAACATCCTGGCCGTGGCAACCGGGGAACCCTTGCTACACGTCCTGAACCGGTGACCTGTCGGCACCTCCGCACGCGACCACCATCGGCGCATCCCTGCTCAATCAGTTACTCACCGTGGGTGGTTGAGCCGACCAGGAGCGTAGCGACCAGCTGTTGGTGGTTGAGCCGATGAGGAGCGAAGCGACAAGGCGTGTCGAAACCTCTGTCGGCCGAACTCGTCAACGTCACCACCCCGGAGGCGGTCACCACCCAACGTGCGCTGCGGAGATTTCGA
>NZ_JBSFRM010000021.1:57795-98862 GCF_053589235.1 Gordonia sp. NPDC003376 | reverse complement strand
GTGAAGCGTAGTTGCGCACCCGGATGCGGGCGTTCTTTGCGCACGATCACTCGCATCCCGGCCGGCCAGGTGCTCAGGTCGAGAACACCGGTCAATTCGGCCACCCACGCCCCGTCACGTTGCACACCGTCGGCGTCGTGGGCCGGGGTCCAGGCCTGCGGTGAGAGGTGGTCGATGACGGTGGCCGTGGACTCGGTCAGGCTGAAGCCGACGGAGTATGCCAGTCGTCGGCGGGTCAGGAGTCCAGGAAGTCGTGGGTGCCGCCGGCGGCATCGGTACGGATCAACACACTCTTACCGGGCCGTGAACCGGTGACCGAGGGCAACTGTGCCAGTGTCTGGGCCACCACGGTGATGTGGTCGGCGGCGGTGTTGGCTCCGGCGTTCCCGGCCCGCGACGCGATCGCCAGCGGTTCCCCGGTGCCGGTGGCACCGTGGTCGACGAACGCGCAGAGTGGGTGGAATCCGGAGCCCTGCTTGTAGGTTGGTGCGGCGTGTTCTTTGTCCGAGTGCGCGGTGACCAGGGTGGCGTCGATATCGACGATCGCCGGGTTGCCCGCGTCGGCATCATGATCGGGGGCCGCCTTGCCGGCTGCTCGCCAAGCATTTCGACGGGCTACGGCACGAGCAGCATTGATCGCTGGTAGCGCGGTCGGGGGTGTCGGCGGCCAGCGCAGTGATCAACCGTGACACGGTGGGATCAGAGGCCACGCGACCGAACACCGCCGGATCGGCGCGGACTTGGTTGATGTCGGCCAGACAGTCCCGACCGTTCGCGACCGCGACGACGGCCAGATCCATCACGATCTTGCCTGGGTCATGAGTTGCCAACGGTTACGCCACCCTCCAAGTGCCCTCGACAACCCGGTGGTCAAGCCCGTTTTCTCTGCGGCACGCAGCAACACCGTCGCCCCGGCGTGCGACACGATCCCGGTTCCGGAGCCATCTGCAGATAACGACGGGTAGGGCGACGTAGACTTACTCACCAGATTGGTGCTCGGCGACCATGAGATATTCGGACCTTCGCAAGTCGAATTATCCCAGGTCAGAGCACCTTTCTTCGTTTACGACACGAAACCAGCGTGAAAGCCCGAGGCTAACCTCGGCTAGCAGCCCACAAGCCGAAGTCCGGCGTGTGAGCCGAGACGCCGCCCACTTCAAGCCCAGTGGCTACGCGGCCCGCCCCGCCTAGCGGAACAATCCTTCGAATGCGGCAATCTCGGCTTCAAGCCAGTCGTCGTAGTCGCGGATCCGCCGAATGTGCCCCCGGATGAGGATCGACCGTCGTACATCGAGGGCTCCGGTCGATCCCGGTGGCCAGTTCGTCGGCCCGACGAAGTTTGCGCACGATGTCCTCCGCCGTATGCCACTTACGTCCTGCCATGCCCTACATCGTCGCTTCTCTGCCCTGATTGGGGCAATCAGGACTCTATGACAACCCGGTTCGGTTCACGGGGTACACGCCAACTCTTTTCGTTCCCGCTTGTCGGATCCAGCAAGCGGAACCAGATCAGTACGCGGGATGGTGTTCGATCGGCGATCAGGGCGCAACCTTCAACCCGATCACCCCGGCGACGATCATCGCGATGAACAGCACCTTCAGCAGCGTCGCCGACTCGGCGCCGGTGGCCATGGCGAAGACGACGGTGAGCGACGCCCCGATGCCCACCCACACCGCGTATGCGGTCCCGGTGGGCAGGGTCCGCATCGCAAATGCCAGCCCCGCCATGGACGCCACGAGTGCGACCACGAAGACGATGGTCGCCGGCCATCGCGACAGACCGTCGGATCTGCCGAGCGCTGTGGCCCACACCGATTCGAGGACACCGGACAGGATGAGAACGATCCACGCCATGACGATTCGACCTCCGCGCGCGCCGTCTTGTCGTGGGGCCGGGTACGGTGCACCTCGTCCGGGGTGCGGTTCGCGCACCTGAATCCCGACCCTAGCAAACGTCAACTGCCGGTTGCGGGCTCGTCGTATCCGACGATCTCGCCGACCAGGGTCTTGACTTCAACCGAACTTGAACTCCGATCATCGTCGCATGACACACGAACTGCTGCACCGCATCGACAAGTTCTCTGTCCCGGCCGAGGCGAGGGACGAGTTCCTGGATCAGATCAACGCAATCCACCGACTCCTCGGCCGGCAGCCGGGAATCCTGCGCAACGAAGTCGCCCAACTCGTCCAGGGCGACAGCACTTTCGACGTCGTCACGATGGTGGCCTGGGAGTCGAGGGCGGCAGCCGAGGCCGCAGGCCGGGCAATCGCCGACGACGCCGCGGCGCGAGGGTTCGACCGCATCGCCTTCATGCAGCGACTCGGCGTCACCGGCGATTTCGGAACCTACGTCATCGCGTGATCTGCGTGTGGCCCAGCACGGAGAAGCGGGTCGGTGGTGCAGCTGATCTGGCACCATCGTCTCCGTGACCCGCATCGGCCCCACCCGAACCCTCGTCCGCGCAGCACTGATCGGTGGGCCCGTACTCGTCGGAGCGGCGGCAGTGGCGCGATTCGCGGCGACCAATCTCTGCACATTCCGGCGGGACTGGCGGTCGGTGCTCGCCGCCGGGTACACCGAGAAACAGGTCGTCGTCGACGGGGTGGTGATCAATTACGGGGAGGGGCCGGCACGCGGGAAGCCGCCACTGCTGTTGATCCACGGGCAGGCGTCGGACTGGAAGTCGTACGCTCCTGTGCTGCCCGATCTGGCCGCAATGTTTCACGTGTACGCCGTCGACGTCCCCGGCCACGGCGGCTCGGACCGGATCGCCGATGGCTACACCGCCATCGGAATCGGTGCGCTGCTGAAGCGATTCGTCGACGACGTGATCGGCGAACCGGTCGTGCTCTCCGGCCACTCCTCGGGTGGGCAACTCGCCGCATGGCTTGCCGCGAATGCTCCCGATGACGTCACCGCAGTCCTCCTCGAGGACCCGCCGATGTTCACCACACTGCTTCCGCGCGCCGAAAAGACCTGGAACTGGGTCGATCTCGCGACCTGCTGTCACTCGTTCCGCGCCGCTGACGACACCGACTTCGTCCGCTACTACTGGACCCATCAATACATGTGGAAATACTTCGGGGGCGGCGCCGACCGAATCCGCCGGCTCGGAACCCGATCCCGCGACCGGCATCCTGATCGTCCGCTCGCCCTGTGGTGGTGGCCGGTCAACAACCTGCTCCGCAGTATGCAGACCTACGACCCGGTATTCGGGGACGCGTTCTACACCGACGCCTGGGACGAGGGCTTCGACCATGAGTCCACATTGAAAGCTGTTGTCCAGCAGACGATCTACGTGCACACCGCCGTGGACTTCGACGGCGACATCCTCCGTGGGGCCGCCTCCGACGAGGACGCGGCCCGCATCGTGCACTTGCTCCCGAATGCGAGGCTGGTGCAGGCCGACACCGGCCACGGCTTCCACGACGAGGACCCCGCGCACTTCGTAAGCCTGCTGGACGAACTGCGTCGATGAGACCGGCGTTCACCGTTCCACATGAGATGACGCGCCAACACTGTTACGCTCCCCGAAATACTTGATCGAACGATCGACATCGGGGTCGAGGAATGCCCGTGTCCACGCGGGTGACAGGGTTGTGGCGAGAGTGAGAGGTGAGAATGACTTCTGGTGTGACGCGGCGTCGATTCTTGTCGGGCAGTGCGGTGGCGGCAGGAGCCGCAGCAGGTGCGATGACGTTCGGCCGGGGGTCGGCACAGGCTGCACCCGTCGACGGCGAGGTGGACGCGATCGTCGTCGGAGCCGGTCTGTCGGGTCTGGCCGCGGCGAAGTCCCTGGTGGAGGGCGGTGCGTCGGTCGTCGTCCTCGAAGCGCGTGACCGGCCGGGTGGTCGCGTCCACAACATCACCTCGCCCAAGCTGGGCGCCACCCTCGATGCCGGAGCCGAGTTCATCGGCCCGACCCAGAACCACATCGCCGCGCTCGCCAGGGAATACGGCGTCGCCACCGTTCCCACCTACAACACCGGCGACAGCATCTTCTTCGACGACGGTCGTGCGCAACGCATCTCGGCGTCGGTTCCGTTGCCTCTCATCCCCGACATCGGGCAGGCCGGCCCGGCGCTGGCGCGCGCCCAGGCCGACGCTCTCGCCGGGTTTCCGGTGGGGGAGCCGTGGAAGCACCCGAACGCGCGCTATCTCGATTCGCTGACCTGGAAGCAGTACACCGACCAGATGGTCTCCACCCAGACCGCACGTGACCTGATGCAGGTCGCGATGTCGGCGCCGTTGTCGGTGCGACCGGACGAGGTGTCGGCGCTGTACTTCCTCAACTACATCGCCGCGTCCGGCGACGAGAACAATCCCGGCACCCTGGTCCGGCTGCTCAGCACCGACGACGGCGCACAGGAGCGGCTCTTCGTCGGCGGTGCCGCACAGATCCCGCTGCGCATGGCCAAGGCGCTCGGTGACCGCGTGGTCTACAACGCCCCGGTCCGCTCGATCTCGTGGAACGGCAAGCGGGCCACGGTATCCAGTGATCAGGGCGCCTTCACCGGGCACCGCGTCGTCGTCGCCATGTCGCCGGCCATCAGCGGCCAGATCGACTACCGGCCCGGCCTGTCGGCCGCCCGCAAGGGGCTGCACCGCGGCTATCACATGGGAGCGGTCAGCAAGTTCGCCGCGCTCTATCCCACGGCGTTCTGGCGCAAGAAGGGGCTCTCGGGCCAGGTCTACGGCGACGGCTGGCCGATCGACGTGACCTTCGAGTCCTACACCGAGGGTCACCACATCCTGATGGGCTTCATCTCCGCCGACGCCATGCGACGCCTCGACCACCAGCCCGAGTCGGTGCTGGTGCGCGAGTGTATCGAGAACTTCGTCGACTACTTCGGCCCCGAGGCCTGTGACTACCTCGACTATGGCGTCTTCAAGTGGGATCTCGAACCGTGGTCCAAGGGTGGACCGGTGGCGGTCAGCTCGCCGGGCACCCTCACCCAGTACGGGCCCGCACTGCGCGATCCGGTGGGCCCCGTCCACTGGGCCGGCACCGAGACCGCCGACTACTGGACCGGCTACATGGATGGTGCGGTGCGCTCCGGGCAGCGCGCGGCCCGCGAGGTCCTCGGCGTGCTGTCGTGAGATCCGCGCGCGCCGGGCTCGGAGGTCAGGCGACCGTCGCGATCCCGAGGCTCGGGAAGAAGTAGCAGGTGGCATCGCCCTTCCTGATCGATCCGAAGATCGCCGAGAGCACCGTGCCCTGACCGGTCTCGACGATTCCGCCGCGGACGCCGTTGGACGGGACGTACGTGTTGAGTTCCTTCTTGAGGACCGCGAACACAGGATTGTTCGGTGAGAGGCCGACTCGGGCGGCGACCGCGCCGACGATGACATCGGTGAAGCTGCCCATCCTCGCGCCCAGCCCGCCCTGGAAGGTGTTCACGTTAAACCAGGCGACCTGCATCCCGGACTTGTCGCCGGAGTCGTCGAAGGTCCCGATCGGCACGAAGCCGTACAGGATCTCGCCGGATCGCACCGCGTTGATGTCGATATTGCCGTACGTGATGTTGCCGACGATCGGCGTGAACGGACCCGGAACCGCGCCGCCGAGCGCCGACGGGAAGGTGAAGTCGGTGCACGCACCGATGGTGGGTGTGAACGGGGTGATGCCCAGCTGGTCGAGCAGGGCGTTCGCCGCCTCGATGCCGTCGATCGCGCCGGCGGCCTGCGACGGTGACGGCGCGATCGCATCGAGGGCGCGTTTCGCGGCCAGCGCTTCGGCCGAGGCCGGCGGGGCGGCGTCAGCGGTGGCGGGTGCGATGAGTGCACCGCCGACCAGCGCGACGGACGCCGCGGCGGCGACCATCATGTGGCGAAGAGTCGATTTCATGATGGACCTCCATGGATGATGACCTCGACCCCCGATCGAGAGTCATTGTGGCCCTGTATCTGGCGTCCTCGGGGCGAAATCGGGTGAAACCGGGCGGTTCTGCGACCGATTCCTGGAAACGTCTCATCGTCGGGTGGTGCAGTTGTAGCTTCGGATCATGAGAACCAGGGGGATGCTCATCGCCGTCCTGTCCGCTCTTGCTGCGATCGCGGCACTCGTCGGACCAGGTGGTGGTGTGGCCCGTGCCGATCTGCCGGTGCAGTACAACTTCCTGAGTGGTATCCCGGGCGAGCTGACCCATCCGGGCGGATCGCTGCCCGGTTCCAACGACTTTCACTGCAAGCCATCTGCCGAGCATCCCAATCCGGTTGTGCTGGTGCATGGTACGGGTGGATCGCAGCAGACCAACTGGGGTACCTATGTCCCGCTGCTGAAGAACGAGGGGTACTGCGTCTTCGCGCTCACCTACGGTCGGATCCCCGGCGCGCCATGGCCGATCAGTGCCATCGGCGGAATGCGGCCGATGCAGGATTCGGCTGCCGAACTCGGCCGCTACGTCGACGAGGTCCTCGCCGCCACCGGTGCGGAAAAGGTCGACATCGTCGGACATTCGCAGGGAACGGCGATACCGGACTACTACGCCACACACCTCGGCGGCGCCGACAAGATCGACAAATACGTCTCCCTGGCGCCACTGTGGAACGGGACCAACACCTTTGGTGCAGGACTGCTGCTGCCGCTCGTCCGGCAACTCGGGGTCAGCGCCGAACAGCTGCCGATCTGCCAGGCGTGCGGGCAATTCGACCCGAAGTCGCCGTTCATGACCGAACTACGCGCCGGTGGTGTCTACCTGCCGCACATCACCTACACCAACATCGCCACCCGCTACGACGAACTCGTCGTGCCCTATACGTCCGGGCTGGAGCCGGGCGGCGCCAACGTGCACAACATCGTCGTACAGGACGGCTGCCCCGTCGACCACTCCGAACATGCGGGTATCGCCGGGTCGCGGCGCGCCGCCTTCTTCGTGCTCAACGCACTCGACCCGGACCATCCGAGGCCGGTCCCGTGCGATCGCGCCGCGCCGATCACCGGTAGTCCGTCCTAGGGAGCGGCCCTGGTCGGAGCCCTTCCGGGCTGGGCGCATGGGGCCGGTGCGTTTCCCGTCTTCATCCGGCGCCGGCGAAGTCGGAGATTAGCCTACGATGTAGGTTAATCTGGTGACGATCGGAAGGGGAACCGAATGAAGATCACGATCCTGGGTGCGACCGGCAATGTCGGGTCGGCGACGCTGCGTGAGGCCGTCGCCGCCGGACATCAGGTGGTCGCCTACGTCCGACGGCCCGATGCGGTGGAGGCGTTGCCGGGGGTCACCGTGATCGCCGGTGACCTCGACGATTCGTCGGCCCTGACCGAGGCGATCAGGGGTGCCGATGCCGTGATCGCGGCGGTCACGGGTCCCACCAAGGACTCCACGTTCACCCAACGGACGCTGCCCGTCATCGTCGCCGCCACGCAAGAGGCGGGCGTCGCCCGGCTGGTTCAGGTCTCGGCGTTCGGCGTCGGCGACACCGCCGACAAGGCATCCTGGTTCGCGCGACTGATCTACCGCACCGTGCTCGGCAAGTTCTTCGCCGACAAGGCGGCCGCCGAACATGTCCTGACGGATTCGACGCTCGACTGGGTCATGGTCTATCCGGTCAACCTGAAAAAGGCTGATGCCGTGAAGGACTGGGCGGCAGTGCCTCTCGAGAGCGTTGCGCGGGTCCCGGGGTTGCCGACCCTGCCGTTCGCGAATGTGGCCACGACGTTGGTGGAACTCGCCGGGAGTGCGCACCTCGATGCGCGCCGTATCCTCATCACCACGGCATCCGGGTGGAAGGGGAACTGACATGAAAGTCCATCACCTCAACTGCGGAAGCATGCATCCGTACGCCGTCCCCGACGGTCTGATCTGCCACGTCCTGCTGGTGGAGACCGACGACGGCCTGGCCCTGGTGGATTCGGGCTTCGGCCTGCTCGACGGCCCGCACTGGAAGACCCGCATGGGTCCGACGAGTCGGTATCTACGCCCCGACTACGCCGATGCGGAGACCGCGATCCGCCAGGTCGAGGCACTCGGATACGACCCGCACGACGTGCGGGACATCATCCTCACCCATTTCGACGGTGACCATGTCGGTGGACTGGACGACTTCCCTTGGGCACGTGTGCATCTCACCGTCGACGAGGTCGCCGCCGCTCGAACCCGTGCCACCCTCGTCGAAAAGCGCCGCTACCGGGAGGGGTACATCGACGAGCTGACCGTGGTCGGTCACTCGCCGAGCGCCGCCGAACCGTGGCGGGGATTTCCTGCCGCCACCGAACTGACCGACATCGCCCCCGGCGTCGTGCTCATCGCCCTTCCCGGGCACTCCCGCGGTCACGCCGCGGTGGCCGTCGATGCCGGTGACCACTGGGTCCTGCACGTCGGCGACAGCTTCTATCACCACGGTCAGATCGACGGAACCGGTGGCGTCCCCACGGCGCTGACGGTGATGGAGTCGGTGATCGCCCGCGACCGCGCCAAGGTCCGGGCCAATCATGAACGGCTCAGCGAACTCTGGGCAGATCATGACGCCCACCTCACCCTGGTCAACGCGCACGACCCCACGCTGTTGCGGGCCGCGCAACTGGCCTCGGGGACATCGAACTGATCGGGGCATCGAACTGATCGGACGCGCCGCACTGGCCGGGAAGCGCCGTACTGGTCGGGAAGCGCTCGGCTCAGTCCGCGCCCGAGATCCGCGACCGGTGACGCAGATACGCGGACACGACCACATCGGCGGCACGACGTGCGACCTCGTCCGGCCCGTAATGGAATCGGGTCGGTTGGTCCGGCCCGAAGATCAACTCCTGCTGCAGGATCGCCAGCGCCGTGCGAACGGCGAAGTCCAGGTCGCGCGCGGCGGCGTCATCCTCATCGAGGTGGGCGGTCGCGCCGTCGGGTCCGGTCGAACGATGCAGCGGTGTAGCCAGCCGGCGTGAGATCAGTGTGGTCAATTCGGCAGCGCGCCGATAGACCGTCGGGTTGTCCGACAGCAGCACACTCCGCAGCAGGCGGTGATTCGAGCGGTAGAGCTCGGTCCATTCCGTGGCCGCGTCCCGGATGAATTGCTCGTCGTCCACGTCCGCACCGGTGGTGGCGCCGGCCGGACTCGTCGCGGCTTCCGCCGCGCGTCGGATGAATCGCTCGTGGAGCTCGAGCAACAATGCCGTCTTGTCCGAGAACCGGGCGTAGATCGCCGTCGGCGCACATCCCGCCTTCGCCGAGATCTCGGCGATGGTGATCTCCTCGAACGGCTTGTCGGCCAGGAGTTCCTCGGTGGTCGCGATGATCCGCTCCATCGTGGCGCGGCTACGCGCCTGCCGTGGAGCGATGACCTGGGTGTCGGTGGCTCGACTTGCCATGGACCCACTCTAGGTCAGCGTGGGGGTTGACTAAAACGGTAGTGCCACTACAGAATGGCGTGACGGAGATCTCATGTGGGTGAGATCCATAGCTGCCCAGTGCGATTGCCGGGCCGATTCGTCATGACGCAGAGGTGGTGAACTGATGGCACAGACGGTCATCGTGGTGGGTGCCGGTCCCGTGGGTCTGGGTGCCGCGCTGGAACTGGCTCGGTTCGGTGTTCCGACCGTCGTCCTCGAGGCGCGCGACCGGCCGTCCGGGCATCCCAAGACGCGGAACTTCAACACCCGCACCATGGAGATCGCCCGCGGCTGGGGACCGTTGGTCTACCACCGCTTCCGGTCGGTCGACACCCCTCCTGGCTGGAAGAGTCCCATCCGGTTCTTCGACACCGTGACCGGTCGTGAGTTCGGCTCCATCGAGAGCAGCGGGTTCGCGGGGCCCGGTCCCGCGGTGAGTCCGGCGTTGCCGGTGATGTCGTCGCAGGATCTGCTCGAGTCGATCCAGCGTGACGCCGCGCGCGCGACCGGGCTGGTCGATCTCCGGTTCGGCCACCGGGTGACCGAGGTCGTGCGAGGTGCGGGCTCCACCGACACCGACGCCGCGGTGCTGGTCACCACCGGTGGCGGTGACACCTACGAACTCACGGGTGCGGCGATCGTGGCGGCCGACGGTGTCGACAGCTTCGTTCGCGCGTCGGTCGGCGCCGAACTCGACGGTCCGCAGAACATCCACCACTTCGTCAACTGCTACTTTCACGCACCGCTCGAGTCGTACGTCGGCGACCGCACCGGAGTGCTGCTCTACGTGGCCAATCCGCAGGCGTACGGAGTGCTCCAGCCCCTCGACGCCGCCGGACGGTGGCTGTGCCAGATCACCGTCGGACCCGACGACTGGGATCGGGAACGATGGCCGGCGCAGCGGGTCGTCGACTGGGTCCGGGCAGCCGTCGGCGTGGACGACATCGAGGTGGACGTCCGCAGCGTCGGGACCTGGCGGATGAACGTCACCGTCGCCGACCGGTTCGTCCATGGCCGCGTCGTCCTGTGTGGCGATGCGGCACACCAGTTCCCGCCGACCGGTGGCCTCGGTGTGAACACCGGTCTGCAAGGTATGCACAACGCGATGTGGAAGCTCGCGATGGTCGTTCTCGGTCATGCCGACCAGGCGCTGCTCGCCACCTACGACGCCGAGCGTCGCCCACCGGCGCGACGCACCGCCGACCAGAGCTACGTGAACTTCCAGAACGTCACCCGGATCGGTGCCGCCGAATACGGGCTCGGTGACCCGGGGCTGACCGCGGCCGAGGTCATCGCCGAGACACGCAGGTACGGAAACCATCTCGGTGTCGAGTTCGGGACGCACTACACCTCGGACGCGGTGATCCCGGACGGGTCGTCGCCGCCGGGCGTCGCCGACGACTACTCCGACTACGCACCGTCCGCAGTGCCGGGATGCCGTGCGCCGCATGTGTGGCTCGGCCGCGACCGCGAGGTGTCGACACTCGATCTGTTCGGGGCCGGGTTCACCGTGCTGACCGGGCCGGACGGCGTAGAGTGGCATACCGCTGTGGCGCAACTGCGTTCAGATCGTCGGGTTCCGGTGGTCGGCTACACCGTCGGCTCGGTGGGCCTCACCGACACCGGGAACTTCTTCGACACCTACGGGATCGGCGCAGCCGGGGCCGTGCTGGTTCGACCCGACGGATACGTCGCCTGGCGCTCACCGGACAGATCGGTCCGTGAGGGGAGCGAACTCGTCGATGCGCTGACCGAGATCCTGGGAGGAGACGCATGAGTGACGTCATCGTGGTGGGGGCGGGGCTGGCCGGGCTGGTCGCCGCACACGAACTGACCTCGCGCGGACGGTCGGTGACCCTGGTCGACCAGGAGAACGCGCACAACCTCGGCGGCCAGGCGTTCTGGTCCTTCGGCGGACTGTTCCTGGTGGACTCTCCCGAACAGCGTCGGATGCGTGTACACGATTCGTCGGACCTCGCCTGGAACGACTGGCTCGGCAGCGCCGGATTCGATCGTCTCGACGACGAGGACCGGTGGGGCCGGCGCTGGGCGCAGGCCTACGTCGAGTTCGCGGCGGGGGAGAAACGTTCGTGGATCGCCGAGCAGGGGATCGAGTTGACCCCGATGGTGGGCTGGGCCGAGCGTGGTGACCTCACCGCAGGGGGGCACGGCAACTCCGTCCCCCGGTTCCATGTCGCGTGGGGCACCGGGACCGGGGTCGTCGCCCCGTTCGTGGCCAGTGCCCAGCAGGCCGCCGAGCAGGGACTGCTCACGTTCTGCCATCGGCACCGGATGGACGAGCTGATCGTCGACCAAGGGGCCGTCACCGGGGTCCGCGGCCGGATTCTCGCGCCCGACGACGCACCCCGGGGCGTGGCCTCCAACCGTGACGAGATCGCCGACTTCGAACTGCACGCCCAGGCCGTCATCGTCACCACCGGTGGTATCGGCGCCAATCATGATCTGGTGCGCCGGTTCTGGCCGGATCGGATGGGAACAGCACCGCGCCACATGATCTCCGGGGTCCCCGCCTATGTCGACGGCCGCGGTCTGGAGATCGCGGCGCGCGGTGGTGCCCGCCTGGTGAACCGGGATCGAATGTGGCACTACACCGAGGGGCTGCACAACTGGAATCCGATCTGGCCGGCACACGGTATCCGAATCCTGCCCGGGCCGTCGTCGCTCTGGTTGGATGCGCTGGGCCGGCGGCTGCCCGCGCCGTACTTCCCGGGCTATGACACCGTCGGTACGCTGCACTACCTGCGCACCACCGACGACCTCGCCGGCCACGATCACTCCTGGTTCGTCCTCACCCGCAGGATCCTGGAGAAGGAGTTCGCGCTGTCGGGGTCGGAACAGAATCCGGATATCACCGGCGGTACCAAACTCGACGTCGTGCGATCCCGCCTCGCCCGCGGAATTCCGGGACCGGTGAAGGACTTCGAGGAGCAGGGAACGGACTTCGTCACCGCGGACACGATCGAGGAGTTGGTGTCGGGGATGAACGCGCTCACCGAGCGGCCACTCCTCGACGCCGCCGTCGTCCGGGAACAGATAGAACAGCGAGATCTTCAGGTGTCCAACCCCTTTGCGCGTGACGCCCAGATCCAGGGGATCCACAACTCGCGGCGCTACCTCGGCGACCGGCTCAGCCGGACCACCGCGCCACATCGACTCCTCGACCCGCGCCATGGCCCGCTGATCGGGGTCAAGCTCCACACCCTGACCCGAAAGTCCCTGGGCGGCATACAGACCGACCTCGATTCGCGGGCACTCGGGGCCGATGGTGAACCCGTCGACGGTCTGTACGCCGCCGGTGAGGTCGCCGGCTTCGGTGGAGGTGGCGTGCACGGCTACAACGCACTCGAGGGCACGTTCCTCGGTGGCTGCCTGTTCTCCGGCCGGCAGGCCGGCCGGGCCGCGGCACGGAGTGTGCTCTGATGGGCGCGCCGGGACCGCTGACCATCCTTCGCGGCCTCCGATCCCCGTCTTTGGATCCGTGGCGGCATCTCGAATCACCTTCGGCTGTATCAGGATCGGCCGGGAAGGTGCACGCCCGATTCCTGGGTGTGTCGACCCTGCTGCTGACCGACGGCACCAGCACGATCCTCACCGACGGGTTCTTCACGCGCCCTGGGCTCGTGCGCGTGCGCGCCGGGCGGGTCCGGCCCGACCGCGCCGTGATCCGTGCGACCCTCGACCGATTCGGGATCGGTGCGGTCGACACCGTGTTCGTGGTGCACTCGCACTACGACCACGCGCTCGATTCGGCCGACGTGGCCGACATGACCGGAGCCCGGCTGCTCGGGTCGTCGTCGACCCGCAACATCGCCCGGGGCCATGGATTCGACGACGACCGTTTCGATCTCGTCACCCTCGGTGAACCGTACCGGGTCGGGGCGTTCACGCTCACGGCGCTGCCGGCCGAACACAGTCCGGGTGACCTCGCACCCGGGTCGATCGATGCGCCGATGTCGCCGGGCGTCAAGGCCACCGACTATCGGACCGGGGACTGCTACACACTGCACGTCGAGCACGACGGTCGCGAGCTGATGATCCACGCCAGCGCCAACATGCGGGCCGGCGTGATCAGTGGATACCACGCCGAGACCGTGTATCTCGGCATCGGGGTGCTCGGCAAGCAGACCCCGGGGTTCCGTGACACGTACTGGCAGACCCTCGTCACCGACACCGGTGCCCGCACGGTGATCCCGATCCACTGGGACAACTTCACCCGAGGACTGGATCGACCGCTCGTCCCACTGCCGGAGTTCTTCGACGACTTCACCACGAGTATGGAGTTCCTCACCGCACGAGCCGATCGCGAGGGTGTGCGACTCGAGTTGCCGGTGCTGGGGCGGGTTACCGACCCGTTCATCGAAAAGTACTCACCCTGAGCGCGATTCGGACTCCTCCTCCGGTCCGGGCTGCGGTCGCATCCGGTCGAGTGCGTCGAGCATGACGTGCAGGCCGAACTCGAACTCCGCCTCGTGATCGCACACGGCGAGGTCGGCGGCCGCGGTGGCGACGGCGGGCAGGCCGGAGCCGGCCAGATCGTCCCGGCGCTGCGCGCTCGCCACCGGGTCATCGGTGCCGAACGTGGGCCCGGCATCCACCTCGCGGAGCAGGGTGCCGAGCAGGAAGGCGAGCGCCGTGCGCATGGCGTGGACTGCTTGATCAGTTGGAAACCCCTGGGCCAGTAGTGGTTCGAGCACCGACTCGATCGGTGCCAGCGCGGCCGGCGAGGTGAGCTGGCGGGTGAGCACGACCGGTGCGGCCTTCGGATGCTCGAGCATCGCATGCCGGAATTCGCGTGCGCGCATCTCGATGTCGGTGCGGGGATCGCCCGACGACGGCGTGTCCGCCAGCGTCGACAGCAGCATCTCGGCGAGGCCGTCGAGGATTCCGTCCTTGCCGTCGACGTGGTTGTACAGACTCATCGGGTCGACGTCGAGTTCCTTGGCCACCCGGCGCATGGTGATCGCGTCGAGCCCTTCGGCGTCGACGATCGCCAGGGCCGCGTGCAGGACACGATCGCGCGTGAGGGCGTTGCGGCTGCCGCGGGGCGGGCGGCCACGACGTTTGGCGGGGGCAGGCTCGGGCGCGGAATCCACCCGACCAGTCTGCCCGACCCGCCCCACGCCGTCGCCGCCCGCTCGCCGGTGGGGCCTGATCAGCCCAGCGCCGCCATGATCTCGGCGAGGGCCGCCGGATCTCCACCGATCAGGCTCGCGTCGATCTCCTGGATCGGATTGGAGCCGTCCCAGTTGTCGGCGGCCAGTTTGACCAGGCCGAACACGAACTTCTTGGTGCCGCCGACGTCGGAGATCTCCACCACCGTTCCCGGGTGGTGCTCGGTCTCGAGGTAGGCGAAGCGGCCGTCGTCGCCGCCGATCTGGCCCTCCTGCCCGACGGTGAACCCGGCGGCCAGCGCGCGGTCGTAGAGGCCCTGGTAGTCCTCGCTCCAGTACGCCAGATGCTGCACGCCCTCGTTACCCGCGTCGAGGAAGTCGCGGTACATCGACGGCGCGTCGTCGGTGGGACTGATCAGCTCGATCTGCACGCCACCACTGTTGGCGATGGCGACGTCCATCGCCATGTCCGACAGTTCGCCGCGATAGGTGAAGTTCTGTGGCCGAACGCCTTTCAAGTAGAACCACGGGCCCACGCCGGTGGCGAGAAAGCCGCGCATCGACGCCTCGACATCGCGGACGACGTAACCGATCTGGGCGATGCCACCGAAGATGTTGGCCACCGGATCCGGGGTCGGATCGGGGGTGGTGTGCGCGGCGGAGAAGTCGAGCACCACCTTTCCGACACCCTGCCCGGACCGCAGGTGCTCGGCCGCGGCCTGCGCGTCGTCGGCGTCGAAGACCCGATCGAGTCGCGGAGTGATCGCGCGGCTCGCGACGGCGGGTAGCACCTGGTCGGTCAGGGCGCCGACGACGGCCGCGAGTTCGGCCCGGGTGCGGATGGAGAAGGTGGTGCCGAGCAGCCGCTGGCGCCGGAATGCGACGGTGTCGAGATCGAGTTCGGTGCCCGCACCGGCGAGGCGTCCGATGCTGACGATGGTGCCGCCGATCGCCGTGGCCGCGGGTAGCGACGCGAACAGCGGTCCGCCGACGTGATCGAGGGTGATGCCGGCACCGGCGCCGTCGGTGGCCGCGAGGACCGCCTCGGCGAGGTCCTCGGTCCGAGTGTTGACGGTGACGTCGGCGCCGGCGTCGATCAGGGCCTGGCGCTTGGTGTCGGTGGTCGTCGTCGCGATCACCGTGGAGGCGCCGAGGGCCTTGGCCATCTGCACCCCGATCAGGCCGATCGACGAGGTGGCGCCGACGATCAGCACCGAGTCGCCCGCGGTGAATCCGGCCTGCGTGACCAGCGCGTCGTGTTCGGTGATGAGCCCGACCGGCAACGAGGCGGCGTCGGTGAAGTCCAGGCCGTCGGGGATCGGGACGACGAGGCGCGGATCGCAGATCGCGTTGTCGGCGAAGGCGCCGACCGTGATGCCCATGACCCGGGTGCCCGCGGGTAGATCCGGGCTCAGCAGGCTGGCGGTCTCGACCACCCCGGCCACCTCCATGCCCGCGGTGAACGGGCCGTCGCCCTGGGAGTTGGCGGTGTAGCTGCCTTCGAGGGCGTAGAGATCGGCCCGGTTGACCCCGGCCGCCATCACCCGGATACGGAGCGCACCGAGCTGGTCGGGAGGAGTGATGTCCTCGCGGACCCAGTCCGGTCCCTTTCCGCCGATGAGTGCACGCATGGTCTTCCCCGCTTTCGCCGTCGACGTCGGCCTCCCGGCGTCGGATCTGTTAGACAGATCACAGGGTAAACCTACTTCGTAGGTATATACAAGGATCGGTTCGGTCGTGACGTTCAGAAACCAGGGGAAGCGGGTCGGTCGGAAACCCGGGGAAGCTCGCCTTCCCTTAGGTGCATCGCCGTCCCCGAGTTGCAACGCGGGGAAGGTGATGAATGTCGGGGAGGGTCACTTTCCCCGACTTTCGGGACTTTCCCCGAGTTGCAACGCGGGGAAGGTGATGAATGTCGGGGAGGGTCACTTTCCCCTGGTTTCGGGACTGTCCCCGAGTTGCAACGCGGGGACGGTGGTGAATGTCGGGGAGGGTCACTTTCCCCTGGTTTCGGGACTTTCCCCGAGTTGCAACGCGGGGAAGGTGATGAATGTCGGGGAGGGTCACTTTCCCCTGGTTTCGGCGCGTGGCGGGGAGGGTTGGGCGGGTGTCGGAGGCGCAACCTTCCCCGAGTTTCGGGACTTCCCCCGATTTCCGGACCTTCCCCGACTTTCAGGCGACGCCGACAGTGCGTAGACCGGCGGCGGTCGCGGCGGCGAGGACGACGACCACGGCGATCGGTGCCCGGCAGACCGCGGCGATCACGCCGACGGCGACCCCGGCGGCGCGGGCCCAACCGGCGAAGTCGTGTCCGGCGTAGATCGCGCCGGTGGCGGCGACGGCGAGCAGCAACACCACCGCGGCGCGGTCCATGAGTGCGGCAATCCTCGGCGGCACCGACACCCTGCTGCGTAGCGCGGGTCCGGCGATCCGCAGGAGGTAGGTGCCGAGTGCGAGCGTGGCCACGCCGATCACCACCGACATGCTGTGGCTCATCGGACCGCTTCCTCGATCTGATCGTGAGAATCTCTGGGCGCGTGGCCCATTCGGACGGTGAGCAGGATTCCGACCAGGGCGATCAGCACCGGAACGCCCGGCGGGACGAACGGCACCGCCGCCAGTGCCGCTCCCGCGCCGATGAGAGCCGCAGTGGCAGTGGACCTCTCGCGCAACGCCGGGATGGCGAGGGCGGCGAGCAGTGCGGGGAAGGCGGCATCGAGGCCCAGGACGTCCGGGTCGGCCACCATGCTCCCGAGCAGTGCGCCGAGTGCGGCCCCGGCGGGCCAGCAGGCGAGAATTCCCATGCCGCACAGGAAGAACACCGCGCGTGCCCGACGCCGGTCGGTCTCCGGTGCGGTCAGTGCGGCGGTCTCGTCGTTGATCAGGTGGGCGCCGATCAGCATGGACGGCCCGCGGTCGAGGTGACGGCCGACGGCCAGTCCGTAGCCGAGGTTACGGGTGTTGACCAGCAACCCGGCGGCGGCGCCGAGCAGGGGAGCGCCACCGGCGGCGAGCACCGCGACGAAGACGAACTCCGACGACCCGGCCAGGACCACCACGGCGATGATCGCCAGCTGCCACCAGCTCAGTCCTGCGCCGTGCCCGGACACCCCGTACGACATCCCGATCACCATCACCGACAGGCACATCACCGCAACCGTCCGAACGGTGGCGGCATCCAGATCGCGCCAGGGGGCGCGCACGACAGGTGTTCTGTCCGACGAACGCATGTCTACTAGAATGAACACCATGACAGGTGTTCGTCAAGATGGACGATCGTCCGGCGAACCGGACGATCCGGCCGTGCGGACCGATCCGCGGCAACAGCTCGACCCGAAACAGCTCGTCGCGGCGGGTCTTCGGCGCGAGCGGGCGCGGGCGGGACTCTCGCTGGGCGAGCTGGCCCGCCGGGCCGGCGTCGGCAAGTCGACGCTCTCCCAACTCGAGTCCGGCGTCGGAAACCCCAGCGTGGAAACGATGTGGGCGCTCAGTACGGCCCTGGGTATCCAGTTCTCGGCGCTGCTCGACGCGCCCGAACCGCGCGTCGAGGTGATCCGTGCGGGGGAGGGGCCGGTGATCGCGGCCGCCGACGCCGACTACCTGACGACCCTGCTGTCCTCGGCGCGGCCGGGCTCACGGCGTGACCTCTACCTGATCCGGGCCGAGCCGGACTCGCCGCGGCGGTCGCTGCCGCACGCGCGCGGCATCGTCGAGCATGTGGTGATCAGTGCGGGGCGCGCGCTGGTGGGGCCCGTCGACGATGCGGTCGAGCTCGGGCCGGGTGACTACATCTGCTATCCCGGCGATCTCCCGCACATCTTCGATGCCCGGGAACCCGGCACCGTCGCGGTGCTGATCAGCGAGGCCTTCTGACGCGCCGACCGGCACCGGTGACGGTACCGACGTCAGGTTTGCAGACGTCCGGGGTGTGGCGCGCAGTGGCTGCGGGCGTCGGCGAGCCTGCGGTTCAGACCCAGCGCGAGCCACGGCCGGGCGCCCCATGCCACACACCGTCCGGCCAGGATGGACGGTGCGGCGGTGAACCGGCCGTGCGCGGCCAAGACCACCGAGATCGGGTCGATGCTGATGTGGACGTCGGCAGGCTCCGGGTCGGTGGGATCGATCTCCAGGCGGCCGTCGCGGAACTGGTACACGATCCGTTCGCCGGTCTGCCGGATCCGGATGTCGTAGGTGGCCGAATGACCCGAGCAGACGTGGTGGTCGGCCCACGGCCGGAGGAGTTCGTGGCCACCGCGGGTGACCATCGGCGCGATCATCGGGTCGATCGACCAGTGCCGCCCGAGCGAGCGTGCGATGTCCCGGCCGCGAACGGCCATCTCGCCGATCAGGATTCCCAACGCGGCGTCGGCCCGGACACGACGCTGCCCGGCGATCCGCATCATCGGAACGCGGGCGCCGAAGTGTTCGACGGTGTCGAGCAGTTCGGCCAGGTCGGCGCGGAACATCTCGACCAGGTCGCCGACGTCCCGGGTGGGGAGATTGGCGATCTGCTTGGCATAGATGTCGTTGAGATACTTTGGGTGCGAAGGCCATTCGTCGTCGCCGCGGGTCAGTGCAAGGTAGCGCGACGGCTCACAGGCCACATGCCCGACGCAGTCGGCGAGCGACCATCCACGGTGGGACTCGACGCGGACCTCGGGGGATTCGACGTCGTACACCAACGCGGCGAACCGGTCACCCAGTGCCTGTGCTGCATCGATGTAGTCGAAACGGGAGATCGTCTCGCGCATCGGCGGTTCACCCCCCATCGCACGGACGAGGTTACCCCGGCGAGAGCAAATGTGCATCGACCGATCCACAACGATTTGATAGCGAACGATGGATCGATGGACGACGGAACCGCGGTCGTCGCCGTAGCGTGGCAGCCATGACCTCGCCGTATCGCCGCAGCACCTCGGTCGCCGATCTCAGCGACCTGCCCCGCGGGCTCCGCGACGCACTGCGCAACCACGCGCAGTCGCACCAGCTCACCATCACCGACGGACTTCCCGCCTGGCTCACCCGAAGTGAGAACCCGCCGTCGTCGTCGCTGCTCGGGCGCGCGTTCAAGCGGCGGGCCAACTCCGCCGATCCCGACGCCGAGCACCAGACCCTGGTGATCGTGCACCCCACCCATCTGATCGTGGCCATCTCGGGTGCGGTGCGCGGCGAGAGCGTTCTGTCCGGACCGCTGGTGGCGCTGTCGGTGGCGCGGCGCTCCATCCCGCACGCCGACCGCGTGTCCGACGCGGAGGCCGGCCTCAGCATCACCGGCCTGCGCATCGAGTCCGGTGAGACCGGTTCCTTCTACGTCGGACTCGGACCCGAACAGGCCGGACACGAGTGCGCCGACGCGGTCCGCGCCGCGATCGACGCGGCCAAGAATCCGGGGTGACCCGAATCCTCCTGTGTTCGACACCTACTGTCTACGAATCCTTCTGTCCACGAATCGTTTTGGCACTCAAGCGCGCCTGGTGCGCAACAGGGTCCGGCGGGATCGGCGCGCCCGGGTGCGCGGCAGACGCCCGGCCTCGAGGTCGGCGATCAGCGCGGTGACGGTCTCGGCCGAGTCGGTCTTGTTGGTCCCGATGAACCCGGACGGTCCCCGCTTGATCCAGCCGGTGACGTACATGCCGGGGACGGCGCCGTCGGCGTCGACGATGCGCCCGGCGTCGTGACGGATCGTCCCGGTGGACTCGTCGAAGGGCAGGCCGGGCACCGGCCTGCCGCGATAGCCGATCGCGCCGAGTACCAGTCCCGCATCGAGACGATCGGTGCTGCCGTCGGAGCGCGTCACCGCGACGCCACCGACCCGGCCGTCGGTCACCTCGAGGTGATCCGGCGTGCGGCCGAAGGCGAATCGGATGTGCGGCGCGGTGGGCACCGGGCGTGCGGAGACCTCGCGCAGCAGCTCGAGTTTGCCGCGGATGGTGGGGTCGGTGGTGATCGTCGGGTCGGGGACCTCGCAGGCGTCGATGGTCACCGGGATACCGCCGTCGACCAGCCCCACCAGTTCCGGCAGGGTGAAGGCGGCATGTTCGGCACCGCGACGCCCGAGTAGCGTCACCCGGCGCACCGTCGACGTGCGCAGAGCGGCCAGCGCCCGCCGTGCGATCGGGGTGTCGGCCAGGTCGTCGGGGTCGCGCACCAGGATGCGGGCGACGTCGAGCGCCACATTGCCGGTGCCGATCACCACGGCCTCCTGCACACGCAGGTCGACGGCGAGGTCGGCGAAGTCGGGGTGGTCGTTGTACCAGCCGACGAACGACGTCGCGCTGGTGACACCGACGGCCTCGGCACCCGGCAGGGTCAGCGCGCGGTCGGTGGGGGCGCCACCGGCCCAGATCACCGCCGAGTGCCGGGCCCGCAGCTCGGCGAGGGTGACGTCCCGGCCGACCTCGGTGCGCAGGCGGATCTCCAGTGCGGGATTGCGCGCGATGTCGTCGAACAGCCGCGTCACCGTGCGGGTGGAACCGTGGTCGGGGGCGACGCCGAAGCGGGCGAGACCGAACGGGCGATCGAGCCGCTCGTACATGGTCACCGAGATCTGCCGGTGCCGCAGCAGCTCGTCGGCGGCGTACATCGCCGACGGACCGGACCCGACGATCCCGATCGACACCGGACCGTCGACGGCCAGCGGCCCGGGATGACCCACCGGCGCCAACGGCAACCGCCGGACCGGGTCGACCGGGAAACGGGCTGCGGTGAGGCCCAACGGATCTGACGCATCCGGTGCGGCCGGGTCGGGGAGTGGCACATACATTCCGGTGTTGATGTCGACGAAGCGTTCCTGACCGGGTGTCAGACGATGCGACGGGGTGATCGCCCCGACCGGGCACGCGCTGACGCAGGCACCGCAATCGACGCACGTGCCGGGGTCGATGTAGAGCATCTCGGCGATGCCGAAGTCGGGCTCGTCCGGCGTCGGATGGATGCAGTTCACCGGGCAGGCGTAGACACACGAGGCATCGCCGCAGCACGCCTGGGTGACGACGTGGGGCATCGGTGGATCAGCTCGCGGCGTAGGTGGGTTCGCTGCGGTAGCGCGACTTGCGACCGGAGACGCCCAGGGTATGCCACAGGGTGCGCGAGACCGGATTCATCAGGCCGCACTGGTCGGCGAGCATCCGCACGTCACCGAAGACGTTGCGCAGCACGCGCCTCGACTCGTCGGACTTCCAGAAGATCTCGCGCATCACCTCGTCGGGGACGTCGAACTGACGACGGAACCGGCGCGGCGGCACCATGATCGCGCCGGCCAGCACGCGCATCGTGATCGGCATCGCCAGCGACAGCATGAACCGCTGCACCGGGCCCTTGGCGGGCACGGTCTCGCGCAGATGGTGGTGGGCGAAGGAGATGTGGCGGGCCTCCTCGGCGACGTGCAGCTGCATCACCGCGGCCATGGCCGGATGCAGGTCCTCGCTGGTCCGCAGGAAGTCCTTCTGCAGATGGTCGATCGGCTCCTCGCCGCCGAGCACACCGAAGAAGAAGACGGTGGGGAAGAGGGTGGAGGCCAGCGGGACCAGTGGCGAGAACCGGCGGTAGTACTTCTTGGCGCCGGGCACGTCCATGCCGACCCGGTTGACCAGCTCCTGGAACATCAGGGTGTGGTTGCACTCCTCACGCGACTCGTGCGTGGTGTACCGGAACTCCTTGGCGCCGTTGGGCAGTGAGAAGCTGTACTGCATCAGTCCGCGGATCAGGATGGACTCGAACTGCAGGCCCACCTTGGCGACGTTGGCCTGCCGCCACATGCCGATCGCGATCTGCTTGTCCTGCGGCTGCGCCTGGTACCACGGATGACGGCCGATCGGATCGACCTCGTACGACAGGATCCAACGCGGGTCGTCGGGGACGACGGCCATCTCGGGGGCATCCCAGTCGATGTCGAGGTAGGGATCGAAGTTGCGGTGGACGGACGCGGCCGACAGGTCGTCGAGGACCTGGAGGTAGTCGTCGTCCGCGTCGGACCTGGCATTCTCGGGCTCGTAGCGAAGCGCTTCGGTCATCTCAGAACTCCCCGGGTGTGACGGCGGCAACGGTGGACGGCGACCGCACGGTGACAATGTTCGTTGTCATAGACGGTAACGCGGGTCACTGTATGCGTCAATATCCGATGTAACGATCGGCGATGACCGGCACCGACGCGGACAGCCGGACGATGTGCGGCACGATGTCTGGCATGGAGCAGATCCTGATCGTGATCGGCGTGATCCTGTTGATCACCGCAGTCGTGGAACTCGGCCCCAGGGTGCACGTACCGCCGGCGCTGGCCCTGGTGGTGATCGGCGCGGTGATCGGCATCCTGCCGGTGGTGCCCGCGGTGCACCTCGATCCCGAGTGGATCCTGGTCGGTGTGCTGCCGCCGCTGCTCTATGCGACCGCGGTCCGGATGCCGGCCATGGAGTTCCGGCGCGACTTCGGTGCGATCTCGGCGCTGTCGGTGCTGCTGGTGCTGATCAGTGCCCTCGTGCTCGGGTTGTTCATCTGGGCGGTGGTCCCCGGCATTACCCTTGCCACCGGTGTGGCCCTGGGCGCCATCGTCAGCCCCACCGACGCCGTCGCCACCGGCATCGCCAAGAAACTCGGGGTGCCGTCCCGGGTCACCGCCGTGCTGGAGGGGGAGAGCCTGCTCAACGACGCCTCGGCCCTGGTACTGCTGCGCGCGGCCGTCGCCGCGATGGCCGCATCCATCTCGTTCGGTGGCGTCGTGCTCAACTTCTTCTACTCGGTGATCGTGGCCGTGGTGATCGGTGCGGTGATCGGCATGCTGAACCTGCGGGTGCGTGCCCGGATCAGCGACCCCGCGGTCAACACGGCCATCTCGTTCACCGTCCCGTACCTCGCCTACCTGCCCACCGAGGAACTCGGCGGTTCCGGTCTGGTCGCCGCGGTCACCGCAGGCCTGATCACCGGCGCCGGGGCCGTCCGCTACCTCACGTCGCGGCACCGGATCTCCGACACCCAGAACTGGAAGATGGTCGAGATGCTCGCCGAGGGCGGCGTCTTCTTCTTGATGGGCCTGGAGCTGTGGGGCCTCGTCGTCGACGTCGGCAACGAGCACGACGGCGTCATACACGCGGTGTGGCTGGGACTGGCGGCGCTCGGTGTCACCCTGGTGGTGCGGGCGGTCTATGTGGTGCCCCTGGTGGGGGTGCTGGAACGCCGGCGGCGACGCGGTGAGGCACTGCGCCCGGTACTCGAGGGTTTCACCGCCACGCCGACCGTCGCGACCGAACCGGACAGCCGGCCGTTGCGGCGTAGGTTCTCCCGATGGCGGTGGCGTTTCCGGTTCGGTAGTCGCCGCGATCCCGACCTCGGTGACATGACCGTGGTGTCGCCCGAGACCGCGGGCCGGATCAATGCCCGGGTGACCCGTGCGCTCGCCGACATCGACTACTACGACGATGCACCGATCGGCCCCAAGGAGGCGACCATCGTGGTGTGGGCGGGCCTGCGCGGTGTGGTCACGGTGGCTGCGGCGCAGACCCTGCCCACCGACACCCCGGCACGGTCGCTGCTCGTGCTCACCGCCTTCGTCGTCGCGGCGGCGTCGCTGCTGCTGCAGGGCGGTACGCTCTCGTGGCTGATCCGCGGCCTGCGGTTGCCCGACACCACCGCCGACACCCGCGCCGAACGTCTGCGCGTGCGCGCCGAGATGGACCGGACCGTGCAGCAGGTGATGGCCAACTCGGACACGGTCCGCCACGTCCCGTGGCTGCGTGACCGCATCGAGCAGGCCAACCGCGAGGCCGACGACGACGAGGACGGCGTCGGCACCGGGGCCACCTTCGGGCTCAGCAACACCGAACGTGCCCAGATGCGTGCGGTGCGCCGCGAGATCATCAAGGCCCAGCGCACGGATCTGTTGCGGATGCGGCGGCAGGGCAAGTACTCGTCGGAGACGTTGTCGAAGGTGCTCAGCCAGCTCGATGCCGAGGAGATCAGTCTCGATCTGCAGGGCGGATAGGGGCCGTCACCGTCGGGACTCGTACGGCAGCAGCGCCATCTCGCGGGCATTGCGGATCGCGGTGGCGACCTGACGTTGCTGTTGTGGGGTGAGGCCGGTGAGGCGGCGCGACCGGATGCGTCCGCGGTCGGAGATGAAGTGCCGCAACGTGGCGACGTCCTTGTAGTCCACCGGCTCCCGGCCGGATGCGGTGATGCCGAGCGCGGTCAGCCGGTTGTGCGCCCGGGCCGACGGTTTGGGGTCGCGGGCGGGTCGCTTCCTACCCGTCGATTTCTTCATGGATGCTCCTGTGTGGGTGTGGGTGTGGGTGTGGGTGTGGGTGTGGGTGTGGGTGGGTCACCAGCTGGACTTGCGGATGCCCGGGAGTTCACCGCGGTGCGCGAGCTCGCGGAACCGCACCCGCGACACCCCGGCCTTGCCGAGGAAGCCGCGGGGGCGGCCGTCGACGGCGTCGCGGTTGCGGATGCGGACCGGACTGGCGTCGCGGGGGAGGGCGCGGAGCCTGCGCTGGGCGTCGGCGCGGGCATCGGCATCCGACGTCGGATCGGCGATGATCCGCTTGTACCGGGCCCGGCGGGCGGCGTACCGCGCGACGGTGACCTTGCGCTGTTCGTTGCGGATGATCTTGGCCTTCTTGGCCATCAGCGGTCCTCCTTGAACTCGACGTGGCGGCGTGCGACGGGGTCGTACTTGCGCAGCACGAGGCGATCGGGGTCGTTGCGGCGGTTCTTGCGGGTGACGTAGGTGTATCCGGTTCCGGCGGTGGAGCGTAGCTTGATGATCGGACGGATCTCGTTGCGCGCCATCAGATCTTCTCCCCGCGTGTCCGGAGTTCGGCCACCACGGCCTCGATCCCGCGACGGTCGATGGTCTTGATTCCCTTGGCGCTCACGGTGAGTGTGATGTACCGGCCCTCGGAGGGGAGCAGGTAGCGGCGGCGCTGGATGTTGGGGTTCCAGCGGCGATTGGTGCGCCGATGTGAATGCGACACCTGTTTGCCGAAGCCGGGTCGGCGCCCGGTCACCTGGCAGTGTGCGGACATGCCCATCTCCTTATTGGTAACGATTGGCGTTAATGCATCCGGCACGCTACCGTGGCGAGCAGCCAAATGGAAATCGTTGTCAAAAGTAGAGGTGAGTGGTGGAGATCGAACCGAGCGTCCCCGACCCGGCGCCGCGCACGCCGGTGATCCTGGTGGCCGGCCTCGACGCCGCGGCGGCCGCCCGTACCGCCGATGCCCTGGTCGTGGCCGGTACGACCCTGGTCCATCACGACCTCGGGGCGGTGGCGTCGGGACGGGTGATGCGGACGGTCAGGTCGGTCGACCTCGAGGGTGTGGAGACCGAGACCATCACCGAGGTCACCCTCGAACACGGTTGCGTCTCGTGCACGCTACGCCTGGATCTGCTACCGCTGCTGCGGCGTCTACACCGTCGGGAGTCGGTGGAAACCATTGTGGTTCATCTTGATTCATTGCTCGAGCCGGAGGCGGTGAGCTGGGCGGTCGAGCAGGTGATGGTCTCGGACATGCCGGGCTTCGTCGACGGGCCGGCCGGTCGTGACGTCGAGGTCTCGGCCACGATCGTGTGTGTGGCCGAGTCGGACTGGCTGACGAGTGCCACCGGCGAGATCACCGTCGGCGAGGCGGGACTCGGCGCCGTCGACGACGAGCGCACCCTCGCCCAGGTGGCCGTCGGTCAGGTCGGCTTTGCCGACGCGCTCGTCGTCCAGGGGACCGATCCGATGATGCGGGACCGGTGGGAGACCGCGAGGCTGATGGCCGTCCTGCGTCGGCTCGCGCCCGGAGCGCCGATGATCATGGAGATCCCGCAGCGGCCGCTGACCGCTCTGATGGCGACGCAACTGATGCGGGCGATCCCCGCCGGCGCGAGGCGCGGCCGGATCGACGGTCCGCACGATCCGCTGCTGCGCGGGCAACCGCCCCTGGAACCCGAATGTGGGGTCGGGATGGTCGAGTTCGACTCCGACCGGCCGTTCCACCCGGAGCGGCTGCACGCCGCCTTCGACGCCCTGCTCGACGGGGTGGTGTGCGCCCGCGGCCGGCTGTGGCTGGCCAACCGGCCCGACGAGGCGCTCTGGCTCGAATCGGCCGGTGAGGCCTTGCAGGTCAGCGCCGGTGGTCCGTGGCTCGCCACGATGGACGACGAGGACGTCACCGCCGTCGATCCCGAACGGAGTGCCCTGGCCGCCCTGCGCTGGCATCCCGAGTTCGGTGACCGGCACAGCGCCGTCGTGGTGCTGTGCCACCGCGCCGACCCGGACGAGATCGCCCGCGCGTTGCGGGCCGCATGTCTCGACGACGCGGAGATGGCCGACGGTCAGGCGCTCTGGATGGCCTACCCCGATCCCTTCGGGCATGCCCACGCCGACCCGTGCGACCGGTCCGACCCGGCCGACCTGCGCCTACCCGTCACCGACACCGACCCGGCCCGACCCGACACCGATGTCGGCGACCCCTACCGAGAGGACCCCCGATGAAACCCGGCATCCACCCGCCCTACCAGCCCGTCGTCTTCCGTGACGCTGCCACCGGCACACAGTTCCTGACCCGGTCGACGCTCACCTCGGCCGACACCGTCGAATGGGCCGACGGCAACACCTACCCGTTGGTGGTGGTCGACGTGACCAGCGATTCGCATCCGTTCTGGACCGGCGCCGCCCGCCTCGTCGACACACAGGGCCGCGTGGAACGGTTCCGGCGACGCTACGGCGACCGCCACTGATCGGCGTCGACCTGCGGTGGTGAATCAAAACCGCTGGTAGACAGGCTCCGACGGCTGCCGACACGGTGTCCTCCGTTCGATCGGTTAGCAGGTTCAACGCGGACCCGCCGGGTTAGAGTTGCTTGCATTCACGCACCCGCTCTCACCCTGGAGGATCATGCGTCCCCACGACTCGCGCCGGTCCTCGGCCCGGCGGGTCCGGCTGTTCATGGCCGAACTCGTGGTCGGCGTCGCCGGGCTGTCGGCGACGATGGCATCGGTGGCCGCCGAACCGGTCCGGCACCCGGTCTCCACCGGCTCGCCGGCCGGTCGCGGGCCCGGGACCCGACCCGCGGCGGCCGACACGCCGCTCGCCGTGGCGGTGGTCGCCGCTGTCGCCGTCTCGGTGGTGGGCCGTCTGGTCTCCGACCGGACTCGTCGGAGGCGGAGATGACCGGCGGCGGGCGGTACCCCGCGCAACCCGGTCCGGTCGAGCCGACCCGGCAGGCGCCCGTTCCCGGGCGACCGCCGGGCCCGGGCCGGCCGAACCCGGCACCGCCGCACCATATCCCGCCCCAACCCGTCCCGCCGCACCATATCCCGCCCCAACCCGTCCCGCCCGGTCCGGCGCAACCGCCGGTTCCGCCGCGGCAGGTGCCGCCGCAGCGGCCCGCGCAACCCCCCGCCGGTCGACCGGCGCAGCCACCGCCGGGTGCCGCGCCGCGTGGCGGCCGCTCCGGGGGAGACCTGACGCCCGAGCTCATCGAGACCGACGTCTGGACCGACGCGATGGTCGAGCAGGCCGGGATCCCGGTGATCGACGTCCCGTTCGTCACCGTCGGCTCCGGCATCGGTTCCTTCGTGACCGTCGACTATCTCCGCGTCTGCGGAGTGCCGCTGGAACAGATCGCGGTGCTCGGTCCCCAGGACGTCCCGTGGCACTCCTACGAGTACCTGACCCGCGTCTCGCAGATCCCGAGAACCGAGCGGCTGCGCTCGGACTCGGCCTCCACCCCGGACAACATCTGGGGGTTCCCGTCGTATGCGGTGCGCGAGGCGTGGGCCGACAAGTCCCTGAAACCGCTGTGGAACGTGGGCACCGAACCGATCTTCAGCAACTACTACACGCCCCGCGCCGGTCACGCCTTCGAGTCGATGGAGGCCGAGTGCAACCGGATCGGATACCTGCAGTGCCTTCGGCTCGGGCAGGTCCGCATGATCCGGCGGCGCGCCGGGGGTGGCTACTACACGATCCTCACCCCGCAGGCCGCGGGCACCGGTGTCGCGCCCGGCACCGCCACACCGAATCATGGCGGGGCGCAAGGCGATCCGCAGCAGTACACCACCAAGCGGGTGGCCTTCCGCAGTCAGTGGGTGCACGTCGCGATCGGCTATCCGGGCATCAAGCTCCTGCCCGACCTGCAGGCATTCCGCGAGAAGTACCGTGACGCGAGCAAGGTGGTCAACGCCTACGAGCCGCACGAGACGGTCTATCAGGCGCTGCAGCGGCGGCCGGGCACGGTGATGATCCGCGGTGCCGGCATCGTCGCCTCCCGGGTGCTGCAGCGGCTGATCGACGATCGCGACGCCCTCGGCCTGCAGACGCAGATCGTGCACCTCTTCCGGACCTACGTCGACAAGCCGCACGGACCGCATATCTTCATGCGCCGAAAAGGCAAGGACGGCTGGGCATATCAGGGATTCAACTATCCCAAGTCGGTGTGGGGCGGGCAGCTCAAGGCGCGGATGCGCAGACTCGAGGGCCACGAGCGTGCCGCCGCCTACAAACAGATGGGCGGCACCAACACCCCGGTCCGCAAGGACTGGCAGGAACAGCTCAGGCGCGGCCGGCGGGAGGGCTGGTACCGGGTGGCCGTCGGCAAGGCCGAGTCCCTGGTGCCGGGCCCCGGCGGTCAGGGTGTGGTGGCCACTGTCCGCGTCGACCCGTACGCGTCGATCACCCAGGAGGCACGCCCGGACGGGACGTTCGAGCTCTACGCCGACTACGTGATCGACTGCACCGGACTCGAGGCCGACGTCCGCGAGCATCGGCTGCTCGCCGACCTGCTCGACCACACCGGCGCCGGGATCAACCCGGTGGGCCGGATGGATGTGGGCCGCGACTTCGAACTGCTCGGCTGCCGCAGCGGCAACGGCAAGATCTACGCGTCCGGAAGTGCCACCCTCGGCGGCTACTTCCCGGGGGTCGACACCTTCCTCGGCCTGCAGATCGCCGGCCTGGAGATCGTCGACGACCTTGCCCGGCAAGGATTCTGCAAGAAGCTGACACCGTGGCGGTCGACGCGACAGTGGTGGCGCTGGGTGCGAGGCAAGGGAGTGGACTGACGTGCTGCCGACTCTGTGGGGGCGTGTGCAGACCAGGATCCTGGTGCTGGCCATCGTCGGCGGCGTCTGGACCCTGATCATCGGTCCGCTGCTGCCCGACGGCGCCGACCTCGCCACCAGCTATCGCGTGGCGTTCACCGTGCTCGCGGTGGTCATCGTGCTCGGGATCGCCTGGGAGTTCCTCTACCACCTCCTCCAGCAGTTCCGGTGGGAGAAGGACTGGCCGACGCTGTTCGGCCTGCTCACCGGCATCCCGGAGGGAATCGCCGCCTGGTGTGTGGTGGCCTACACCCCGCTGCTGCCCGAGGATCTGCGGCCGTCGCCGCTGGTCTTCTCGATCCAGTTCGTCACCACGTGGCTCGTGGTGTGGGTCGTGCTCAACGGTCCACTGCGAGCGATCTTCCCGCACTGGCGATTCCAAGGAGGTCGGTTCTTTTGAGTGCGCCTGTCGGCGGTCCCAGCGTGACACCCACGGCGACGTTGGTGCCCGGTCCCGGGATCGTGATCCGCAAGCCGGCCTTCCTGTGCGTGATCGGTGAACGCTCACGTGCCCTGGTGCCCGAGATCCTCGCCCTCGAGGAGTCGGTGGCCGTCCCCGACCGGATGCCGCGCCGCGGGCGCCACGTCGCGCGGGCGCTGGCCCAGCTGGTCGCGACCGCAGATCTCGATCACACCGCCGACGTGGCGTTCGCCGCGCCGGACAGTGTGGGCATCGCGATCTACCTGAGCGGCACCGTCTTCGGTGAGGTCGACGGGCGCCGTCTGCAGCCCGGGGGCGACGAACCCTTCGACCGCGCCATCCCGTGGCCCTATGAGGGTCTGGGACTGTATCTGTCGGGGATCACGCCCGCCGAACCCGGCGAGGAGACCTACGACCTGGTGGAGGGTTTCGTGCCCGCCGCCGGCGCGCTACTGCACACCCCCCTCGGTCTGCGGGGCACGGAGATCCACGACCTGGGTTCCCGCGCGGCCCCGGTCCGCGACGAGCCGGTGCCCGAACCGCTCGCACGACCCGTCGTCGAGGCGGCCACCCCGGCAGCGCATGATGAGCCGGCGGTGCCCGAAGCGCCGGTGAGACCAGAACCCCCGGCGACACCGGAACCCGTGGCAGTGCCGGAACCCGTGGCAGTGCCGGAACCCGTGGCAGTGCTGGAACCCGTGGCAGTGCCAGAACCGGCGGGCACCGAGCCGCCGAGTACCGAACCGCCGAGTACCGAACCGCCGAGTACCGAACCGATGCCGGTGATGGACGACGAGCCCGAGCCGACACCTGCACCACCGTCGCCGTTCCGGTCCGCATCGCTCGGAGGCGTCGACGTCGAACCCGATCGGCGTGCGCCGCTGGGCAAGGCCCCGCCCCGCCCCGCCCCGGCGCTCCCGGAACCGGGCCACCACGATCCCGCGGGATCGGACCAGCAGACCGAGGCCCTGCGTCCAGAGCCGCGGCATTCGGAGCCCCTGCATGCCGAGCCGCTGCATGCCGGCCCCGTGCGTGCGGCGACCCCCGCCGATCATCGGCACGCCGACCGCGCGTTCGGTGATTTCAAGGTGGACTCCCTGCAGGACGCGTCGTCCGAACAACGCGAACCGCTGCCGGTGGAGGAGAGCAAACGCCCGGCAACCGAGGTGGTCGAGATCGTCGAATCCCGTGCCCACGTGCACGGAATCCGATGCTCCCGCGGGCATCTGAATCATCCGCGCTCGTGGCTGTGCGGGGTGTGCGGTATCCGCATGGACCAGCTCACCGGCATCCTCGTCGAGGGTGAACGTCCGCCGTTGGGCTGGCTGCTGCTCGACAACGGCTCGACCTACCTGCTCGACGAGGACCTCGTCCTCGGCCGGGAACCCGGTAGCTCGGGTGGTCGGCGACGCGGCACCCCCAAACCGATCCGGGTGCCCGACGAGACGGGTCAGCTCTCGCGTCGGCACATCGAGATCCGGCTGGTCGAATGGGACGTCCAGGTGATCGACCTGGGCTCGGCGAACGGCACCTACGTCGCCGATCCCGCCCTCGGTAACCGTGAGGTGCGGTTGAATCCGCGCCAGCCGCACGTGCTCTCACCCGGCTCGCATGTCCGGATCGGTGGCCGCCACTTCATCTTCGAATCGCCGCACGCCCGGACATGAGCGCATTCCCACGGGCGACGGGAGCCCGATGATGGACAAACACACGGTGGCATTCCTGCTGATCGACGTCGCGGTGGTGATCGCCGCTGCCCGCGTCGGCGGATGGATCGCCCAGCGGCTGCGTCAGCCGGCCGTGGTCGGCGAGATCGCGGCCGGGATCTCGTTGGGTCCCAGCCTGCTCGGGCTGCTCCCCGGCGACCCGAGCGGATGGTTGTTCCCGGCGGAGGTCCGGCCCCTGCTCGGTGCGCTGGCGCAGATCGGCCTGGTCCTGTTCATGTTCATCGTCGGACTCGAACTCGACATGCGCCTGATCAAGGGCAGGGAACGGGCCGCGGGCACCATCTCGATCTGCTCGATCATCCTGCCGTTCGCGCTCGGCGCGGGGCTCGCGGTGGTGCTCTATCCGTCGCACAACGTGGTCGGCGGCACCGAGATCGGGTTGTTGGGGATGGCGCTGTTCCTCGGCATCGCCATGTCCATCACGGCCTTTCCGGTCCTCGCCCGCATCCTCACCGACCGCGGTATGCAGCGGACCGTCCCCGGCGTGTTCAGTCTCGCGGCCGCAGCGGTCGACGACATCCTCGCGTGGTCGGGCCTCGCCTTCGTGATCGCGGTGATCCAGGGTGGCAGTCCGCTCGCCGTCGCCCGGATCCTCGGACTCACCCTGGTCTACGCCGCCGTCATGTTCCTGGTGATCCGGCCCCTGCTGCGCAGACTCCTGATGTGGCGCAACGCGGCCGGACGTATGACCCCCGACATCCTCGCGGTGATCCTGATCGGGTTGTTCTGCTCTGCCGCGGCCACCGACCTCATCGGCATCCACCAGATCTTCGGTGCCTTCGTCTTCGGTGCGGTGATGCCGAAGGTGGACGCCGAGGACCTGACCCGTGACATCCTCGAACGCCTCGAGCAGGTCAGCGTGCTGCTGTTGTTGCCGATGTTCTTCGTCGTCACCGGTCTCGGGGTGAACCTCGCCGGCATCGGCCCCGGCGGCTGGTGGCAACTGCTGCTGGTGCTGGCCGTCGCGATCGGCGGCAAGTTCGTCGGCGCCTACACCGGGGCCCGGCTGTCGGCGATACCGGGCCGACAGTCGGCGGCGATCGCGGTCCTGATGAACACCCGCGGACTCACCGAGCTGGTGATCCTCAGCGCGGGCAAGCAACTCGGGGTCCTCTCCGACGAGCTGTTCGCGATGATGGTCGTGATGGCACTGGTCACCACCGTCCTCACCGAACCCCTGCTGCGGCTGGTGTACCCGGACGCGGTGGTGGACATGGACATCGCCGCCGCCGAACGCAAGGCCCTGGCCACCGGCACCGCCTCCCGGACGTTGATCGTCCTCGCCGATCTCGACGCCGACCTCGAGGACCTGCTGTCGCGGCATCGGCGTGCGTTCGCCGCGGGCGCGGACACCGACGTCGTCCTCGCCGGGATCCTGCCGACCGCAGCGCGATCGGAACGTCTCGAGCTGGGGGTACCGCTGGTGCCGGATCTGTCGGCGATGGCGTCGGCCGTCGAGAAGCTGGGGGCGCTCGGCTCACGGCTGACCGGCGCCGCCTCGGTGTCGGTGCTGTGCCGGTTCAGCGCCGACCCCGCCGCCGACGTGCAGGAGATGGCCGACAACTCCAACGCCGACGTCGTCGTGGTGGACAGCGAATGGCGGTCGCTGACCGAATCGGTCACCGCCGCACCGATTGTCGTCGTCGACGAGCAGGCGTCCCCGAGCCGGTCGCCCGGCGCCGCGCCGCTGGTCTGTGTGGCCGCCGACCGCCGCTCCGGGCGTACCGCGGTGATGCTCGCCGGCGCGCTCGCCGTGCACGCCCACAGCGCGCTGACCGTGGTGACCTCGGGGTCGAAGCGTCGGCTCACCGCCGACCTGACGCCGGTTGCCGCACGCGGCGTCGACGTCACGGTCACCGATCGTGACGACGTCCTGGTCCTGCCCGGCACCCTGATCATCGCGCCCGCCGACGCCGGCCAGGCTTCGGTTCCGGTGGCCTTCACCGTGATCGACCAGATGCAGACCAGTGAGGAACCACTCGCCCAACGCATCGATCTGCTCGTCGCGGCGGTGGATCCGAGCGTCGGCGAACGCTCGGCACCCACATCCGATCTGAACGCGAACCCATCCGACCGCATCCCCGGAGAGGCACTGACATGGCCACCGTCGAGGTACCGCAGCACCTGGCCGACTTCACCGTCCTGAGCCGACTCGGCGAGGGCGGTAACGGCACCTTCTACCTGGCCGTCCCGCCCGAGCGGCTGGGCCTGGCCACCGACCGCGTGGTGCTCAAGGTGTTCGGTGGCATGTGCAGCGACGACGCCTACCGCCGGGGTGTCCGGGAGCTCCGCGCCTTCGCCGCGGTGCGCTCGCCTCACCTCGCGTCGCTGTACGACGCGGTGCTGCAGGGGCAGTTCATGTACGCGATGGAGTACTTCCCGCTCGGATCGCTGGCCCGGCCGACGCATCCGCTGACCCGCGACGTCGCGCTCGCGGCGATCGCCGACGCTGCACGGGGCGTGGACGCCCTGCACGAGGCCGGGATCGCGCACGCCAACATCACGCCGTCGAGCGTGCTGCTCACCGAGACCGGCGGCCGTGCCGGAGGCAAGGTGTCGGATCTGGGCCTGGCCCGAGTACTCGCCGCCGACGAGCCGATCACCAGCTTCGCGCAGCCCGGTGCGGTGCAATACATGGACCCGGCTCTGCTGGCGGGGGATGCGCCGTCGCGGGCCACCGACATCTGGTCGCTCGGGGCCGTGCTGCACCGCGCGCTGACCGGTCAGGGCGTCTACGGCGAGGTACCCGACGCACAGCCGCTGCTGGCGATCCGCGCCGCACTCTCGACGCCGCCGGCCTTGTCGGACCAGCTCGATCCCCAGGAACGCACCCTGATCGCCAATTGTCTTGCGCTGTCGGGGGAACGCCCGGCGACAGCCGGGGACGTGGCCGAGCGGATCGACCGCCTCCGGCGCTGATCGGCGGCGTCGTGCCACGCTGCCGGTGCCACCGGTCGTGACCACATCGATCCGCGACGGCGGTCGCCCGGACGTCTCGGCCGGCCGGCCGAGACGGCGCCATCGGGGCGTCGTCCGGCCGGTGATCAACGCCGGCCCGGGTGGACGGTCAGCCGGACACCAGGAACGGCGCGGTGGCGAACAGGAACACCACGAACGACGCGAGCAGGAACCACGACGCGCCCTGCCAGACCTGCCAGCGGCCACCGGCACGCCACTGCCGATAGGTGTGCCACAGCGCCCCGAGGGCGCCGACCCCCACGACCGCCGGGGCGACGATCACCAGCACGGTGCGCAGCCCGTCGCCCGACAGCATCGCCACCACGAGGGTGGCGATCCCGAAGCCGAGGACGATCACGCCATAGCGGACGGCGCGACGCACCTGCTCGTCGGTGCTGTCGGGGCCGCGGTCGTGGGGGTGATGCGGATCAGGGGACATGGCCGGCTCGTGGGACGGAAGATTGTCGGAAAGGTGAACATCACCGAGCGTACACATTGCCGAAATATGCCGTATTTCAGGACTTTCCTCACTTTGCCGGGCCCCGTATGTCGGGGCAGGATGGGGAGCGGAAGCAAGGTTATGAGCGTGTGAGAGCACGAGAGGGAGATGACCGAAATGAGTGCCATTCTCGTCGGCGTTGACGGTTCGGATGCGTCCAATGCGGCCGTCGCGTGGGCCGCGAAGACCGCGCAGTACGAAGGCCACGAACTGAAGCTGGTCGCGGTCTACGATGCCAGCACCAGTGACTACGCCCCGGGTCTGATCATTCCCCAGGACGTCATCGACGCCATTCGTCAGGATGCCACCGACTCGGTGCACGCCGCCGCCAAGCTCGCCCACGAGACTGCCCCCGGGCTCGAGGTGCACTCGTCGATCGTCGACGGTGACGCCGCCCGCGTCCTGCTCGAACTCGGCAAGGACGCCGCGATGATCGTGCTCGGCACCCGCGGGCTCGGCAGCGTCCGAGGCCTGTTCCTCGGTTCGGTCTCCACCACCGTCGCCGCCCACCATCACGGGCGTGTCGTCGTGGTGTGCGGTTCCGAGGGCAGCGACGACGGCCCCGTGGTCGTCGGTGTCGACGACTCGCCGGTCAGCGCCGCCGCGGTCAAGGAGGCCTTCCGGCAGGCGGCCCTGCGTGGCACCCAGCTGGTCGCCGTGCACACCTGGACCCCGCTCGACGCCGATGCCCTCCACGGTTACGGCATCGACCCCGACGAGGTGTCGCGGATGTCGCAGGACGCCGTCGCCGCAGTCGCCGAGCAGCTCGCCGGATACCACTCGGACTACCCGGACGTGCAGGTCATCCGTGAGGTGCTGCCGGAGGAGCCGGGCAAGGCCGTCCTCGATGCCGTCGACAAGTACAAGGCGCAGTTCGTGGTGGTCGGCAGCCGTGGCCGCGGCGGGTTCAAGGGTCTGATGCTCGGCTCCACCAGTCAGAAGATCCTGCACAACGCGAACCTGCCGGTGATGGTCGTTCGGGCCTGACCGGCATACGCTCGCAGGGATGGGCCTGAAGAAACTCGAGCTCTCCGTCGGTGAGCTCGCCCTGCGAGCGGGGATCGCCCCGTCGGCGGTTCGGTACTACGAGGATCAGGGACTGATCTTCGCGCGCCGGACCGCCGGCAACCAGCGCCGCTACCACCGCGCGATGCTGCGGCGCGTCGCCTTCATCAAGGCGTCCCAGGTCGCCGGAATCCCACTCGGCGTGATCGCCGAGGTGCTCGCCGAACTCGGCCACACCGAGTCCCCGTCGAAGGCGATGTGGGAGGCGGCCTCCCGACGCTGGCTCGACGACCTCGACACACGCATCGCACTCCTGGAACGCCTCCGCGACATGATCGGATCCTGCGTGGGCTGCGGCTGTCTGTCTCTCGGGGCATGCCATCTGCTCAACCCCGGCGACGAGCTCAACCGGCTCGGCCCCGGTCCGCGCCGACTCCTCGACGAACAGGATCAGGCCGACCTATAGGGTTGACCGCATGCCAGGAGGGTCCCGTGTCGCGCTCGCCCTGGGCAGCGGAGGCGCCCGGGGATATGCCCACATCGGGGTGATCGCCGAGCTCGAGGCCCGCGGATTCACCCTCGTATCGGTCGCCGGGTCGTCCATGGGCGCCCTCGTCGGCGGCCTCTACTGCGGCGGCGGACTCGACGACTACGTGCGCTGGGCATCCGGACTCACCCAGCTCGACGTGATGCGGCTGCTCGATGTGTCCCTGTCCCGACAGGGTGGGGTGATCGGCGCCGAACGCGTCGTCGCCCGCGTCCGCGACATCCTCGGGGACGCACGGATCGAAGACCTCGCCATCCCGTTCACCGCCGTCGCCACCGACCTCGGCACCGGCCGGTCGGTGTGGTTCCAGAAGGGTTCACTGGTCGACGCCATCCGCGCCTCGATCGCCATTCCCGGCGTCATCGCACCCCACCGCTACGACGGTCGGCTGCTCGCCGACGGCGGCATCCTCGACCCGCTGCCGGTCGCGCCCACGTCGGCGGTCAACAGCGACGTCACCATCGGGGTGGTACTCGACGCCGACGGCGGACCGGGCACCGGGGCGACCCGGGTGCCCGGCGGGCGGGAGAAGGACCGTGATCGGGAGTCCAGGCAGTCGTCGAAGGACGCCGGTGAGACCAGGGAGCACCGGGAGTCCAGAGAGCACCGGGAGCCGAAGGACAAGGGGATCATCCGCCGCAACATGGAACCCCTGCTGTCGGGGGACTTCGTCCGATCCGTCCGCGATCGGATCGGCCTCGACGTCCCGGCCGTCGCACCCGAGACCGCCGACGGGCCCTATCAGGACATGCTCGACGAGCTCGGCCGCGCCGATCCCGCGGCCACGCGCTCGGCCGAACCCGAGGTGCGGATGGCGCGGACGATGGGCCGGATGGAAGTGCTCAGCCGGTCCCTCGACATCATGTCGGTGGCGCTGACCCGCCATCAGATCGCCGGGTATCCGCCGGACATCCTCATCCGGGTGCCCCGAAAAGCGGTGCGCACCCTCGACTTCCACAAGGCCACCGAGATGATCGAACTCGGTCGGACGCTGACCGCCGAGGCCCTCGACCGGCTGCCCGAGCAGTCGTGACCACACCGGCCTGGCGACAGATCCCCCGCGGTATCTGGGTCCTGCTGAGCGCGAACGTGGTGATCGCGCTCGGCTACGGGCTGATCGCACCCGCGTTGCCGAGCTTCGCCCGCAGCTTCGACGTCGGTTACACCGCAGTCTCATTCGTCGTGTCGATGTTCGCGTTGATGCGCCTGCTGTTCGCCCCGCCCGCCGGCAAGTTGGTCGCGAGACTCGGGGAGCGGCGGATCTATCTGACCGGTCTGCTGATCGTCGCGGTGAGCACGTTCGCGTGCGCCTTCGCCCAGGACTATGTGCAGTTGCTGATCTTTCGCGGACTCGGCGGCATCGGGTCCACGATGTTCTCCATCTCGGCGATGGCCCTGCTGATCCGGTTGTCGCCCAGCGAGATCCGCGGTCGGGTGTCGGGGTTCTTCTCCGCCGGGTTCCTGATCGGCAACATCGCCGGGCCACTCGTCGGTGCGGCGCTGGTCGGTTTCGGGTTGCGGATGCCGTTCGTGGTGTACGGCGTCGCACTGCTGATCGCGTCGGTGGTGGTGGCCACCCAACTGCGTGATGCCGGGACGGCGGCGACCTCGACCTCACCCCGGCACGGGGTGACGGCCCTGCGGACGGCGCTGCGCGACAGTGCCTATCGTGCGATCCTGGCCTCCAACTTCACCCAGGGCTGGGCGTCGATCGGGGTGCGGGTGGCGGTGGTGCCGTTGTTCGTCACCGAGGGGCTCGACCAGTCGGCGGCGATGGCCGGTGTGGTGCTCGCGGTCTATGCGGTCGGCAACGTCTCCGCGATCCTGCTCGCCGGCCGGTTCTCCGACCGCTACGGGCGCCGCCGCGTGATGCTGCCCGGACTCGCCACCATGGCCGTGTCCACCGCACTGCTCGGCTTCGCCCCCGGCATCGGGGTGGCACTGGCGCTGTCGGCGCTTTCCGGCGTCGGATCCGGGCTGTTCGCACCGACCCATCAGGCCGCCCTCGCCGACGTGCTCGGTGAGCGCCGGCAAGGCGGTTCGGCGCTCGCGGCCTACGGCATGGCGTCGGATCTCGGGGCGATCAGCGGACCGGTGGTGGTGGGATTCGTCGCCCAGCAGATCGGATTCGGTCCGGCGTTCGTGTTCACCGGGGCCGTGGCCGCGGTGGCGTGCCTGGTGTGGGGATTCGCCCGCGAGACCGCGCCGACCGTCGTCGGGGAACCGGCCAAGTTGAGCCACCCCGAGGCCGACAGCCCCGGCCCTGTATGAACCCCGGCCCTGCATGAACCCCGGCTGCATGAACCCCGGCTGCGCGAACCCCGTCCGCGTCGTCGCGCGACCGCGCACCGTCCAGGCACTACGGTTGTCCCATGGCGAATGAGGGTTCCTCCACAGCGCCCGGCGCACCGGGTGACACCTACCGTCTCGGTAGTGATTCGGAGGTGGGCCGGCTCCGCGCGGTGATGCTGCACCGGCCCGGTGACGAGCTCCGGCGCCTCACCCCGCGAAACAGCGACCAGCTGCTGTTCGACGGCCTGCCGTGGGTCGACCGTGCGCAGGAAGAACACGACGCCTTCGCCGACGAACTCCGTGCCCGCGGGGTGGACGTGTTCCTGCTCGGTGACCTGCTCGTCGAGGCCATCGAGCACAGCGGCGCCGCGCGCATCCAGGGCATCGCGGCAGCGGTGAGTGCGCGTCGGCTCGGCCCGCACCTGGCGAACGAGTTGTCGGCGCACCTGCGGGGATTGCCGGCGCCGGAGCTCGCGCACGTGCTGATGACCGGGATGACCTTCGACGAGCTCCCGATGGCCCCGCACGCCGGCCGTGCCTCGCTGGTGCGGGTGATGCACGTCGGGCCCGAGTTCGCGATCGACCCGCTGCCCAACCTGCTGTTCACCCGCGACAGTTCGTTCTGGATCGGCCCGCGGTTCGCGATCACCTCGCTGGCCATGCCCGCACGGATCCGTGAGACATCGCTGACCGACCTGATCTACGCCCACCACCCCCGGTTCACCGGGGCCCGACGCGCCTACGAGTCGCAGGTCGCGCCGGTCGAGGGCGGCGACGTCCTGTTGCTCGGGCCCGGTGTGGTGGCGGTGGGGGTGGGGGAGCGGACCACCCCGGCAGGTGCAGAGGCCCTGGCGCAGAGCCTGTTCGGTGATGGGCTGGCGCACACGGTACTCGCCGTACCGATCGAGCAGGCGCGGGCGTTCATGCATCTCGACACCGTGTGCACGATGGTCGACGTCGATGCCGTGGTGATGTACCCCAACATCCGCGAGACGATGTCGGCGTTCACACTGACCGAACGCGGCGACGGTCGGATCGACGTCACCGGCGCACGACCGTTCGTGGAGGCGGCCGCCGAGGCGATGCAGATCGAGAAGCTGCGGGTGATCGACACCGGGCTCGATCCGGTGACCGCCGAGCGTGAACAGTGGGACGACGGCAACAACACCCTCGCGATCGCGCCCGGCGTGGTGGTGTCCTACAACCGGAATGTGGAAACCAATCGGCGCCTGCGGGATTCGGGTATCGAGGTGATCGAGATCGAAGGCCGCGAGCTCGGTTCGGGCCGGGGTGGCCCCCGTTGTATGTCGTGCCCGCTGGCCCGGGATTCGCTGTGATCGACCTGGGCGCGTACCTGCGTCTCGACCCGGAATCCGGTCAGCCTCCCTACGAGCAGATCCGACGCGGAGTGCTCGCCCTGATCGACGACGGTGTGCTGCTGGTGGGTTCGCGCATCCCTACCGTCCGTGCCCTGGCCGCCGACCTGGACGTGGCACCGAATACCGTCGCCCGTAGCTATCGGGAGCTGGAGAGCGCCGGGGTGCTCGAGACCCGCGGGCGTAGCGGTTCGTTCATCAAGTCAGGCCCGGACGCGACCCTGGCCTCGGCACAGTACGCCACCGTCGAGCATGTGAACAACCTTCGGCAGCTGGGCATCTCGGACGACAAGATCGTCGAGCTGGTCACCCAGGCCGTGCGGAGTCGCTGATCGACACCCGGCCCGCATGGGTCGGGGGTCGATCAGTGTGTGGTGCTTGGTGGTTGAGCGCGGACCCGTGTCGAAGCCCCTGTGGTGTCGGTGGGGAAGTGGGGTGAACCCCAATGTTGCTGGGCGCGGTGTTGGTTCAATCGGTTTGTGGTGCTTGGTGGTTGAGCCGGGACCGAGCGGAGCGAGGACCCGTGTCGAAATCTGGTGAGGTGGGGGTGGTCCGTAGCCGCGTCTGGGGTGGTTGCCATCCGGCGTGGGCTGGAGGGGGTTTCGATTCGACGTGTTGCTGGGCGCGGTGTTGGTTCAATCGGTTTGTGGTGCTTGGTGGTTGAGCCGGGACCGAGCGGAGCGAGGACCCGTGTCGAAACCTGGTGAGG
>NZ_JBSFRM010000021.1:54456-57697 GCF_053589235.1 Gordonia sp. NPDC003376 | reverse complement strand
CGATTCGACGTGTTGCTGGGCGCGGTGTTGGTTCAATCGGTTTGTGGTGCTTGGTGGTTGAGCCGGGACCGAGCGGAGCGAGGACCCGTGTCGAAACCTGGTGAGGTGGGGGTGTCCGTAACCGGGTCGGAGGTGGCTGTCGCCCGACTGGTCGTGCGCCCTTCGTCGGCTCGACCATCAGCTGAAACGGTCCACCTGATTGCCGAAACCTGCTCAGCCCCAGCTCGGCAACCAGATCTGGTTGCGCCACATCGTCGGGGAGATCGGACTGGCGGTCATGATCGGCCACAGCCAGGCAAAGTTGGCGACCACCACACCGACATAGATCGCCACCACCAATACGGCGAGGGCCTGCCGTTCGGGTCGAGAACCGGGGATCGACTTCCGAGATCCACGGAGGATGTCCCCGCAACACAGGGCCAGTCCCATCACCAGGAACGGGGCGAGGACGGTGGCGTAGAAGAAGTACATCTGCCGATCGATCTGGGCGAACCACGGGAGGAAGCCGGCGGCGTATGCGGTGACCACGGCGGCATAACGCCAGTCACGACGCACCACCCACGACCACAGGCCCCACAGGAGAACCGGCAGGGCCAGCCACCACATCGCGGGCGAGCCGATGAGCATCTGGGCGCGCACGCAGTCGCCGCCGCCACACTGGTCGGGGCCGTTCTCGATGGCGTAGAGCATCGGGCGAAGGCTCATCGGCCACGTCCACGGCTTCGACTCCCACGGGTGGTGGTAGCCGGCGGAGTTGGTCAGGCCGGCGTGGAATTCGAGGATGCCCGACTCGTAGTACCAGAGTGACCGCCACGCGCCAGGTACCCACGACCATGGGCCGTCGGTTCCGATGGTGTTGCCGACCTGATAACGGTAGACCGATGTCTCCCCGGAGAACCACGGGATGAAGGTCGCCAGGTAGATGGCAACCGGCATCACCACGAGACTCAGTCCCGACGGCACCACATCGCGGACGAGTGTGCCCAGCCATGGACGTTGCACGTGATAGGCGCGGCGTGCGGCGACGTCGAAGCCGATCGCCAGGAGGGTGAAGAAGATGATGTAGTAGATGCCCGACCACTTGGTGCCGCAGGTCAGGCCGAGCATCACACCGGCGGTGAAGCGGTACCAGCGGAAACCGAGCCGCGGGCCGAACCGTGAGTCGGCGATCCGGCCTTCGAGGTACACCCTGTGCATCCGTTCGCGGACCTGATCGCGGTCGGCGACGAGTGCGGTGAACGCGGCGACGATGAACAGGGTCTGGAAGATGTCGAGCATGCCCATCCGCGACTGGACGAACAGGACCCCGTCGCAGATCGCGAATACCCCGGCGATGGCGCCCACCAGTGTCGAGCGGGTCATCCGCCGGACCACCAGATAGATCAGTAGCACGATCAGGATTCCCGACACCGCCGACATGAACCGCCAGCCCATCGGGGTGTAGCCGAACAACCACTCGCCGATCGCGAGCATCCACTTCCCGACCGGCGGATGTACCACCAGGCCGTACGCCGGATTGTCCTCGATCCAGTTGCCGCCGGTCAGGACCTGCCAGCCCTGCGGGACGTAGTGCTTCTCGTCGAACACCGGCGTGCCCTTGTCGGTGGGGAGCCAGAGCGTCCAGAACCGGGTGATCGTGGCGATTGCCACCAGCACCAGCCCGACGACCAGTCCGCGACGACGATCGGTCGGTCCGAACAGGGGGGTGGGGATCTCCGGTCCCGGGCTCGGCGGCGTGGGCTGAGCCGACGCCGGGAAGTCGGCGCCGTGATGTCGTGCGTTCGCTCCGACGTCGCCCACGGTGAGAGTCACCCGATCGATGGTAGTGGTCGGCTCGCCGTAAGCTCTGTGGACATGACATCCGAGCCGACGACGTCCGGGGCGTTGGTCCTCGCGGCCACCCCGATGGGCCGCTACGGTGACGCGTCCCCGCGGTTGCGTGAGGCGCTCACCACCGCCGACATCGTGGCCGCCGAAGACACCCGCCGCGCCCGCGCCCTGGCCGCCGGTCTCGATGTGACGATCGCCGGGGAACTGATCAGCTACTACGACCAGGTCGAGGCCGCCCGCACGCCCCGTCTGGTCGAGGCCATCGCCGGTGGTGCGACGGTGCTGCTGATCACCGATGCGGGGATGCCGTCGGTCAGCGACCCGGGATATCGCGTGGTGGTGGCGTGTGCCGAGGCCGGACTGAAGGTGACGGCATTGCCCGGGCCGTCGGCGGTGACGACCGCGCTGGCGGTGTCGGCGATGCCGTCCGAGCGCTTCTGCTTCGAAGGGTTCGCGCCGCGGAAGCCTGGCGCCCGTAAGGAGTGGCTCGGCCAGTTGCGTGACGAACCCCGTACTGCGGTGTTCTTCGAGTCGCCGCATCGCCTGGCCGATTGTCTGGAAGACGCGGTGGCCGTCCTAGGGGGCGGGCGCCGGGCCGCGGTGTGCCGGGAGCTCACCAAGACCTATGAGGAGATCCGACGCGGCGATCTCGCAGAATTGGCCGAGTGGGCAGCCGGTGGGGTCAAGGGCGAGATCACCGTGGTGCTGGCCGGCGCGACCGCGAGCGAACCGGACCTCGACGAGCTCGTCGGTCGCGCCGAGCATCTCGTCTCCGGCGGGATGCGTCTCAAGGCGGCGTGCGAGGAGGCGACGCGCGGGACCTCGGTGTCACGGCGTGACGTCTATGAGGCCGTCCTGGCCGCACGGTCCGGCGAGTAGCGCAGTCCCCAACCACATGCTGGTCGTTGATGGTCGGGTCGACGAGAGTGTTGGCGGGCTCGGCTACGACTCAATCACCAAGAGGCGGTTGGTGGTTGAGTCGATGAGGAGCGTAGCGACGGGCGTGTCGAAGCCTCTGTCGGCTGTGTTCGCAGGCGTGACCATTCCGGAGGTGGTTGCGCATCCGACGCTGGGTGCGGAGATTTCGACTCGGGTCCTCGCTTCGCTCGGTCCCGGCTCAATCATCGTTCGGAGGGTCCTCGCTTCGCTCGGTCCCGGCTCAATCATCGTTCGGGACTGTCCCACTCAATTAGCAACCACCCGTTGGTGGTTGAGTCGATGGGGAGCGTAGCGGCGGGGCGTGTCGAAACCTCTGTCGGCCGGGTTCGTCGGCGTGACCACCTCAGAGGTGGTTGCGCATCCGACGCTGGGTGTGGAGATTTCGACTCGGGTCCTCGCTTCGCTCGGTCCCGGCTCAATCATCGTTCGGAGGGTCCTCGCTTCGCTCGGTCCCGGCTCAATCATCGTTCGG
>NZ_JBSFRM010000021.1:29863-54362 GCF_053589235.1 Gordonia sp. NPDC003376 | reverse complement strand
GTTCGGGACTGTCCCACTCAATTAGCAACCACCCGTTGGTGGTTGAGTCGATGAGGAGCGTAGCGACGAGGCGTGTCGAAACCTCTGTTGGCCGGGTTCGTCGGCGTGACCACCTCAGAGGTGGTTGCGCATCCGATGCGGGCTGCGGAGATTTCGACTCGGGTCCTCGCTTCGCTCGGTCCCGGCTCAATCATCGTTCGGGGGTCCTCGCTTCGCTCGGTCTCGGCTCATCCACCGACGGGCGCATGGTGGTTGAGTCGAGGTGGTGACCGCCTCCGGGGTTCGCGCACCTCGGTCAGGGTTGTGGCATGGGAACACATGGCCGTGTCAGCGCGTGATCGGGGTTGTCAGAACGGAATCGATGAGGCCTGCGTAGATGCCGTGGAACGACTCCGATGGATGGAAGCCGTCGGCGGCGAACAAGTCGTCACCGGGTGGGATGAATCGATCGAACCGGCGGATCCGGCCGTTGCGGGCGGCCACCTCGTCGGCGACCGCGTCGAACCGTGCGGCGCGCCGACCGAGGGCGGCAGCCAAGGTGCCGGGCAGCGCCGGACACATGTCGAGGATGGGAACCGGCAGCAGCACGATCTGCGCGGCGTCGGCGGCGCCGTCGACGACGGCGTCCATCAGCGTGGTCAGGTCGATGCGCCACTGCTGTGAGCGCACCATGTTCTTGGCGTCGTTCGCGCCGACCGACACGACGACCACGTCGGCCGCCGACAACGCCTCCGGATCGATCAGGGTGATCGCCTCGCGCGCGGTGAATCCGGTCTGCGCGTAGACATGCCATTCCACCGGGCCGTCGACGCGGGCGGCGAGACGCCGCGCGACGCCGCCGGCCAGCGTGTCACGATGGTGATCGACACCCACACCACCGGCGAGACTGTCGCCGAGCACCACCAGGCGGGTGACCCGGCCGTCGCGGTCGTCACCGATCACGTCGTGATCGCCGACTGCCTGCGGTAGCCGCACCACGGTCTTGCGGGCACGAAGGCCCTGGACCAATGCGACCGGCGTCCGCCAGGTGGCGGCACCGGTGAGGGCAACGATTCGCTGCATCAGATCACCTCAACCGAACTCTCGAAGCCGACGATGCTCGCGGCCTTGTCCAGACATTCCTGCCATTCCCGCTCGGGGATGGAATCGATCGTGATCCCGCCGCCCACACCGAGTTCGGCGGTCCCCGACGGCGTGATCTCGACGGTGCGGATCGCGACGTTGAGGTCGAGCAGATGGTCGGGGCCGGCCAGGCCGACTGCACCGCAGTAGACCCCACGCGCATCGGACTCCCACTGCGCGGTGAGATCCCACGCCCGCAGCTTCGGGGTGCCCGTCACCGATGCCGGCGGCCACGTGGCCTCGAGCAGGCATCTGGTGTCCACGGTGGGATCGACGATCGCCTCGACCGTCGACACCAGATGCCACACACCCGGCGCGGGGACGACGGTGAGCAGATCGACCACCCGGACCGACCCGGTGACCGCGACACGGCCGAGATCGTTGCGTACCAGGTCGACGATCATCACGTTCTCGGCGATGTCCTTGGTGGACGCGGCAAGCGCGGTCGGGTCGGCGTCGGCCGGCAGGGTTCCCTTGATCGGCGACGACGACACGATGTTGCCCGTGCGCCGGAGGAAGGTCTCCGGCGAGAAGCTTGCCACTGCTCCCCAATCGCCCTGGAGGAAAGCGGATTTGGTCGGCCGGGTGGCGGCGGTCAGATCGGTGTAGAAGGCGAGGGAGGAGCCGCGCACGGTGCCGGTGAACCGGGTGCACACACACGCCTGATACACCTCGCCGGCCCGGATCGCCTCCAGGCAGTTCTCGATCGCAACCAGGTGAGGGTCACGAGGGGGTGCAACCCATTCGGCCGACCACGCATCGCGAGGTGTATCGGAACCGGCCACCGCAGACGGGTCGGCCAGACATCGCTCGATCCAATCCGGCATCGGCGAACCCGCCGGCGCCACATGTTCCCAGCTACCGCCACGGAGCACCAGCAGGCGATCGGTGAGTCCGCCCGCACACTCCGGAAGCGGCCCTTCGCCGGCGCGTGGTCCGCCGAATCCCAGGTAGCCCAACCAGAATCGGTCGGGGTGCGCCGGGGGAGGGGTGTCGCGCACGATCTCGATCGACGGCGCGATCACCGCGTCGGCATCCCACCAGTCACCGATCAGCGCTGCGGGTCCGGGCAGCCCGAGACGCCGCGACTCGACGTCGAGGGCGTGGAGCAGGTCGAGTGCGGTGGCGCTCATCGATGCCGTCCCGAACGGGTGATCATCCCTCGTAGCGGGGGAAAACCGGTGTGGGCTTGGGGAGTTGGATCCCGGGCGTCAGACGCTCGGTGACCGCGGTGAAATCCCGGTGCTCGCCGACGGCGAGCAGGTCGAGCAGCGTGCCGCACGATGTCGGAAGGACCGGTTGGGCGAGCAGCGCCACGATGCGCACCACCTCGGCACACACGTACAGGACGGTGCCGGTGCGGTCGAGGTCGGTCTTGGCCAGCTTCCACGGTTCCTGCGCCGAGATGTAGCGGTTGGTGTCGGCGAGCACCGACCACAGTGCCTCGAGCCCGAGGTGGATGGCCTGCTCGTCGAAGTGGTTCCGCACCGCCGACAGCAATCCGTCTGCGGCAGAGAGCAGGTCACGGTCGGCATCGGTGTACTCGCCGGGCGTCGGGACCGCGCCGTCGAAGTACTTGCCGACCATCGACAGGGTGCGCTGGGCCAGGTTGCCGAACTCGTTGGCGAGGTCGGCGTTGATCCGGGCGACGATCGCGTCGGTGGAATACGACCCGTCCTGTCCGTAGGACACCTCGCGCAGGAAGAAGTAGCGCACCGGATCGAGGCCGTACTCGTCGATCAGGGTGTCCGGGTCGACGACGTTGCCGATCGACTTGCTCATCTTCTCGCCCTTGTTGAACAAGAAGCCATGTGCGAACACACGTTTCGGCAGCGGCAGCCCCGCGCTCAACAGGAACGCCGGCCAGTACACGCAATGGAACCGGATGATGTCCTTGCCGATGATGTGCAGATCCGCCGGCCAGTACCGGTCATAGGTGGCCTGATCGTCGGGGAAGCCGACACCGGTGAGGTAGTTCGTCAGGGCGTCCACCCACACGTACATGACGTGCCCGGGATGGTCGGGGACCGGAACACCCCAGTCGAAGGTGGTGCGCGACACCGACAGATCGGTGAGCCCGCCCTTCACGAAGCTGATCACCTCGTTGCGGCGGGTGTCGGGACCGATGAACTCCGGATGGGTCTCGTACAGGTCGAGCAACCTGTCCTGGTACGCCGACAGCCGGAAGAAGTAGGTCTGCTCCTCGGTCCAGGTCAACACGTGCCCGGAATCGGTGGCGACGCGGTTGCCGTCGTCGTCGACGGTGGTGTCGGCCTCGGCGTAGAACGCCTCGTCCCGCACGTCGTACCAGCCGGCGTAGGTGTCGAGGTAGATGTCCCCGTTGGCGCCCATCCGCTGCCAGATGGCCTCCGAGGCCCGCTTGTGATCGGTGTCGGAGGTGCGGATGAAGCGGTCGTAGCTCGAGCCGAGCCGATCCTGCAGGGCCTGGAAGGCGTCGGAGTTGCGGCGGGCGAGCTCGGCGGTGGGGATGCCCTCCTTCTCCGCGGTCTGCTGCATCTTCTGACCGTGGACATCGGTTCCGGTGAGGAATCGGAGGTCGAATCCGTCGAGCCGTTTGAAGCGCGCCAGAGCGTCGGCCGAGATGTACTCGTAGGCGTGCCCGATGTGCGGTGCGCCGTTGGGATAGGCGATCGCGGTGGTGAGGTAGTACGGGCGTCCGGCGCCGTACGAGGCGGCCGCGTCGGTGCTGGTCAGATCAGAGGACATAGTGGTGCCAAGAATACGTGTCGCGTTTAAGCTGGCCACATGGTGATGGCCGATCGACCTGAAGTCCAGACCGCCTCGACCCCCGTGACGGCGCTGACGATGGTCGGACTGGCCGACAACATGCTCAACGGATTGGCCCGAGTCCCCTTCCGCAAGTTCTGGAACGGCCCGGGCGGACTGCTCGACAACGTCGGCCAATCGGTCACCCGCCAGGCGATTCGCTCGTTCATGGGCTACATCGTGGGACTGCCGATCGAGGAGTTCCGCTCGATGGAGAAGGTGCTCGACGATCTCTGCCAGGTGGTGATCCCGCCGTTCATCCGTCTCACCGACGGCGTCGAGGTCACCACCGACGAGATCGCCGGGGTTCCCGGGCTGTGGCTGCGTGCCCGGGCCAGCGCCGACGAGCACGTCGACGACGCCGAGGACAAGAAGACCATCAAGGGCACCATCCTGTATCTGCACGGCGGCGGCTACATCGGCACCACCCCGATGATGTACTCGGCGTTCGCCGCGTCGCTGGTCAGCGGTACCGGATGCGAGGTGTTCATCGCCGACTACCGGATGGCGCCGGAGTTTCCCTACCCGGCCGGGGTGCTCGACGCGACGGACGTCTATCGCGGGCTCCTCGACCGCGGTGTGGACGCCGACCACCTGGTCATCGCCGGTGACTCCGGTGGCGGCGGCCTGGCGACGCAGGTGGTGAACCATCTGCGGACCGAGGGTCTGCCCCGGCCCGCGGCGGTGGCCCTGTTCTCCCCGGAGGTCGATCTGGATCTCGACCACCCGTCGATCACCGAGAACGCCACCACCGACATCCTGCCGTGGAACGTGCCGGTCACCCCCTACCTGCACGGCATCCAGCCCGACGACGAGCGGGTGTCGGCGGCCCGCGCCGAGCCCGACCCGGAGTGGTTTCCGCCGGCGTTCGTCTGCTGGGGCAGTTCCGAGATGTTCCGCGATCCCGTCCGCGACTACGTCGCCGTCCTGGAGAAGGCCGAGGTCGAGGTGTGCTCGGTGGAGGGCCGGGGCATGTTCCATGTGTTCCCGATCCTGATGCCGTGGGCGGAGAGCTCACACGAGGTGTACCGCGAACTCGACGCCTTCGTCGACCGGCACGTCACCCCGGATCCGGAGGCCACGGCCACGCACTGAGCCGTGGTGTGGGCGATGCTCCATGTGGTCCGGTTCGTCCGGAACCCCTAGGCTGAGCGCCATGGTGATGGCCGATCGTGACGGAGTGGAAACAGCATCGACACCGGTGGCGGCCTTGGCCGTATGGGGGCTGGTGCAGAACGTGACCAACGGACTGGCCCGGGTGCCGTTCCAACAACCCTGGCGCGGGCCCGCAGGACTGCTCGACAATCTCGGTCAGTCGTTCACCCGTCAGGCCGTGCGGTCGTTCATGGGGTACTCGATGGGCCTGCCCATCGAGGAGTTCCGTTCGGTGGAGAAGGTCCTCGACGGGATCTGCAACGTCGTGCTGCCTCCGGTGATCGGCAACGCCGGAGGCGTCGAGATCACCGGCGACGAGATCGCCGGGGTGCGCGGGCTCTGGTGCCGCGCGAAGGCCAGCTCCGACTCCTACGTCGACGACGGTGAGACGAAGGAGGCGATCGACGCCACGCTGCTGTATCTGCACGGCGGCGGCTACATCGGTACCTCGCCGATCATGTACTCGGCCTTCGCTGCGGCCCTGGTGCGGCTGACCGGGACCGAGATCTTCATCCCAGACTATCGGATGGCCCCCGAATTCCCTTTCCCCGCAGGGCTTCACGACGCCGTCGACGTGTATCGCGGTCTCCTCGACCGGGGTATCGACGCCGACCACCTGATCGTCGCCGGAGACTCCGGCGGCGGTGGGCTCGCGACCTCGCTGATCACCTATCTGCGTGACCACGATCTACCCAAACCGGCTGCGCTGGCGCTGTTCTCACCGGAGATCGACCTCGACCTCGACCACGATTCGGTAGTCGACAACGCCCCCTTCGACATCCTGCCGTGGAGTATCCCGGTGGCGCCGTACCTGCGGGGTGTGCAGCCCAACGACGACAGGGTGTCGGCGTTGTACGGTCACCCCGACCCGGAGTGGTTCCCGCCGACATTCGTCTGCTGGGGCGAGCGTGAGATGTTCCGCGACGGCATCCGCAGCTTTGTCGAGGTGCTCCGGGATGCCGGTGTGCCACTGTCGGTGATGGAGGAGGAGGGCATGTTCCACGTGTTCCCGATCCTCATGCCGTGGGCGGAGTCGTCCAAGCGGGTGTTGCGCAAACTCGGCGAACTCGCCGGCCGCCACGTCACCCCCGACCCGCAGGCCACGCCCACCCACTGAGTCGGGCGACCCCCGCGCAGGGCCACGCCGATCGCCGCGGTCCCGCCGGTGCGTGAATGACGCGCGCCGGCGGGACCGGGTCAGACGCGTCGGTACGGCTCGCAGCCGGGCGGTGCCTTCGGCGGTTCCCGCAGTTCGATCTCGGGGATGCTCAGGCTGACCGGGGTGCCCTCGGTGAGGGTGAACTGCTTGCCGTGGTGTGCCAGGTCGATCGGCGGCCCCGACAACAACCGGTAGGTGGCCATCGACTTGTCCACGGCCACCACGATCTTCGAGTCGCGGACCACCATGCGGAAGGACAGGTAGTCCAGCCGGGACGGCAGTCGCGGCGCGAAGGTGATGTTGCCGCCGAAGTCGCGCATGCCGCCGAACCCGGCCACGCAGTCGGTCCATGCCCCGGCGAGCGCGGCGATGTGCAGGCCACTGGTCACGTTGTCGTGCAGGTCGTGGAGATCGGTGAACACCGACTCGACGAGCAGGTCGTAGGCAAGGTCGAGATAGCCCACCTCGGCCGCGGTCACGGCCTCACAACACGCCGACAGCGACGAGTCACGCACGGTGATCGGGTAGTAGTAGTCGAAGTTCCGCAGCTTCTGCTCGGGGGTGAAGCGGTCCCCGAACATGTACATCGCGAACACCAGGTCGGCTTGCTTGACCACTTGTTTGCGGTACAGGTCGAAGTACGGATAGTTCAGCAGCAGAGGGTATTTCCCGCGAGATGCCTCGAAGTCCCAGACCCCGAGGTGGGTGAACGCCTCGCACTGCTGGTGCACTCCGAGCGCATCGTCGTAGGGCAGCACCATGTCGTCGGCACACGATTCCCAGTGTGCGGTCTCGGCATTGGTGACCCCGAGCTTGTGTGCCAGGTCGGGTCGCCGGTGCACCGCGGTGATCGCATCCCGGAAGTTCTGCTGGGCAGCGAGATTGGTGAAGATGTTGTTGTTCACCACGGCCGTGTACTCGTCGGGGCCGGTGATGCCGTCGATCCGGAAGTTGCCGTCGGCGTCGTGGTGACCCATCCCGGCGAACAGCCGCGCGGTCTCCACGAGCAACTCGACGCCGCACTCTTCCTCGAACTGTTCGTCACCGGTGGCACGCAGGTACCGTCCGGTGGCGTTGGCGATGTCGGCGCTGACGTGCACGCCGGCGGTCCCGGCGGGCCAGTAGCCCGAACACTCGTCACCGTTGATCGACCGCCACGGGAACATCGCACCGCGCTGGGCGAGTTCGGCGGCCCGGGACTTGGCCTTGTCCATGGTGGCGTGCCGCCATCGCAGTTCCTCGCCGGCCGCGGCGGGCACCGTGTAGGTGAGCATCGGCAGAATGAAACTCTCGGTGTCCCAGAAGGTGTGGCCGTCATAGCCGGGCCCGGTGAGACCCTTGGCCGGGATCGCACGCGACTGGCCGCGGGCACCGGCCTGGAGCACGTGGTAGAGCGCGAACCGAATCGCTTGCTGCAGTTCGGGATCGCCGTCGATCTCGACGTCGGCGTCACGCCAGAAGTCCTCGAGATAGGCCACCTGGTCGGCTTTCAGCGACTCCCAGCCGGTCTCCATCGCCATCGCCAGCGCGGCGTCGACCTGCGCCCGCAGGGCGGGTACCGAGCGTCGTGCCGACCAGCCGTAACCGATGTACTTGGTCAGGCTCAGCCGACTGCCCTGCGGAACGTTGGCGGCCACCGTCAGGCGCGCGAGATCGCCGTCGGCGCGGATGAACGTGTCCGCGCGATCCGGGAAGTCGATCTGATGGTCCATGCCCGCGGCCATGTGCAGACCGGACGCCTTGGTGTGGTGCACCAGGATTCCCCAGTAGTTGCGGCAGGTCGCGAGGTCGGACACCAGCGGCGCGTCGAGAGCCGCGGCCAGACGCGGATCGTTGCCCGGGATCGGGATCGGTTCGTTGGCCAGCAGATCCGACTGCAGCACCAGCTTCATGTCCTCGCCGACCGGCTCCACCTCATAGTGGATGGCGGCGATCGTCCGTTTGGTGAACGAGACCAGGCGCTCGGACTTGATCCGCACGGTCCGGCCGGTGGGGGAGGTCCACAGGGTGTTGCGGCGCAGCGTACCGGTGCGGAAGTCGAGCACGCGCTCGTGCTCTTCGGTGCGCCCGTACCGGAGATCCATCGGCTCGTCCTCGACGAGCAACCGGATGATCTTGCCATCGGTGACGTTGACCACGGTCTGCCCGGATTCCGGATAGCCGTAGCCACTTTCGGCATACGGCAGCCCGCGCTGCTCGTAGAAGCCGTTCAGATACGTGCCGGGATGATCGACCGGCTCGCCCTCCTCGAAGCTGCCGCGCAATCCGATGTGTCCGTTCGACAGCGCGAAGAGGGTCTCGGTGCGTCCGAGCATGTCGATGTCGAGTCCGCGCCAGCGCAGCTGCCAGGGGTGGACGTCGAAGCCGAAGGCGTGATCAGTGTTGCTCATACGGGCAGTAGTTCCTCGAGATCGTTGACGACGATGGACGCACCGGCCGCGGTCATGGACGCGGCCTGTGTGCCGCCGACCCGGTCGATGCCGACGACATAGCCGAAGTGGCCGGCGGCGCCGGACTGCACTCCGGAGATCGCATCCTCGAACACCGCGGCCGCCGAGGGTGGCACACCCATCAGCTCCGCGCCGAGAAGATACGAGTCGGGGGCGGGTTTGCCGCGCAGCCCCCGTTCGGCGGTGACGAGTCCGTCGACCCGCACCTCCACGAACTTCGACAGGCCGGCCGCGTCGAGGACGGCCTTGCCGTTCTTCGACGAGGTGACCACAGCGATCCGCAGCCCGGCGTCGCGCGCGGCCTCCAGGTAGCGGACCGATCCCGGATAGGGCATGACCCCACCGCTTTCCAGGCTTTCCAGGAACAACTCGTTCTTGCCGGAGCCGATCGCCGCGGCGGCGGCCGGGTCGACGTCGGTGATCCCGCGTGCGGCGAGGAAGGCCGCGATGCCGTCGTCGCGGGGGCGGCCGTCGACGTAGTCGAGGTAGTCCTGTTCGGTGAACGGGACGAAGTCGTCTCCGTCGCGTTGCTGCAGAAAGGCGTCGAATGCGGCCTTCCACGCCTGCTGATGCAGCACCGCGGTACTGGTGAGAACACCGTCGAGGTCGAACAGTGCGACGGTGACGGTATCTGGCAATCCCAACACGGTTCGCAACGCTACCCGCCGGTGGCGTGCTCGGCTCGCTATGCGACGTAACCGTGTCCGTGCGGTGGCGTGTCGGCGACGGGCCGATGGCGATATCGGCTGGACTGCAGGTCGGTGAATGTTCAAGGATGGGACCATGTCTCGTCGCTTCGCCCAGGTGGATGTGTTCGTCTCCGGTCCGGTCACCGGCAACCCGGTCGCCGTCGTCCTCGACGCCGAGGGTCTGACCGACACACAGATGGCGGCGTTCGCGCGCTGGACCAATCTGTCGGAGACCACCTTCGTGTTGCCGCCCACCGATCCGTCCGCCGACTATCGCCTGCGCATCTTCACCCCGACCCCCGTCGGCACCGACGGGGAGTTGCCCTTCGCCGGCCATCCGACACTCGGGTCGGCGCATGCCTGGCTGGCGGCCGGCGGGGTGCCGCGCGGCGAGGTGATCGTGCAGGAGTGTGGGATCGGGCTGGTCGAGATCCGTCGCGACGCCGACCGCCTGGCGTTCGCCGCCCCCGGGCTGCGGCGGTCGGGTCCGATCGCCGAGGACGAGCTCACACGGGTGCGCGATGCCCTCGGCCTCGACGCCGACCACGTCCTGGGCGCCGCCTGGGTGGACAACGGGCCGCCGTGGATGGGGCTGCGGCTCGACTCCGCCCGGCGTGTCCTCGACGTGCGCCCCGACTACGCGGCCCTCGGACTCCGTGACGTGGGGCTGATCGGCGCGTATGACCCCGGCGACCGGCCCGAACCCGGTGCGGATTTCGAGGTGCGGGCATTCGCGCCGGGTGTGGCGGTGCCCGAGGACCCGGTGACCGGCAGCCTCAACGCCGGGTTGGCGGTGTGGCTGCGCGGCGACGGTGTGCTGCCACGGGGTTATGTGGTGTCCCAGGGAACGGCGCTCGGCCGCGCCGGGCGGGTCTTCGTCGACGATGACGGGGATCACATCTGGGTGGGCGGACGCAGTGTCACCGTGATCGACGGGACCGTCGCTCTCTAGAGTTGGACGCATGTCCGATTCCTCCCTGCCCGATTCCGTTCAGCAGTCGGGTTCGCAGCAGCAGTCGGGCTCGATGAAGGCCGAGTCGGCCAAGGAGGCCAAGAAGCGGCGACGGCGGGAGCCGCCACCGGATCCGACACCGCTGCCCGGCCTGGTGGATGCGCACACCCACCTCGCCGCCTGCGGTGGCCGGGACGCCGAGTCGGTCCGCGCCATCCTCGACCATGCACAGTCGGTGGGGGTGGAGGCGGTGGTCACCGTCGCCGACGACATGATCGATGCCCGCTGGGCGGTGCGGGCTGCGCACTGGGACGAGCGCGCGTTCGCGGCGGTCGCCCTGCATCCGACGCATGCCGGTGATCTCGACGACGCGGCCCGTGCCGAACTGGAGGAGATGGTGGCCGACCCGCGGGTCGTGGCAGTGGGCGAGACGGGTCTGGACTACTACTGGCCGGGCAAGTCGGAGTCGGCGGCATCCCCCGCGGTCCAGAAGGACGCCTTCGTCTGGCACATCGACCTCGCCAAGCGGACCGGCAAGCCGCTGATGATCCACAATCGTGAGGCCGATCGGGATCTGCTCGACATCCTGGCGGCCGAGGGGTCACCCGACATCGTGATCATGCATTGCTTCTCCGGTGACCGAAATGTTGCACGCGAATGCGTCGATCGCGGTTACCTGCTGAGCTTCGCCGGGACTGTGAGCTTCGCCAATGCCGCAGAACTTCGTGAGGCGGCTCACCTCGTCCCCGACGAGCAGATCCTGGTGGAGACCGATGCGCCGTTCCTGACCCCGCATCCCTACCGTGGCCAGCCGAATCAGTCGTATTGCCTGCCGTACACGGCCCGCGCGCTCGCCGCGATCCGCGGAACAGACGACGAGACGATGGCCGGCATCCTCGGCGCCAATGCGCGACGCGCCTATCAGGCACCTTTGCAGTAATCATCCCGGCTCGTTATCGTACTGTGATCCGGCGCCGGATTCTGTCGCGGCGCGGGGGACCATGTCGTCGACCAGGATGTTGCTCTTGTCTGTCATCGCCAGAATCCACCAGCTCGAATCGATGCGTGCGCGCGTGGCCATCGGGGCCGTGCTCGTCACTGTTGCCGCGGGCGGTGTGATGGGCGTGACGATGCACAAGAACGTCACCCTCGACGTCGACGGCCAGAAGATCCAGGTCGCCACGATGTCGATGGATGTCGACTCGCTCCTGGTGTCGCAGGGTTATGACGCCACCGCCGGTGACGTCGTCTCGCCGTCCCTCGACTCCGGGTTCGCCGACGGCCAGACCATCACCTTCCACCGGCAGAAGACCGTCACCCTCGACATCGAGGGGCAGAAACGTACGGTCCAGACCACCGCGGTCAACGTGGCCCAGTTGCTCGCGCAGCAGGGGCTCGACCAGGCCGCCGACGACCCGAACTTCAACGCCGCCGGACCGATCCCGGTCGACGGGGCGGTCGTCGACGTGACCCTCCCGAAGAAGCTGACCATCGTCGACGGCGGGGTGAAGTCGGTGAAGTCGGTCCCCGCCGAGACCGTGGCCGAGGTCTTCGAGCGTCTCGGTGCGCCGCTGACCGCGGCCGACGAGGTGACCCCGGCCGCCGACACCAGGATCCGCGACGACATGACCCTCGACGTCACCCGCATCCGGACCTCGGAGACCACCGTCGAAGAGGACATCAGCGCGCCCGACGTCACCCAGGACGACCCGACCCTGATCAAGGACCGCCGTGTGGTGGTCAAGAAGGGCACGCCCGGCCGCGCCAACGTCACCTACGAGGTGACCACCGTCAACGGCAAGATCGTCAAGCGCGAGAAGCGGGGGCAGCAGGTGCTGACCGAGCCGGTCGCGGCGACGGTCAAGGTGGGCACCAAGCCCGGTGCCCCGTTCGTGCCGCTCGGTTCGGTGTGGGACGCCCTGGCACAGTGCGAGGCCACCGGCAACTGGGCGATCAACTCCGGCAACGGTTTCTACGGCGGCGTGCAGTTCGACCAGAACACCTGGGAGCGCTGGGGTGGCCTCGAGTACGCACCCCGCGCCGACCTGGCCACCCGTGAGGAACAGATCGCCGTCGCCTCCAAGACCCAGGCGGCACAGGGCTGGGGTGCGTGGCCGTCCTGCTCGTCCAGGCTGGGCCTGCGCTGAGCACCGACGACACGCCCTCCGGCACCGAAGTCCGGTTGCTCGGCCCGGCCCAGATCCGACGCCTCGCCGACGAGCTCGGTGTCCGGCCCACCAAGACCCTGGGGCAGAACTTCGTCCATGACGCCAACACGGTGCGCCGTATCGTCGCCGCCTCCGGGGTGGGCGCCGACGACACCGTCCTCGAGGTCGGCCCCGGCCTCGGATCGTTGACCCTGGCGCTGCTGGGCACCGTCCCGCGTGTCGTCGCCGTGGAGATCGATCCGGTCCTGGCCACCCGTCTGCCGGTCACGGTCGCCGAGCAGGCGCCGAGCCGCGCCTCGTCGTTGTCGGTGATCACCGCCGATGCGATGAGCGTGCGTGCCGCCGATCTGCCATACCCCCCGACGGCCCTCGTGGCGAACCTTCCCTACAACGTCGCGGTACCGGTGCTGCTGCATCTGCTCGCCGAATGTCCTTCGATCACAACGGCTCTTGTGATGGTGCAGGCAGAGGTGGCCGACCGCCTCGCCGCGCCCCCCGGCAGCCGTGTCTACGGCGTGCCCAGCGTCAAGGCCCGCTACTTCGGTGATGTCGGCCGTGCGGGTGCGGTGGGCCGCAACGTCTTCTGGCCCGAACCCAAGGTGGAGTCCGGGCTGGTGCGGGTGCAGCGCACCGACGCGCACTCGGCCGACCCCGCCGTGCGCGCGCAGGTGTTCGCGGTGATCGACGCGGCATTCGCGCAGCGCCGCAAGACGATGCGCTCGGCGCTGGCCGGCTGGGCCGGATCGCCGGTGGAGGCCGAGCGGCGCCTGCGTGCCGCGGGTATCGACCCGCAGATCCGCGGCGAGAAGCTCGACGTCGACGACTTCGTGCGTCTGGCGGCCGTGGAGCCCGCCTGACCATCGTGGAAGCAGGTGTCGGCGAAACGGGTGTCGGCGACGCCCGTCGGCGCACCGGACCGCGACTCCGACACGTCTCGGTGAACGAGCCGGCGGGCATTCACTATCCTTGACCGCGTGTCTCCCGCATCCCTGTCGGTGATCTCGGGTGCCGTCACGGTGCGCGTCCCGGCCAAGATCAATCTGCATCTCGGCGTCGGTCCGCTGCGCGACGACGGCTACCACGACCTCGTCACCATCTTCCAGGCGTTGTCGCTCTACGACGACGTCACCGTCGCCCGGTCGGCGGCGATGAACGTCACCATGTCGCGGTCGGGCGGTCGCGGCGCCGACACCGAATCGGTCCCGCTCGACGAGAACAACCTCGCGGTGCGCGCGGCCCGGGCCCTCGGCGACCATGTCGGACGCGATCCCCGGGTGAGTATCGACATCGTCAAACGCATTCCCGTCGCCGGAGGGATGGCCGGCGGCAGCGCCGACGCCGCAGGCGCTCTCGTGGCGCTGGCCACCCTGTGGAGACTCGACATCTCCCGCGCCGAGATCCTCGAGCTCGCGGCCGGCCTGGGCAGCGACGTCCCCTTCTCGGTGCAGGGCGGAACCGCACTCGGCACCGGTCGCGGTGAGCAGTTGATGCCGGTGCTCGCCCGCGGTGAGCTGCACTGGGTTCTCGCGTTGGCACGCGAAGGTCTCTCGACACCAAAGGTTTTCGCCGAGCTCGACCGGCTGCGGGAGAACCGGGCCGACGAGTACTCCGGTGCCAACCCCCGCCCGGACGAGCTCGTGCAGGCACTCGCCGGTGGACGGCCGGAACAGATCGCCCCGCTGCTGCACAACGATCTGCAGCCGGCTGCGCTGAGTCTGCAACCGGCGTTGCGGCGCACCCTCCGGGCCGGCATCGACGCCGGCGCGCTGGGGGGCATCGTCTCGGGATCGGGGCCGACGTGCGCATTCCTGTGCTCGGGGGCCGAGGACGCGGTGGCCGTGGCCGCCGAACTGTCGGGGGCCGGGGTGGCCCGATCGGTGCGCACCGCCGCCGGTCCGGTGCCCGGTGCCACCCGCAAGCCGCCGGAGGCGTGACCCCGGTCGCGCCGACTTCTCGCTAAGCTCGATCGGGTGCATCCTGCCACCCGAACCCGAACCCGAACCGGCCCGTCGTCGTCTCCGCGACCGCTGCGCCGGATCGTGTCGACGGTCGGGGCGGTTGCCGTGTTCGCCGGCGCAGGCGTCGTCACCACCGCACCGGCCTCGGCTGCCCCGGATGCAGGGCGTGTGCTGTCCACCGAGGCGATCACCGCGGCCGATCTCCCGTCCGGTGCCGCCTCGGGCACCCGGCTGACCTATGTGACCCGGGACCAGAACGGCCGCCCGGCCATCTCCACCGGCGTCGTCTACATCCCGTCGACGCCCGTGCCCACCGGGGGTCGCCGCATCTTCTCCTGGGCGCACGGCACCACCGGGATCGCCGACCAGTGCGCACCCAGCCGCACCCGCACGGGCGACGGCGTCGACGCCCCGATCCGCGACGCACTGAAGTCGGGGTATGCGGTCACCGCCACCGACTACGCCGGTCTCGGATCGGCCGGGGAGACCGAGTATCTCGGCGGCAGGGCTGCGGCGCACTCGGTGATCGACCTGATCCGCGCGGCCCGGGCCCGGGACGCGTCGTTGAGTGCCGACTGGGTGTCGGTGGGGCATTCGCAGGGCGGGCACGCCGCGCTGTTCGCCGGACACGAGGCGCCGTCGTACGCGCCGGAACTGCGGTTGCGGGAGATCGTCGCCTTCGCCCCGGCCTCCGGCGTCGAACGGCTGATGGCCGGTGTGTTCACCCCGGACGTGCCGAGCCTGGGCACACTGAACGTGGTCAGCGCCCTGTTCCTCTACATCCTGGCCGGTCTCGACCATGCGCGACCCGACCTGCACGTGACCGACCATCTCACCGCCGACGGCAAGCGGTATCTCGATCTGGCCCGCTCGGCCTGCAACGGGGAGGTGTCGGAGGCGATGCGGTCGGTCGCCCCAGGTGCCCTGCTCGACTCGTCGCTGCGCACCCCGGAGTTCACCGCGGCACTCACCGACTACATGGGCGTGCCGGCCAACGGCTATCCGGCGCCGATCCGGATCGATCACGGCATGCTCGACCCGGTCGTCCCGTACACCCTCACCGCATCGCTGGTCCGGTCGATGCGTTCGGCCGGGACGAACGTCGACCTGCACACGCATGTGCGGGCCGACCACACCGACGTCGTGACCAAGGCACTCGGCGAGGTGATCGGGTCGGTGTCGTCGGCGTTCGGCCGCGACTGATGGTGCCGGTTCGGGACACGCCGAATCGGGATACGCGGTGGCGGCGATCGGGACGGTTCGGGCCCGTCCAGTGGCCGGTGACGCGTCGTTGGTATCGTCTACCAGTGCTTTCTGCCTGCTCATCGGTGCTGATCGACCCGTCGACCACGGGGGAGGTCCGCTGATGGCAACGCCGCTGCTCGGTGCGGAGGGATTGCACCTGGAGTTCCCCACCAAGGTCGTGTTCGACTCACTCACCCTCGGCATCGAGGAGGGTGACCGGATCGGCATCGTCGGCCGCAACGGTGACGGCAAGTCGAGCCTGCTGGGCATGCTCGCGGGTCGGATCGAGCCGCAGGCCGGACGCGTCACCCGCCGCGGCGGCGTGCGATTCGGTGTGCTCGCCCAGGGCGACGAGTTCGATCCGGAGTCGACGGTCGGCCACGAGATCGTCGGTGACCGCCCCGAGCACGAATGGGCGGGCGACCCCGATATCCGGGACGTGATCGGCGGATTGGTCGCCGACATCCCGTGGGGTGCGCGGCTCGGCGGACTCAGCGGTGGTCAGCGCCGACGGGTGGCGCTGGCGGCACTGCTGGTCGGGGAGTGGGATCTGATCGCGCTCGACGAGCCCACCAACCACCTGGACGTGGAGGGCATCGCCTGGCTGGCCGACCACGTGAAACGTCGCTGGGCCAAGAACTCCGGCGGACTGCTGGTGATCACCCACGACCGGTGGTTCCTCGACGAGGTGTGCACCGAGACGTGGGAGGTGCACGACGGGATCGTCGAACCGTTCGAAGGCGGTTACGCCGCCTATGTGCTGCAGCGCGTCGAGCGTGATCGCATCGCCGCGGCCATGGAGTCCAAGCGCCAGAACCTGATGCGCAAGGAGCTGGCCTGGTTGCGTCGCGGCGCGCCGGCCCGCACGTCCAAACCGAAGTTCCGAATCGAGGCCGCCAACCAGCTGATCGCCGACGTCCCGCCGGTCCGCAATCCGATCGAATTGCAGCGCCTGGCCGTCGCCCGGCTCGGCAAGCAGGTCGTCGACCTCGAGGAGGTCGGGGTCCGCTTCGGCGAGCGTGAGGTGCTGCGGGAGATCACCTGGCGGATCGGGCCCGGCGAGCGCACCGGCATCCTCGGCGCCAACGGGGCCGGCAAGTCGACACTCCTCGGCCTGATCTGCGGCACGGTGGAGCCGACCAGCGGAAAGGTCAAGCGCGGCAAGACCGTTCGGATCGGCATGCTGGACCAGCAGTTCTCCCAGCTGGCCGACATCGGTGATGATCGGGTGCGCGAGGTGCTGGCCGAGACCAAGACCACCTTCACCATCGACGGCAAGGACCACACACCGGCACAGCTGCTCGAACGTCTCGGCTTTGCGCGCGAACACCTCTCGGCGCGCGTCGACGACCTGTCGGGCGGCCAGAAGCGGCGCCTGCAGCTCCTGCTCCTGTTGCTGAGCGAACCGAACCTGATCGTGCTGGACGAGCCGACCAACGACGTCGACTCCGACATGCTCGCCGCGATGGAAGACCTGCTCGATTCGTGGCCGGGTACCCTGATCGTCGTCTCGCACGACCGGTACCTGCTCGAGCGGGTCACCGACCAGCAGTACGCGGTCCTCGACGGCAGGCTGCGGCACGTGCCCGGCGGCGTCGACGAGTACCTGGCCTTGCGTGCGGCACATGTTGCGGCACACGAGAATCCGACCAGCTCGAGCGCGTCGCCATCGGCAGCGGGTGAGTCGGAAGGGCTGTCGGGGGCGGAACTGCGTGCGGCGCAGAAGGAACTGTCCGCACTCGAGCGTCGCCTGGAGAAGCTCGGCACCACGATCGAGAAGGTGCACAACGAGATGGCCGGCCACGATCAGGGCGACTACGAGGGCCTGGCGAAGCACACCACCCGGCTGCGTGAGCTCGAGGACGAGGTCACCGAGACCGAAGAACGCTGGCTCGAATTGTCCGAACAGCTCGGCTGAGGTGATTGTCAGTCCCCTGAGACCTGGTGGCTCTGTTGGTGGTTGACCGGGTTTTCGTCACGTAAGCGAGGCCGGCCGGTTGTCGAAGCCTGGTGAGATGGGTTTGTTCGCAACCACTTCGGGGTGGTTGCTCGTCGTCGTCGGCCGGCGGAGGTTTCGACTCGACTCCTCGCTGCGCTCGTCGTCGGCTCAACCACCGTTCGGGTAGGGCGCCGCGCTTGTGGATGTGGTGGTTGAGCAGGTCATCCTCGCGGTGGCGAGGCCGGCTGGTTGTCGAAGCCTGGTGGTCCTGTTGGTGGTCGCTCGTCGTCGTCGGCCGGCGGAGGTTTCGACTCGACTCCTCGCTGCGCTCGTCGTCGGCTCAACCACCGTTCGGGTAGGGCGCCGCGCTCTTGCTTCGGTGGTTGAGCAGGTCATCCTCGCGGTGGCGAGGCCGGCCGGTTGTCGAAGCCTGGTGGTCTTGTTGGTGGTCGCTCGTCGTCGGCTCAACCACCGTTCGGGTAGGGCGCCGCGCTTTTGCTTCGGTGGTTGAGCAGGTCATCCTCGCGGTGGCGAGGCTGGCCGGTTGTCGAAACCTGGTGAGATGGGTTTGTTCGCAACCACTTCGGGGTGGTTGCTCGTCGTCGGATCAACCAGCGTTGGGGTGGGGCCGGCCGGTTCTCGAAACCTCGGCGGTTCAATTCAACCGGCGTCGGAGCGGCGCACCTGATCGAGGCGTGACGCGAAGTCGCCGATCATCGCACCGGTGACGTCGGGCTGGATCAGCGGATACAGGTGTGTGGCACGCGGGATCACCCGTACCTCGGTGTGCGGAGACACCGCGGCGAAACGCTTTTCGTGCACGCGGAATTGGTCCCACGCACCGTTGGCCAGCAGCGTCGGGCCGCCGTAGTGGGACAGTTCCTCCAATGCGTCGAACCGGGCGACCTCGTCGACGACGTCGGCGATCGAGTGCAGGGAGAGGCCGCCGGCCTCCATGTCCTCGGCGACCCGGCGGCCGACGGCGAGTCGCGTGAGTACCTTGCTGATCACCGCGGATCCACCCGGCAACATGCCGGTGAAGAAGCCGAACAGCCGGAACGGTGCGGCGAGTATTCGGCTCGGCTGCGCGGTGGAACCCATCACCACCAGACCCGCGATGCGGTCGGGATGACGGCCCGCGGCCGCCATGGTGACATAGCCGCCGAGGGAGATCCCTGCCAGGGCAACGGGTCTGCCGAACTCGTCGGCGGCGTCGAGGACGGTCTGCACCGCATCGTCCATGCTGAACTTCTCGGCGAAACGTTGCCCATGGCCGGGGAGGTCGGGGGTCCGGACCTCCCGACCGTCGATTGCCGCGGCGATCCCGCGCATCGATGCCCCACTGACCCGCAGTCCGTGGATGAGCACCACGGGAGTGGTGTCGTCGGGCACCGGGGAAGGAGCGCCCGTGGGCGCGGGTACGAGGGTGATGTCGGAGTCGTCGCAGATCATCGCCGGTCAGTCTGCCGGAGCCCGCGCATGCGGTACAGGCCCCGCACGCAGTGTTCACCTCCCCTCACGGGGTGTTCACGCCGCCGCCATCCGCCCCGCCGTCCTCGGCGTCGTCATCGTCGGGAACGCCGACCCGGACCTCGCGATCGATCCCCACCTTCGCCCGGAATCCGGCGTCGTGGCTGACCAGGATCAGCGCACCGGTCCACTTCTGCAGGGCGTCGACGAGTTCTTCGGTGGTGGTGATGTCGAGGTTGTTGGTGGGCTCGTCCAGGACGAGGAGTCTGGGGACCGGATCTGCCAGCAACGCCGACGCCAACGCGACCCGCAGGCGCTCGCCGCCGGACAACTCGGCCAGCGGCCGGTCACCAGCCCTGCCGCGGAACAGGAAGCGGGCCAGGTGTGATCGCACCTGCGCGGGCGTGCGGTCGGGATGCTCGGCCATCAGGTGCTGTGCGATCGTGCGTGCGGGATCCGCGAACGTGATCCGCTGGGGCACCAGCGCATAGGGGACCCGAATATGCCCGGATGCGATCAGCTCCCGGATCAGGGTGGTCTTGCCCGCCCCGTTGCGACCGACCAACGCGATCCGCTCCGGCCCGTCGACATACAGTCGTTCGTCGTCGATCACCTGGATGCGCGTACCCATCTCGGGATCGGGCATCGTGATGCGTGTGGTGTCATCGGCGCGGATTCCATCCCGGGCCGAGGTGAGACGGTCGGCGGCCGCCTCGACGTCGGCACGATGTGCGGTCCGGAACTTGCCCGCCGACACCTCGGCGGCGTTGCGGCGGAGTCCCGCGACGATCTTGGGCACCCGCTTCTCCCGCTCGGCGCGGGCGGCGGTCCGTGCCCGCCGGTCCAGAGCGATCTGGGCGTCGACCATCTCGCGCTTCTGCCGACGAAGATCGTTGGCGGCGTTGGCGAGCGCCTCGGCGGCAGCAGCCTGCTCGGCATCGATCATCGACCGATACACCGAGTACGTGCCACCGAACTGCCGGACACGACCGTGGTAGAGCTCGAGTGTCGTCTCGACGCGTTCGAGGAGTTCGAGGTCGTGGCTGACCAGCACGACGGTGCCCGCGAACCGGTCGATCATCGCGAACAACCGGTCCCGCGACAGTTCGTCGAGGTTGTTGGTCGGCTCGTCGAGCAACAGGACGTCGGGATGATGCACGAGCCGGGCAGCGATGGCCAGCATCGTCGACTCGCCACCGGAGAGCGTTCCCACCGTGCGATCGAGATCGGTGGCCAGCCCCAACGCCGACAGCTCGGCGACAGCCCGTTCCTCGACGTCCCAGTCGTCGCCGACCAGGTCGAAGTCTGCCTCGTCGACCGACCCGTTCTCTATGCGGCGCAACGCCATTCGGGTTCCGCTGATGCCGAGGACGTCGCTGATCGTGGCGTGTGGATCAGCATCGGGATGCTGCGGGACCAGCGCGGTGCGGTCCGGTACCGAGACGCTGCCGCGGGTCGGGCGCAGAGTTCCGGCGATCAGGTGCAGCAGTGTGCTCTTTCCGGCGCCGTTGACGCCGACCAGCGAACACACACCGGACGGGACGACAAAGGAGAGTCCGTCGAAGACCACCGCACCGTCCGGCCACGAGAAGGACACGTCCGAGAAGATGATGGAGGAGGAGACGTCGTGCGCAGAATGTGATGCCATGGGAGGCTCCTGAGGTGGTGGGCAAAGCGCGGCGAAGCTCGCGGCGCTGCGTGAAACCGACCTCAGATGTTCATATTCTGCGGATCACTCCTCTGGTCGACGACAAGAACGTGGACCACCATAGCGCGTGATCCCGGCGCCCTGTCAAGGAAATCGGTCTGCGACGCGATAGCGTGAACGCCATGTCGTTCATCCGCACCTCCGTCGCCAACGGGGTGGGAGAGGTCATCCTCGATCGCCCGAAAGCCCTCAACGCGCTCGACCAGTCGATGGTCGACGACATGTACGAGATCCTCGGGGAGTGGGGTGATGACGATGCTGTGGAAACGGTCCTGGTCACCTCGGCGAGTGAGCGCGCCTTTTGTGCCGGCGGTGACATCCGGGCCATCCGGGACGCCGTGCTGGCCGGCGACACCGAGGCGATCACCCGCTACTTCGCCCACGAGTACCGGCTGAACCAGCTCATCGCCACTTATCCCAAGGCCTATGTCGCGCTGATCGACGGTCCGGCGATGGGCGGCGGACTCGGGATCAGCGTCCACGGCGAGATCCGGGTGGTCAGCGAGAAGGCGATGATCGCGATGCCCGAGACCGCGATCGGCTTCCTGCCCGACGTCGGCTCCACCTACTTCCTCCCTCGGTTGCCCAGTGGTGTGGGAATGTGGTTGGGACTCACAGGTTCTCGCGTTCTCGGTGCGCAAGCACTGTCGGTGGGGCTGGCCACGCACTTCGTTCCGTCGGCGCGGATCGGCGCGGTCGCCGATCGGATTCGGACCGGGGCGCCGCTCGGTGAGGTGCTCGCACCGGAACCCGCCGAACGTGATCCGCACGAACCGTTGCCCTTGGACAAGATCGGGGAGTACTTCGCCGACACCAACGTCGCCGCGATCATCGGCGGACTGCGGGGCGCTGTCGGCGACGACTGGGCGGCGCAGATGCTCGACCTGTTGGCCGCGGCTTCTCCGACGAGCCTGGCGGTGACCGCCCGGATGCTCGAGCTCGGCGAGTCGTCGATGCTCGACGACTGCCTGGAACGCGAACTTCACGCCGCCGAGAAGATCACCCTCACAACGGATTTCGTGGAAGGTGTGCGTGCCGTGCTGGTCGACAAGGATCGCAACCCCTCCTTCTCGCCGGCATCGGTCGACGACGTCGACGCCGCCGATGTGACACGGATCGTCGGCGCCTGAGGCAGCACCGCATCCGAGGCGTCACGGCGTCAGGTCGAACCAGCCGGACAGGTGGGTCGGTTGCTCCGACATCGTCGGCGCCTGTGGAACCGCCGATGTCGGGGGAGTCGACGTGGGGAGCGCGTCCGGGACGCCCGACGCGTCCTCGTCGTCGGTGATCTCCTCGCCGGGAGCGAACGGGTTGGCCTGCGCGGTGACCGCGGTCGGGCAGTCGACGTGGCCGGCCATCCGCTCGCCGGTGACCGCCGTGAGCGAGAGGCGGCAGGTGGACGACGTCCGGTAGACGCCGCCCACCGATACGCCGACCTGTGCGGTGATCACCCCGGTCAGCGGTCCGACGGTGGGGCGGACGTCGCCGATCGGCGGCAGGACCCCGCCGGTGAGGTCACCGACCAGGAATTCCACTTGTGCCCCATCGGTTCCGGGGCCGGCGAAGGTGAACAGCAACGTATCCGGCGGAACCTCGGGGGTGGGGTTTCCGGACTTGCCGAACTCGTAGCAGGAGGTCTCGGACGTGGCGGCGGTGCCGGTGGCCGGTGCGATCGCGATCAGCATGCGGCCGTGCGTGAATCGAAGGCCGGTGGCACTGCGGTCGATCCGGCTTGCCTGCGGGGTCTGCGCGCAGCGTTTCGGGTCGAGGCGCACCGAGGCGGCCTGCGTCGACGACGCCGCGGACGACACCGGCGACGGGCCGTCGGAACCGGCGCACGCGGTGAGCAGGGCACCCGCCAGCACGACACCTGTGGTGGCGAAGGCCGACCGAGAACGGCGGACGCGCATGATGTCTCAGTCCGCGGTGGCGACCAGCGGCTGGAGCGTCAGGTCGGGGTGCTCCTTCTCGATGTACTGCAGCCGCCACTTGTCGCTGAACAGGGCGAGCAGGGCACCGTCGGTGCGGGTGAACACCTCGACCCCGCGCTGCCGGTTCAGCTCGTCGGCACTCTCGGCGTCGGTGCGGCGTGCCAGGGTGTAGCCGAGCGGATCGATCACGGTGTCCACGTTGAACTCCGACTTCAGCCGCGCGGTGACCACCTCGAACTGCATCGGTCCGACCGCCGCCAGCACCGGTGAGGCGTCGCCACGCAGGTCGTTGCGCAGCACCTGCACCACACCCTCGCTGTCGAGCTGATCCATGCCCTTCCGGAACTGCTTGTACTTGTCGGCGGTGGTGGCCCGCAACGACGAGAAGTGTTCGGGCGCAAACGATGGGATCGGCGGGAACTGTACCTTGGGGTCGTTGAAGAGGGTGTCGCCCGGCGCCAGTGCGGTGGCGTTGACCAGACCCACCACATCGCCCGGGTAGGCGGTGTCGACGGTGGAACGGTCGCGGCCGAACACGGCCTGGGCGTACTTGGTGGCGAACGGCTTTCCGGTCTGCGCGTGCGTGACCACCATGCCGCGCTCGAACTCACCGGACACGATCCGCATGTACGCCAATCGATCTCGGTGGCTGGCATCCATTCCGGCCTGCACCTTGAACACCACCGCGCTGAACGGATCGGTGGGTTGGCGGACGGTGCCGTCGAGGTCGGCGCGACCGGCCGGGGCCGGGGCGAGCTCGACGAGGGCCTCGAGGAGCTGACGCACACCGAAGTTGAGCATCGCCGAGGCGAAGATCATCGGCGAGGTCTCGCCGGCCAGGAACAGTTCCTGATCGTGGTCCTGGCCCATCTCGGTGAGCAGTGCGCTCTCCTCGCTGGCCGCCACCCACTCGTCGCCCTCACGGTCGGCTGCGGCGTCGGCGTCCATGATCTCCTCGGGGGCGATCTTGGCGCCACCGGCGGTGCGGGTGAAGTGGATGTACTCACCGGTGCGACGGTCGAGCAGACCGCGGAAGTCGCCGGCGATGCCCACCGGGAAGTACAGCGGGGTGGGGGTCAGCCCGATGCGTTCGCTGATCTCGTCGATCAGCTCCAGCGGGGTCTGTCCTGGTCGGTCCCACTTGTTGATGACGGTGATCACCGGGATGCCGCGGTGGCGACACACCTGGAACAGCTTGAGGGTCTGCGGCTCGAGGCCCTTGGCGGCGTCGATCAGCATCACCGCGGCGTCGACGGCGGTGAGCACCCGGTAGGTGTCCTCGGAGAAGTCGGCGTGGCCGGGGGTGTCGACCAGGTTGATCACCGCGGGCTCGTCCTCGTCGGACGAGCCGGCCGGGGTGTAGTTGAACTGCAGCGCGGTGGAACTCACCGAGATACCGCGGGCCTTCTCCATCTCCATCCAGTCGGAGACGGTGGACTTGCGGCCGGCCTTGCCGTGGATGGCGCCCGCCTCGCTGATCATGCGGGCGTGCAGCGCCAGGGCCTCGGTCATCGTCGACTTGCCCGCGTCGGGGTGGGAGATGATCGCGAAGGTACGTCGGCGCTTGACCTCATCGGCAACAGAACTCACCCATCGAGGCTATCGGTCGAGGTCGCAGCGCCCAAACCGTCCCCCGGGGAGTGGTTGCGTCCTGGCTCGGAATCCGAGCCAGGCTCCACGATGCGTGAGATCCCGAAGGTCGCGGCGATGACCAGTGCGAAGATCGCTGCACCGGTGCCGATCGTGGTGCCGACCACCTTCACGGT
>NZ_JBSFRM010000021.1:23839-29853 GCF_053589235.1 Gordonia sp. NPDC003376 | reverse complement strand
CACCGAGGGCGCCGGATGCGTCTACGTCAAACGGCTCGACCGGATCGATGAGCAGGTGCTCCGGTGCGTCCTGGCTCGGAATCCGAGCCAGGACGCAACCACTTGCGCCGGATATCTACTCGAACGGGACCGGCGGAAGGGTCACGACCTGCGAGGCGTAGCTGAGGCCCGCGCCGTAGCCGAGAAGCAGGGCGGTGTCGCCGGGCTTGGCCTTGCCGGTGGAGAGCAGGTCCTCCATCGCGAGCGGGATCGACGCGGCGGAGGTGTTGCCGGTGTACTCGATGTCGTTGGCGACGACGGCACCCTCACGGAGGTGCAGATTCTTGGCGAGCAGGTCGTTGATCCGCGAGTTCGCCTGGTGCGGGACGAACACGTCGAGCTCGGCGGCGTCGACCTTCGCGGCCTCGAGCGCACGCTGGGCGACCTTGCCCATCTCGAAGGCGGCCCAGCGGAAGACCGCGGTGCCCTCGAGACGCAGGAACGGACGCTGGACGCGGTCGCCGTCGAGGAAGGTGACCCAGTCGATGTCCTGGCGGATGGCGTCGTACTGGCTGCCGTCGCTGCCCCAGATCACCGGGCCGAGTTGCTGCTCGTCGGTCGGGCCCACCACCACGGCGCCGGCACCGTCACCGAAGATGAAGCAGTTGGTGCGGTCGGTCATGTCGAGGGCCACCGACAGCTGCTCGGCGCCGATCACCAGCACGTGGGTCGCGCTGCCGCCACGGACCATGTCGGAGGCCAGCGCCATGCCGTAGCCGAAGCCGGCGCAGCCGACGGTCACGTCGAAGGCGGGCACGCCGTTGCAGCCGAGCTGCGTTGCCACCGTGGTGGCGCCGGCGGGGGTGAGCAGCAGGTGGGTGTTGGTCGCGAGGATCACGGCGTCGATGTCGGAGCCGGAGAGCAGCGCATTGGCGATGGCCTTGCGGCCGGCATGGACGGCCAGCTGGGTGACGTCCTCGTCGCGGCGGGCGAACCGGCGCGACTTGATGCCCGTGCGGGTGTAGATCCACTCGTCGGAGGAGTCGATCTGCTGACAGATCTCCTCGTTGGTCACCACGCGTTCGGGACGGTATGCACCGATCCCGAGCATGCCGATGTTGTTCACCCCGGAGGTTTCGGCGATCACGGCCATGATGGTTCCTTCCGTTATGCGACCCGACATAGACCGTCTCACATTCGCTCCCTACTCGGAAGTAGTGGTGTCCTGTTCGACGGATCGGCGGGCGATCATCTCGTGGTAGCGGGCGCGGTCGGCGGTCATCTGGTGCCCGGGGTCGTCGGCGGGCGGGGCCATGCCGTGGGAGTGACATGAAGCCGCCCTGACCGCAGGTCGGCGACGACGTCGGCGAGCCAGGTCAGTTCCGCCTGCGCGAGGTCGCCGAACAGGGCGATGCCGCGTAGTGCGTGAGGGGGAGCATAAGGGTTGGCCGATGGATCGCCGTCGTCGCGGTGGCGACGCAGCTCCGTGGTGGCCCGCTGCAGGCGTTCGTCGAGGAGTTCGAGGCGGACCGAAACTGTCCGCTATTCGATGAATCCTGGTGTTCGAGCCGGTCAGTACCGGTGGATGTCGTCGGATGACAGATGTCGTTGCCGATGGATGTGGTGTACATCACCACCACATGTTCACAGTTGAATAGTCGGCGACAGTCGACGTGTCAGGTCACAGGAGAGCGATCATGATCCACGCACGAGGTCTCGTCCAGACCTTTCGCACCGGGCGGGGGAAGCAGAAACGCGAGGTGTGCGCCGTCGACGGCGTCGACCTCGACATCGCCGAGGGAGAGGTGGTCGGTTTCCTCGGTCCCAACGGTGCGGGTAAGACCACCACGCTCCGGATGCTCACCACGTTGCTCCGCCCCACGGCGGGCACCGCGACGGTCAACGGCTACGACGTCGTCGACGACGCGGTGATGGTGCGCCGCAGCATCGGTTACGTCTCGCAGGCCGGCGGGACCTTCAGTCAGGCGCAGGCAGGTGACGAGGTGGTCGACCACGGCATGCTCTACGGGCTCAGCCGCGCCGAGGCGACCCGCCGCGGCAAGGTGCTCTTCGAGAAGTTCCAGCTCGACGGACTCTGGGAACGCATGCCCAAGAACATGTCCGGCGGTCAGAAACGTCGCCTCGACATCGCGATGGGACTCGTCCACGACCCGACTCTGGTCTTCCTCGACGAGCCGACCACCGGACTCGATCCGCAGGCCCGCGCCAATCTGTGGGAGCACATCCGCGCCCTGCGCACCGAGCGTGGCGCGACGGTGTTCCTCACCACCCACTATCTCGACGAGGCGGACGAGTTGTCCGACCGGATCATCATCATCGACAACGGCAAGATCGTCGCCGCCGACACCTCCGACAATCTCAAGGCGCACGTGTCCGGGGATCTCGTCGACCTCGAGGTCACCGAACTCGCCCACGTCGGGGTGGCGGCCGCGAAGCTCGCGTCGATCGCCGGACACATCGAGACCGAGGGCCGCCACGTCCGCGGACGCGTGCGTCGCGCGGGCCGTGAGGTTCCGGGACTCCTCCGCGATCTGACCTCTACGGCAATCGAATTGGATTCCATCGAGGTCATCCGACCCACCCTGGACGACGTCTTCCTCACCATGACCGGACGGTCCCTGCGTGACGCCCAGGCCACCACCGAGGACGCCGTCGAGACCGAACTCGACAACGAGGGGGCACTCCGATGACCTTCCTGCGCGAATCCCAGATCGTCTTCCGCCGCCAGATCCGGATGAACCTCCGCAACCCCGCCTGGGTGCTCATCGGTGTCATGCAGCCGGTGCTCTACCTGGTGCTGTTCGGCCCGCTGCTCACACCCCTTGTCTCCCAGTTCCCCGGCGGCGCCGACAATGCCTACACCTTTCTCGTGCCCGGACTTCTGGTGCAGCTGGGCATGTTCGGTGCATTCTTCGCCGGCTTCAGCCTGATCGGCGAATGGCGCGAGGGCGTGGTGGAGGCCGAACGCGTCACCCCGGCCAGCCGCACCGCACTGCTCACCGGGCGGCTGATGCGCGACGTGCTGCAACTGTTCGTGCAGGCCCTGATCCTGGTGCTGCTCGGCTGGGCGATGGGGATGCGCGGCTCGATCGTCGGGGTGATCGTCGGCGTCGTGATCACCCTGATCATCGGCGGTGCGTGTGCGGCGTCGTCGAATGCGTTGGCGCTCACCACCAAATCCGAGGACGTGATGGCGCCCGTGATCAACATGGTGATGATGCCGGTGCTGTTGTTGTCGGGGATTCTGCTGCCGATGACGCTCGGTCCCGAATGGTTGCGCCACGTCAGTGCGATCATGCCGTTCCGATGGGTCGTCGACGGGGTGCGAGATGCGTTCGGCGGCAATGTCGCCACCATGGGCGTGGTGTGGGCCCTGGTCGCCTCGCTGGTACTCGGATTCCTCGGAACCTGGTGGGGCACTGCGGTGTTCCGGAAGGAAAGCGCCTAGGCCGTGACGGTCGGGCCGCGGATCAGGGATTCAGCGGATCAGGCCGATCAGGTCGGTGAGGACCAGTCCATGTCGCGCAGCCGGGCGATGCCGTCGATGAGGACGTCGAGCGCGAAATCGAACTCGAAGTCCTCGTCACAGCCCGTTGCCTGCGGGCGGCGGGCGCGGCTGTCGACGGTGATGGCGACGATCGCCGGATAGTCGTCGGGGTCGGGTACGGGACCGGTGCTGCGCCTTGGGGTCCCGGCCGACGGCGACCCGGGTGGACCGGTGAACAGCTCTGGGCTGAATCCCCAGATCCGGTTGCCCAGCAGGTGCATCACATGGTGGGTCAGGTCCGCGCTGAAGCCGGCGTCGAGGAAGATCTCGCTGACCCGCTCCATGTGATGCAGTACCGCGGCGGTCCGCACGGTGCGCGACTCCAGTGCGCGTCGTGCCCACTCGTGTTCGGTGACGACGCGTCGCGCGTTGTGCACTGTGTCGCGGATCGCCGACTGCCACTGCGTCGTCGGATGCGTGCGCGGCGTCGCCATCTCGTCGACCAGGGTGTCCACCATGCCGTCGAGAAGGTCCTCTTTGTCGGCGATGTGCTTGTACAGGGCCGTGGCCACCACGTCGAGCCGTCCGGCGAGGCCGCGCATGGTCACCGCATCGAGCCCTTCGGCGTCCGCGAGGTCGACTCCGGCGCGGAGGACCCGGTCGCGGGTCAGGGACTCTCGGGCGGGGGACTCGCGGGCGGGCTCACGGCTCGGGGGCTCGCGAGGCGGGCGCTGCACATGGTCTCCCAACCGTGGACTCCTTGACCGGTGAACAGCGTACACCTAGCCTGTACCGCAGTGGTGAACGCTGTACACCATCCGCACCAGGAGCCCCACATGTCCTCTCGTCGTCGTCTCGCTGTCGCCGCCGCGATCCTCTACCTCGTCACCTGGGTGACGTCGGTCGCGGCGGTCCCGCTCTACGGCGGGTCCGCCGCCGACTCGTCCGCCGCCCTCGGCGACCGCCATGCGGTCCTGCTCGCCGCGCTCCTCGAGGTCGTCCTCGCGGTCGCGGTGGTCGGAACCGCGGTCGCCCTGTTCCCATTGCTCCATCCGCACGGATCCGGATCGGCCATCGGGTACGTCGCACTCCGCACGCTCGAGGCCTCGGTGATCCTCGTCGGGGTGGTGTCGATCCTGCCCGCGGTGGCACGCCCCGCCACCTCCGCCGGGCCCGGGCTGGATCCGTCGTCGATCGACGCGCTGCACCTCACGCACGACTGGACCTTTGTCGTGGGACCAGGACTCATCAACCCGGTCACCGCCGTCGTCCTCGCCGCCCTCCTGCTGCGACACCGTCTCGTGCCCCGTGTGATCCCGTTGTTGGGCATCGTCGGCGGCGTCCTCGTCGCCACGATGAACGTCGGTGTGACGGCCGGTGTGATCAGCCCGCAGCCGGTGGCCGCCCTACCTCTGTTCGCCTGGGAGATCCTGCTCGCCGGCCACCTCCTCGTCCGCGGGATACCTGAGCCCGAAGCGGCGACCGGAAACCTCCCGGAGCCACATCCGATCAAGGCAGGACTCTGACATGACCCGCATCACACGCCGTTCCAACCTCGTCATCGCAGCTCTGGTCCTCGTCGCCGCCACCATGCTCCTACCCTGGTCCGTCGCAGAATGGTGGACCGCGACGACGTGGGACGGGCCCGGCGGCCTGGCGCACAGTGTGGGTGCCGGACTGGCCGGTGACTGGACGCATCGGATCGCCGTCCCCGGCGAGGGCCTGTCCGCACTCGCCGAACCAACTCGCTTCTGGCGGTGGTTCCACATCGTGAAGGCAGTTCTCGCCGTAGGAGTCCTCACCGTGTCGGTGCTGCTCGTCATCCGGTGCCGGCAAGGACGCGGGACGTCGGAATCCCGCCGCGCCGTGGTCATCCGCAGACTTCTGTGCTCCGCCGGTGTGGCGCTGGCCGGGCTGTCACTCATCACCGTGATCGCCAACATCCAGGGGGCAGTGGCCCCGCTCTCCTCGGTGATGTCGTTCCTGCCGCAGGCCGCCGACGACGCCTCGGTGCGTCCGGTCATCCCACAGGTGCGGGCAGATCTCGCCGGACCGACGAGATCTCCGGCGACCGACGTTCTGGTCCACGACTTCTCGAGCTATCACGGTGTGGTGGCCGTCCTCGCTGCGATGACCGCACTCGCCCTCGTGGCGATCGGTGTGCGCTTCCGCAGACGGCGCGCGACCGGAGTCCTCGCCCTGATCACGGCGACCGGCTTCGCCGTCCTCGCCGCGGCGAACCTCGGTACCGCCCTCGACCCGGCACCCGCGTTCGGCGCCTTCCTCGGCGGACTCTGACCCCGGCGTTCGTCACGGTGTCACCCGAGGTCGTCGACGCTGGTCGCCTTCGGTGCCGGGGGCAGCGTCACGGTGTCACCCGAGGTCGTCGAAGCTGGTCGCCTTCGGTGCCGGGGGCAGCGTCACGGTGTTACCCGAGGTCGTCGAAGCTGGTCGCCTTCGGTGCCGGGGGCAGCGTCACGGTGTTACCCGAGGTCGTCGAAGCTGGTCGCCTTCGGTGCCGGGGGCA
>NZ_JBSFRM010000021.1:0-23743 GCF_053589235.1 Gordonia sp. NPDC003376 | reverse complement strand
GGCAGCGTCACGATGGCCCCGGCGTAGGAGAGGCCGGCACCGAAACCGAGCAGCATCGCGGTCTGGCCGCCCTCGGCCTTCCCGGTCGCGAGCATCTCCTCCATCGCCAGCGGAATGGATGCCGCCGAGGTGTTTCCGGTGTTCTCGATGTCATTGGCCATCGGCAGATCGTCGGGGAAGCCGAGGTTCTTCTTCATCAGCTCGTTGATGCGGGCGTTCGCCTGATGCGGGATGAACACCTCGATGTCGTCGACACCGACCCCCGAGGTCTCGATCACCTGGGCCAGCGCTTTCGGCAGCGTGATCGCTGCCCAGCGGAACACCCGCGGGCCCTGCATCGTCACGAACATCCGGCCGACGGGTTCGGTTTCGGGATCCTTGTGCTGGTACTCCTGCGCCCGATCCATGTAGGCGGGGATGTCGAAGTTCTGGCCGATGGCATCGGCACTCTCGCCGTCGCTGCCCCAGACGGTGGGGGAGATGCCGTTCTCCTCGCTCGGTCCGACCACCACGGCCCCGGCTCCGTCGCCGAAGATGAAGGCGGTGTTGCGGTCGGTGGGTTCCATCACCACCGACATGGTCTCCACGCCGACCACCAGGACATACTCGGCGGAACCGGCGCGCACGGTGTCGGCGGCGATCCCGAGGGCATAGCCGAATCCGCCACATCCGGCGGCGACGTCATAGGCGGGGATGCCGTTGAGACCGATGTCGAAGGCCACGATCGGGCCGCCGTGGGGGATCTTGGTCTTCCAGCTGTTGGTGGCGAGGATCAGCGCGCCGATCTTCTCCTTGGGCACACCGGAATTCGCGATCGCACGTTCGGCGGCCACCGCCGCCATCGATCGGGCGGTCTCGTCGCCGCTGACCCAGCGGCGGTTGCGGATGCCGCTGCGCTCGAAGATCCACTCGTCACTGCTGTCGAGGACCCGGCACACCTCGTCGTTGCTGACCAGACGTCGCGGTCGATAGGCGCCGATGCCGAGCATCGCGACGTTCTGATGTCCGGTCCTCGCTGCGATCTGTGCCACCGTGTCTGCCACTCCTCGAACCCTCGGCGTACCCACCCATTGCGGATACGCCTGACGAGTCTAAGGGGTTAGGGTGTCCTCACCATCGGACCAAGGTCCTGTTCGGCGCGTTGGCATCGCAGGCTTCCCACGATCGGACGATCACCACGCGTGGACGACGTTCTGCGCCGACTCGAGATCCTTGGTGATCAGCAGCTCCACGGCGTCGGCGCCGTTGGTGATGAGCAGGTCGACCTCGTCGCGCGCCCCGGACGGGAACGGCTTGAGGACGTAGTCGGCGGGATCCTGGCGACCCGGCGGACGTCCGATGCCCAGCCGCACCCGGAGATAGTCGCGAGTGCCGATGGCCTGGCTGATCGAGCGCAGACCGTTGTGACCGCCCTCGCCGCCCCCGCGTTTGAGCCGCACGAGGCCGAAGTCGATGTCGAGCTCGTCGTGCAGCACGATCAGATCGGCCGGCGCCACCTTGTAGAAGGCGGCGAGCGGCCCGATCTCACGTCCGGTCGTGTTCATGTAGGTGCGGGCCTTGGCGACCAGCACCGAACCGCCGGCGAACGGCACGGATGCGACCTCGGCGCCGGAGCGCTTGTGCACCGTGTACCGCTCGCCGGCGGCGGCGACCAGACGATCGGCGACCATGGCGCCGATGTTGTGTCGTGTCTTCTCGTACTTCGGTCCGGGATTACCCAGCCCGACGATGAGTTTCACGTGAAGACACTCCTGTGGGTCGGTGGATCAGTCCGTGGGGACCGTGATCACTCGGCGGCTTCGGCGGGGGCCTCGGCGGTCGCGGCGGACTGGGCACCCGAGTCCTCGGCGGCGGCAGCGGCCTCGTTGACGGCCACGATCAGGGTCTCGGCGTCGCTGATCAGGGTCACACCGGCAGGCAGCTCCAGGTCGGAGGCGTGGATGGTGGTTCCGGCCACCTTGCCGTCGACGTCGACGACGATCTGCTCGGGGATCGACAGGGCGTCGGCCTCGACCTCGATGGCGTTGGCGTCCTGGACCACCAGGGTGCCGGACTGGGCGTCACCCTCGATGACGATGTTGACCTCGACGGTGACCTTCTCGCCGCGCTTGATGACCAGGAGGTCGACATGCTCGATGTAGTTGCGGATCGGATGGACGTCGACCTGCTTGGTGAGCGCGAGCTGGCTGGCGCCCTCGATGTCGAGCTCGAGCACGGCGTTGGTGCCGTGGTTACGCAGGATGGTGGCGAACTCGCGGGCCGGGATGTTCAGGTGCTGCGGGTCGGTGCCGTGGCCGTACAGGACGGCCGGGACCTGGCCGGCGGCGCGGGCGCGACGGGCGGCACCCTTGCCCTTCTCGGTGCGGGTGGTCACGGCGATGTTGTTGGTCTCGGTTGCCATGGGCGTCTCCTTTGTGGGCGGCCGGCTCGGATACCGGTCGATGGTCGGGTCCCGGCAGACACGCCGCCCCACGACCGCCACGATGCACAGAGAAAGGCACCGGAACAGATGTGCGGTGGTCGCGCCGATAACGGTGAACACTCACCCTCGCCGAGACAACCCGAAAAGGATAGCCGACCACCTGTGCCGATGTCATATCCGTGGACGTGATCCCGTGCCCCGGCCGGTGTGCGAAGACACCCCGTGCCGCTGTGATCGCGGGCATACTGGCCACCATGACCTCACGGACCCCGATCGAGATCGTCACCGGATTCCTGGACTCCCTCGCCCGCGGCGACGCCGACACCGCGATGGTCGATGTTGCCGACAACATCGACTACACCAACGTCTCGCTGCCCACCGTGCGCGGAAAACGCAAGGTGGCCAAGATCTTCGGCGGGCTGGGTCGGCCGGGTGGTGTGACGTTCAACTACTCGATGGTCAATGCCGCCGAGGGCGGCACGGTGGTGCTCACCGAACGGATCGACGAGATCTCGTGGGGGCGTCTGCACCTGCAGTTCTGGGTGTGTGGGCGGTTCGAGGTGCGCAATGCGCAGATCGTGGTGTGGCGCGACTACTTCGACTATGTCGACATGACCAGGGCGCTCGTCCGGGGTGTCGCGGCCCTCGTGGTGCCGTCGCTGGTGAGGCCGCTGCCGGCGCCGGGAGGTGCGGCCACCGCCCGCTCCTGAGTGCTGGGAGACCGCCGGGTCCGCGGGTACGGTGTGACCGTGGATGCGACGATCTATCACAATCCGAAGTGTTCGACCTCGCGTAAGGCGTTGCAGGCGCTGCGCGATGCCGGAGTCGAGCCGACCATCGTCAAGTACCTCGACGAGCCGTACACGCGTGACCGACTCGTGGAGTTGATCACCGGTGCGGGCCTCACCCCGCGGCAGGCCGTGCGCAAGCGTGAGTCGCTATACGCCGAACTCGGCCTCGCCGAGGCCTCCGACGACGAGATCCTCGATGCGATGGTGGCGCACCCGATCCTGGTAGAACGTCCGATCGTGGTGACCGACAAGGGAACCCGGATTCCAAGACCCTTCGAGAAGCTCGACGAGATCCTGTAACGTCCCGAATCCGCGTCGCCCCGACGCGGACCGGCGACCACAGACCACCGGCCACCCCGACAGATGTCGGGGTGGCCGGTGGGTGGCGCAGGTGGCGGCGCACTCCGGTCTCGGGGGCCCGCACCTACGCGGGGTCGAGAACGAAGTCGTAGCGCACCGAATTGCGGCCCTGCTCATCCGGTTTCGGGTCGAGGATCAACTCGGGCTTGGTCGCCGAGGCGACATCGCTGTCGAGCCATCGATCGCCGGCGAAGTAGAGCTGGGTGATGATCGGACGCCGGCCCTTGCCCGAGATGCGCAGATGGAGGTGGGCCGGGCGCCACGGATGCCAGCCCGCCGCCTCGATGAACGTGCCGGTCGGACCGTCGGTCGGGATCTGGTACGGCGCAGGCGCGATGGTGGTGATCTCGTAGCGTCCTTCACCGTCGGTCACGACCGTGCCCCGTAGATTCCAGTCGGGGATGTGCTCGGCGAAACCGGAATAGTAGCCCTCCGCATCCGCGTGCCAGATCTCGACGGTGGCACCGGGCACCGGGGCGCCCGAGAGATCCCGCACCTGCCCGTGCAGGACCAGCGGAATCTCCTGCCTGTCACGTGTGCGCATCGGGAGGGTGCATCTCGCCGGGAGCAGAGGGGCGTCGGCCAGGTAGTACGGCCCCTCGATGCTTCCCTTGGAGCCCTGGAACCTTCGTGAATTGACCGCTTCGATGTCGTGCTCGACGAAGACGTCGAGCAGCAGCGGCCATTCGCCGCCTTCGCCCACCTCGATGAGCCATTGCTTGAGGACTCGGTACTCGTCGTAGGTGATGGCGTACTTGTCGATGAGAGCGCTGAATCCGGCGAAGATCTCGGTGGCGATCGCCGAGAGTCGTCGGGGCGTGGTGTCCGCGGTGAAACGCTCAGAGGCGAAACTCGCGGTGGCCGCGCTCCCGGAGCCGACGGCGGTCGGACGTTCGATGGTGGTCATGCTGTGCCTCTCGGTGGTAGGCGGTGACGGTGTGTGGTGGGCGGCTGTCAGTACTTGCCGAAATGCGGTCGGTTTGCCGAAATGCGGTCAGTGCCTGCCGAGATACGGTCAGTGCCTGCCGAGATACGGTCAGTGCTTGCCGAAATGCGTTCAGCGCTTGCCGAAGTAGCTGACGTCGTCGTTGCCGATGAGATCCGGGACGGTCCAGCCGTCGAGGTCGTACTCGGACAGACACTGCTCGGCCAGGCCCTTCATCTCCCCGACGGTGCCGCGGGCATCGGCGAACATGAGCAGTTCGGCCTTGACGCCCTCGTGGTTGCCCGCGTAGTTGCGCTCATAGAGCTCGTGGCGACCACCGAACTCGCTCCCGATCGAATCCCACAGGGCCTTCATCACCTTGACGCGATCGACCGCGACGATTCCGTCGGAGCCACGGACGTACTTGTCGAGGTACGGGCGGACGTCGGGGCTCTTGAAGTCGGCGGCGCTCGACGGCAGGTAGATCAGGCCGGACGCGACGTCCTGCTCGATGATCTCCTTGACGCGCGGGTATCCCTGCTGGGCGAACATGCGGTAGGTGAGACCGTATTCGAGCCTGGGGATGACGGTGTCGCCGATCCATGGCTCGGGGTTGTTGACCATCGCATCGCTCAACGACCAGAACAGGTTTCGCCAGCCGATGACCTCACCGACGCGGGTCTGCACGCCGCGGAATCCGCCGGCGCCGGTGCAGTCGAGGGCCTTCATCAGCAGACCGGCGATGAAGTCGAGCTTCACCGCGAGGCGGGTGCAACCCTGCAGCGTGAATCGGGGGAGGAAGCCCGACTGCGGGAAGAACGAGTTGATCTTGTCGACATCGCCGTACATGAAGACGTTCTCCCAGGGCACGAGCACCTTGTCGAAGACGAAGATCGTGTCGTTCTCGTCCATTCGGCTCGACAAGGGGTAGTCGAACGGCGTGCCCATCACCGCGGCCTGCTGCGTGTAGGACGAGCGGCAGATCAGCTTCACACCCGGCGCGTCCATCGGGACGGTGCAGATGAGCGCGAACTGCTTCTTCTTGATCGGCAGGCCGTAATGGGAGATGAAGTTGTAGTTGGTGATCGCCGAACCCGTCGCGACGACCTTGGCGCCGGAGACGATGAGTCCGGCGTCGGTTTCCTTCTCGACCTTCATGAACACGTCACCGACCTCGTCCGGCGGGAGCTGACGGTCCACCGGCGGGTTGATGATCGCGTGGTTCCAGTACAGGACCTTTTCCTGCGATTCCTTGTACCAGCGCTCGGCGTTGTCCTGGAACGGTGCGTACAGCTCGGAGTTGGCGTGCAGGGTACCCAGGAAGGATGCCTTGTAGTCGGGGGAGCGGCCCATCCAGCCGTAGGTCATCCGCGCCCACTCGGCGATCGCGTCACGATCGGCGCGCAGGTCGTCGGCGGACTTCGGTGCCCGGAAGAACGGCATGGTCACCCCACCGTTCCCGGTGTCGGTGGCGGTGGTGACCTTGTCGGCGGTGGCCGGGTCGTGCATCGCATCGTAGAGGCGCGCGGTCATCCGGATCGGGTTGCGGAAGGCCTCGTGGGTGGTGACGTCCTTGACGCGCTCACCGTTCAGCCAGATCTCGCGGTCGTCGCGCAGCGACTCGATGTACTCGTCGCCGGTCATCGGCTTGGACGCGAAGTTCTTGGTGCGGTTGGCCTCACAGTCGGCGGCCACGTTGACCTTGGAGCGGTCGACGATGGTGTCGGGGGCGATGTCGATGGCGGTCATGATATGTCCTCAATCGTCAGGTGGCGGTGAACGGTTGGTCAGATCGATTAGGGTGTCAGTGGATTCGGTTGTCAGCGGATCTGGATACCGGCGGGATTTGTTGTGCCGGTCGGAATGTGGTGTGTCAGGCGGGAACGGCGTCCGGGATGGGGACGCAGGTGGGCGTGAACCTGGCCGTGGCGTCGAACCAACGGCTGTGCGGGTCGTCGAGGCTGCCGCAGTAGGCGGCGGTCGCCGTCGTCTCGCCGAGATCGTGGAACTTGCTGCGGTAGAACAGGAGTGGCTCGGCCGACCTGTCCACGTGGGCGTCGACGATCTCGCCGACGTAGATGATGTGGTCACCGCCGTCATAGGACGCCCAGGGGTTGCAGATCAGGGTCGCGGCATTGCCCGCGAGTGCCGGGACCGGCCACGTCGAGTTCCACTCGGGTGCGGGCTCCTGCGGCTTGCCGGCGAAGTGCATCGCGGTGTCGAGCTGGTCGGACGAGAGGATGTTCACCGCGAACGGCGCGTCGTCGAGGTATCCGCACGCCTTGGAGCGGCGGGTGAGCGTCACCTGGCAGAGCCGTGGTTCGAGGGAGATGGCGGTGAACGCCGTCACCGTCGCGCCGTGGGCCTCGCCCTCGGCGTTCGCGCAGGTGATGACGGTGACACCGGTGGCGAACTGGCCGAAGATGTTGCGCATCGTGCGTTCGTTCATGGGGATCAGCCTCCGTGGATTCGGCACCTTCTCGCTCGGTGGGAAGGCGGTGGACGTGTGCCGTGGAACACAACCTATGACCGATGTCACACGCCGTCGATCCGGATTACGAAGCCGCGATCCGGATTGCGTAACGAGATGATCCGGGACTCCACCGGTACTGGAAGTGGGACGCGTCACAGTTACGCTGGGGTGTGTGAGGGCTGGACCGTCCCCCGGTCGGGGGCAGAGCGCAGGTTCCGCCGGACCCACGGGCCCGGGGCGGAAAACCGTGGTGAACACGGGGGATGCCGACTGGGACGAAGTACACGCCGTGGTCGCGAACGCCTACTTCCCCCATGAACTCCGGCCGCTGTCGCGTGACCACACGTCGCACTATCGGCTGGAGTCCACCGCCGTCGGCTCGACGGTCCTCGCGCGGATCGGCTTCGGTGCGGACGTGACCATCGACTCCGATCACCCGGGGGCCTGGGGGATCAACATCCCGTTGTCGGGGGTGCTCGCATCGGTCACAGATGGACACGAGGTGGTGTCCGAGCCCGGCCAGGCGACGATCAACCCGCCGGACACCCCGACGTCGATCACGCAGTGGAGCCGGTCCTGCGAGATCATCGGCTTCAAGGTCGACCGCGACTATCTGCAGCGTGAGATCGATCGGATCGCCGGCCGTCCGGGACGCTCACTGGTGCGGCAGTTGGATCTGCGGACCGGCGCCGGCGCGGAATGGCTGGGCCTGCTGCGTGCGGCCCGCCGGCAGACGGTGTTGTCGGAGGGTGTGCTGCTGCGCAACGACCGGATGGCCGAGCAGCTCGGTGGCATGCTCACCACAGCACTCGTGCTCGCCGCGCTGCCCGAGACCGACGATGTCGGAGCCGGTACCCGGCCACGGACGGTCAAGCGTGTGATCGACGCGATCCACCTCGACCCGGCCCGCCCGTGGACCGTGGGAGAACTCGCCGAGATCGGCGCGGTCGGTGCGCGCCGCCTGCAGCAGGGTTTCCGGGAGTGTGTCGGGATGAGCCCGATGGAGTACGTCCTCGATGTCCGGCTCGAGTGCATCCACAACGATTTGTTGACCTCCGGTGGCGCCGCGACGGTCACCGACATCGCCACACGCTGGGGGGTCATGCACACCGGCCGGTTCGCCGCCGCCTACCGACGCAAGTACGGGGTCGCGCCGTCGGAGACGCGGCGGTCGGGTGTCTGAGGTGTGGTGACCCGGTGTCCGGCACCCCGTCAGGCCGACGGCTGGAAAACCGAACAGCCGCACCGGGCGTTCACGGGGAACGCCCGGTGCGGCTGTGATCGGGGGAGCGGCGGTTACGCGATGCCGTCGAAGAGGCTGGTGACCGAACCGTTCTCGAAGACCTCGCGGATGGTCTGCGCCAGCAGCGGGGCGATCGACAGGACGGTGAGGGTCGGGAAGCGCTTGGATTCCGGGATCGGCAGCGTGTCGGTCGCGATGACCTCCTTGGCGCCGCAACTCGCCAGGCGCTCGGTGGCCGGCTCGGAGAACACGCCGTGGGTGGTGGCGATGACGACATCACCGGCACCGGCGTCCTTGAGCTTGCTGACCGCGCCGGCGATGGTGCCACCGGTGTCGATCATGTCGTCGATCAGCACGCAGGTACGGCCCTGCACGTCACCGACGACGCGGTGGGCGACCACCTGGTTGGCGACCAGCGGGTCGCGGGTCTTGTGGATGAAGGCGACCGGCGCGCCACCGAGGGCGTCGGCCCACTTCTCGGCCACGCGCACACGACCGGAGTCGGGCGAGACGATCGCGATGTTGTCGGTGCCGTAGTTGGAGCGCACGTAGTCGGCGAGCTGGCCGAGGGCGTGCATATGGTCGACCGGGCCGTCGAAGAAGCCCTGGATCTGGTCGGTGTGGAGGTCGACGGTGATGATCCGGTCGGCGCCCGCGGTCTTCATCAGGTCCGCGATCAGGCGGGCGGAGATGGGCTCACGGCCGCGGTGCTTCTTGTCCTGACGGGCGTACGGGTAGAACGGCAGGATCACGCTGATGCGCTTGGCCGAGCCGCGCTTGAGGGCGTCGATCATGATCAGCGCCTCCATCACCCACTCGTTGAGCGGGGCGGGGCAGCTCTGCAGGACGAACGCATCCGACCCACGCACGGACTCCTCGAACCGGACGAACAGCTCGCCGTTGGCGAAGTTGCGCGCGGTTTGCGGGGTGACCTTGATGCCCAGTTCGTCGGCGACGGCCTGTGCGAGCTCGGGGTGGGCGCGTCCCGAGAACAACATCAGGTTCTTCTGGTTGTCGGTGGTCCAGGTCATGAAAACTCTTCTACTCGTACGGATGTGGGCCGTGGTGGACGATGGGCTGCGGTCACGTCGGGGTCAGGAACCGTCGGGGTCGGACGGGTCGGTACCCGACGCGAGAGCGGCTCGGGCCGCGGCGGTGTCGGGCCGCTTGCGAACCACCCAGTTCTCGATGTTGCGTTGTTGACCCGCGGACACCGCGAGCGCCCCGGGCGGGACATCGTCCCGCACGACGGTACCCGCCCCGGTATAGGCGCCGTCACCGACCCGTACGGGTGCGACGAACATGTTGTCAGAACCGGTGCGGCAGTGTGACCCGATCACCGTTTGATGTTTGTTCACCCCGTCGTAATTCACGAACACGCTGGATGCGCCGATGTTGGATTCGTCGCCGATGGTGGCGTCGCCGACGTAGGTGAGGTGCGGGACCTTGCTGCCCGCCCCGATCCGCGCGTTCTTGGTCTCCACGAACGTCCCGATCTTGCCTCCGGTGCCCAGCTCGGTGCCGGGGCGCAGGTAGGCGAACGGTCCGACGGTCGCGCGGGCGGCGATCACCGCGTCGCTGCCGTGGGTGCGGATCACCTGGGCGCCGTCGCCCACGGAGACGTCGCGCAGGGTGGTGTCGGGTCCGATCACCACGTCCTCGCCGATCACCGTGGCGCCCTGCAGCTGCGTCCCGGGCTCGATGCGGGTGTCGGCGCCGATCCGGACGTCGACGTCGATCCAGGTGGACGTCGGGTCCACGACGGTGACCCCGGCCAGCTGATGTGCTCGCACGATCCGCCGGTTGAGGGCGGCGGCCAGTTCCGACAGCTGGGCGCGGTCGTTGCATCCGGCCACCAGGAGCGGGTCGTCGACGATGTGTGCGCGCACGGTCCGGCCGTCGGTGTCGGCGATCTCGACGACGTCGGTCAGGTAGTACTCGCCCTGCGCGTTGTCGGTGGACAGCTTGCCCAGCACCGAGCGCAGCACCGCGGCGTCGAAGGCGTAGACGCCGGCGTTGACCTCGGTGATCGCGAGTTCGGCCTCGGTGGCGTCCTTGTGCTCGACGATCGCGCGGACCGCCGCGCCGGCGTCGCGGCGGATCCGTCCATACCCGCTGGGGTCGGCGGCGACGAAGCCGGTCAGCGTGACCGCTGCGCCGCCGTCGGCGGCATGGGTGCGCACCACTGCGGTCAGGGTGGGGGCGTCGAGCAGCGGCACGTCCGCGGCGGTCACCAGCACGGTGCCGGTGAAGTCGTCGGGCAGTGCCCGCAGCCCGGCGAGCACGGCGTCACCGGTGCCGAGCGGCCGGTCCTGCACGGCCAGGGTGACCGGTCGGCCGAGCCGGGTGGCGACGGCCTGCACCTCGGCGGAGACGCGTTCGCGTTCGTGTCCGACGACGGCGATCAGGTGAGCCGGATCGAGTTCGGCGGCGCCGTGCAGCGCGTGGGCGACCAGGGTGCGGCCGGCGAGCGCATGCAGGATCTTGGGGGTCTTGGACTTCATCCGGGTACCCGCGCCCGCAGCGAGGACGATGACGGCGGTCGTCGGTTGGGACGTCTGTGACATGACGGACTCCGATGTCGGGATTCCTGCCTGGCCCGGGGAGGTCAGGTGCCGACACTCGTCGGCGCGGCAACGGAGGCGATCTTACTGAGTGGTCTGCGCCACCCGGTCTCGTCCCCCGGCGCGTCGCACCGCCTGATAGAAACCAATGGGACTCTCATCACATCCACGGCATGACCATGAAGGAGAACTCAATGGCTCAGAAGACAGCAATCGTCACCGGTTCGGCCCGGGGGATCGGAGCCGCGGTGGCCAAGCGGCTGGCCGACGACGGCCTCGCCGTCGCGGTGCTCGACCTCAAGGAAGAGGACTGCGCGGCCACGGTCTCGGCGATCACCGAGGCCGGCGGCAAGGCGATCGCGGTGGGCGCGGACGTCTCCGACGAGGCGTCGGTGGCCGCGGCCGTGGAGAAGGTCGCCACCGAGCTCGGTGCGCCGACCGTGCTGGTCAACAACGCCGGCATCATCCGCGACAACATGCTGTTCAAGATGACCGTCGCCGACTGGGATGCGGTGATGGGCGTGCACCTGCGCGGTGCGTTCCTGATGAGCCGGGCCTGCCAGAAGCACATGGTGGACGCCAACTGGGGTCGCATCGTGAACCTGTCGTCGACCTCGGCGCTCGGTAACCGCGGACAGGCCAACTACTCGGCCGCGAAGGCCGGCATGCAGGGCTTCACCAAGACCCTCGCCATCGAGCTCGGCAAGTTCGGTGTCACCGCCAACGCGATCGGCCCCGGCTTCATCGAGACCGAGATGACCGCCGCGACCGCCGCCCGCATGGGTGTGCCGTTCGACGACTTCAAGGCTGCCATCGCGAGTCAGACGCCGGTCAACCGTGTCGGTGTGCCCGAGGACATCGCGCACACCGTCTCGTTCTTCGCCAGCGAGGGCGCGGGCTACGTGACCGGCCAGGTCATCTACGTCGCCGGTGGCCCCAAGGACTGATCGCCGATCGGGTACCCGCACACCCGGTACTGATCACGCTGCGCGGCGAGGCCTGTGGCACAATCGTCTGCGCAGTATTCCCCCATGGTGTAATCGGCAACACTTCTGATTTTGGTTCAGGCATTCCAGGTTCGAGCCCTGGTGGGGGAGCTTCGAGTAAAGCCAGCTCAGAGCTGGTTTTGCTTACGCTCCGCAACACTCATGTCGATATTGTGTCGACATCGCACGCGAGGACCCCTCGAAAACGAACGACCCCGACCAGGTGCTCCAACACCTGCCGGGGTCTGGCGAGGGGATCGTGCCGTGATCCTCCATCGCGTTGATCAGCACTGTACCGCTCGCGGTACTGCTGGTCTAGCGTCGCCGCCGGAAGGCGGTTGTCCCTTCGCCACGAGCCGAAGGGGTCTTTTCATGTCCTACGAGCTGACCGCGTGGGCGGTCGCCGTTGAACGTCCGGTCGAAGCCGGCGCCGACTGGACCACAGTCAAACTCACCCTCGTGACCATGGCGTCGTTTGCCGACGCCCAGGGACGCGAGTGCTTCGCCAGCGTCGCGACAATCGCCAACCGAATGGGCGCTTCACCAGCAACGATCGAGCGAGCGATCAACTCGCTCAAGGAATTCGGGCTGGTCGTTGCGTCGGAGCAGCCTGGACGCCCGACGCGATTCCAGTTTGTCGACGGCGTCCGCGACGCCGAGCCTAGGTTGCACGTGACCCAGGTCAACGATGACCCAGGTCATGCGCGAGCTGGGTCACCGGTGACCGAGGGGGTGGCTCATCCGCGACCCAGGGGGTGGGTCACCGGTGAGCCACAAACAAGGTCTTTAACAAGAAAATTAACAGGGTCCGCGCTTCGAGGTGCAGACCGTCCGCGGTTGACGGTGGTCGCCGAACCCCTGTCGACGACGTGTGATCGGCATCCTGACGGAACCGACATGCCCTGCGCCGCTTGCGGAGAGGCGCGTCGCCAACACAAGGAGTTCGAGCAACGACGACGCCTGACGGCACTCGAAGCTGAGCGCGAAGAACGGAATCTGGCAGTGGCGGCCGAGCGGGCAGCGATTCGCGCGTGCGACATGTGCGACGACCGCGGATACCGCGGAAGCAGGCCGTGTGACCACGATCCCGACGCTGACGCGCGGCATGCACGTGGGATGGCGCAGGTCCGAGCCGTTCTCGCTCGGGGGAGCGCGTCGTAGTGGATTCCTCACTGAGAGTGAACGATACGACTCTTTTGTGCGATCTGTGTGGTTTGCATGAACTGATTGTCAGTCACGGCGTGAGCGATCATGGGCGGCGCCTCTCTACTCGACATTTGCCGACGGCCCGAGTGCTTGGTCGCTCTGGGTGGTTCCACACGCCGTGCCTCCTCAAGCCTCCTTGATCGTCCCGTGTGCTCCGAAATCAAGCTACCGGCAACATATTTGAGCTATTTACGTATTCAGATGAACAGTCATTTGCCTACTTACGCATTTAGCTAAGTGCCCAAACACGTAAGTATCTGTTCACCTATCCCGCTGTACAGGAGGGACTTTCAGTGCTCTGCATCGCTATTGTCAATCTCAAAGGTGGGTCGACGAAGACCACGTCGGCTGCCTACCTACTCCACGCTCTGGCCGAATCAGGCTTGTCGGTGCTGGGAGTAGATGCCGATCCCGAAAACTGTTCACTCGTTCGATGGTCCGACCTCGCAGAATGGGCCACACCCGTCGTAGGGATGCCGGTCAAGGACTTACATCGTCGGTTGGATGCCGTGACTGAGGGGTTCGACGCCGTTGTCATCGACACGCCGCCGATGGAGCCCGGCCGCGGCATCGTGACCTCGGCCGTGCGTGTGGCCACCCACATTGTGATTCCGATGTCGCCGACGCCCATGGACTTCGATCGGTTGGGCGCAGTTCTCGATCTGATTGACGACGTCGGACCGTTGCGCACTGCTCCACCTGTTGTCGCCGCGTTACTGACCCGCGTGGTGACGAACTCGGCGTCGGGAGAGGTGTATCGGACGGCAGCAAACGAGCTGGTGCCGGTTTTGCCTGCCCGGGTTGCGAGGTTGGAGCGCTTCGCCCAGGCGTTTGGGTGTCCGATTGACGATGCGCTCAACACCGCGTATGGCGACGCTCTGACCCAGTTGCTCGACATGGAGGTCGCGGAGCGATGACCTCACGAGCTGAACAGATCCGCGCACAGGCGTCGCGTGTAGCGTCCCAGCCGTCCACTCGGTCAGCCGCGACCGCAAAGGCGACGAGTCAGATTGCGATGCCGGCGGTGTCGAGGAGGGTCGGCAAGACGGTCAACCTCGATGCGGATCTCAACCAGCGAGTGCTGGCTTGGCAGGCCGAAGCAGCCCACGCCCTGGGTGTGCCTCGTGTGACGTTCCAGTCCGTCGTCGACGCGTTGCTCACGGAGCTATTGAACGATGACTTGCTCGCGAGGCGGACACGCGAATTCGTGGCCGCCAAGTGCGTGGAGAACGAAAGCTGATGCACTTCCCGAATGGCGGCGGGGAAGCAAGGAAAGGCGGCGGCGAGCCGTGTCGGTCTCAATCCGATATCACTTTGGCCACAGGTAAGCCAACATGTGAAGGTGGCCGCGACCGGTTGCCGCATTCGATTGGCGCCCAAAATATTTGGTGAGCACTGCCGGAACTCCTGGGTCGGGCTTTTGGGGTACAGCGCGCCGTGGCGCAGTGGCGAGGCGTTTCAAAACTCATGTCCAAAACTTCTGATGCACTCCAAACATGTTCGTGCGTATGGAATTTGACGCGTCTCTCGCCGTAGATGTGCATAGCATTGCGTTCATGAGCGCAGGCATGAATCAATCTGGAGATCGGGGATCGTTCGTCTCCATCTCCGAGGTGGCGGAGATCTACGGGGTGCATCCAACCACCGTTCGTCGCTGGATCATGGAAGGTCGGATCGAGGCGCAGCGAGTCGGGTCGCGGCTCATTCGCCTCGACTTGGAGTCGGTATATCGGAAGCTTGGTAGGCCGACTCCGTCGGATGTCTGAGCCTTCGTGGCTCCTGACATCAAACGGCGCGATTGTTGGAAACGAAGGCATCCACGCTGGGCGGCATACCACCCCACCAGCCTCCGTAGTTGTTGGCCGATTCACGGACTGTGATCGCGTAATTGCCTTCGAGTGCCGCGGCGATGTCGGCGTCGGCGACGTCAGGAAGTAGGCGCTGACGCATGGAGCCATCGGACACCAACAAGTGTGCGATCGGCGTGACGCGATCCTCGTCGAACGCGGCCGCCGACGGATACCCGTTACTACGTCCGGTGCCCAGAATGGCCACGACCAGACAATACGCAAAGTCGAACTGACACAACGAATTCAGTGCAGCATCGGAGCTTGTGACTTCTTCGGGCATAGCCCTGGCGGGGAGGTCAGGGCGCATCGCGGGATGTTGTGTCATGATCTCCCGTGCGGCAGAGAGCAGGTTGCCGCTCCTGCGATCGTCAGTCAGGCCTGCTCTGGATGCGTAGACTTGTGCGGCCCGGATCCAGGACGAGTATACGTAGTCGGGTTCATACGCATTTCCGGGAACAGGGCGTAATACCAAGGAGCGCACAGTCTCCCAGGACTTGAGTCGCACTGCGAGGCCGCCCACGATGTAGATCCGCTCGACGACGACCAGCCGCCTTCGGTTTGCGTCGTCGTCCACGCCCAGTGACTTGTATACCTCGACCAGTATGTCGGTGGCGTCGTCGACAAGGTCAGCACGATCGAAGTTCAAAGCCTGCGCGCAGAAGATTGTCCAGCGATCCAAGGCGTCGCTAAACGCTGACAGATCAATTGCGCTCCCAACGGAGGGGTAAACGGTGCGCAGGAACTGGCGAAGTCGTATGTCGCCGCCAGTCTCGAGTAGACGGATGGCGGTCGCGGTGAACGTAGTTTCATCCATACCCATCAGCAACGGGACGCCGCCGGTGTCGCCTGGTCGGCTGGAACCGCCGGCCAGGACTTCCCGCAACATTGACAGTGCGGCTTCATTGGCGTGCGTTCGGATGTCGTCGGCATACGCGGCCAAGAGGTCGGCCCAGTGGGCGTAGCGGATGGGCACGTTCTCCGGCCCCTCGCGGACGAAAATCTCGCCTTTCCGGAAGACGGTAACGTCCTTGCCGCTCGCCCGTGGGTTGGATGTCCCCCGGCTTTGTTGAACGGGATGGGCAAGCGGTCAGGGTTGTGTACGTAGATCACCACGATCTCGTGGTTGTCGAACTCGTGGATCTCGACAACTGCGTGCACGGACGCCTCCACGTAGCCGCGAATCAGAGCCCCGACACGTGAGCCGTCATACCGAGCACGATCTCCAATCGTGCCAATCGGTGCACACGGGTTGCCGTTGTCATCGACGCCGATCAGGAAGTAGCCGCCTTCGGGTCGGCTGGCCATCGCCACAGCGTCCTTGACGAACTTCAACTTGTCCGAGGCGGAGCTCATATCAACCGAGGCCTTCAGATCGAGATGAGTTTGTTCAGGATTGCCGAGCAGCTCCTTCAGCTTTTCCAGATCGGTGCGGCCATCAGGAACGATCATCAGTAGGGCTCCTTCGACTTCGTAGTCTGCCCAATTCTTCTAGCGTCGTCATGGGCGCCCGAGCGGGATCGTGCAGTCGTCCGTGATTGTCGGTGCTGATTGCCAGACTCTAAGTGCATGTCTCGCGTCGCCACGAAGAAAGGTCAGACTCCCACGATGATCGACTATCCCTCCTTCCGTGTCCTGTTCTGGTTGTTCACCGACACCGCCGATAGTCAACACCCGCCGTACGAGGTATGCCCCGTTGAGGACCAGGAGGGCGTCTACGACGAGCTCCTCCACGCCGGCCTGATCCAGGACACCGAAACGATGGACGGGAGCTTCAGTTTCGTGTTGAGCCTTGAGGGAAGGTCGGTGGCTCGTCGCACGGTCCGGGAATATCGACCCGAGCTCGCGCGCCGATGCGTCCTGTCGTTCCTCAATGATGTGGGCGACTTTGCTGAGCGACGAGGACTGGAAGACAGCGAATGGGCCACGGACTATACGGGCACACTCACTGCTCGCGAGATCGACGAAGCCGCCGACGACCTCGAGGCCTTGCAACTGATCAAAGGCACCCGTCAGGCAAGCGGTGCCTTCTATATATTCGCAATCACGTCCGGTGGCCGACGAGCTCTGCGCGGCCCAGCGCCGATTGGAGACGCGACGGGCTCTCCATCTGACACGCACCTGTACACGTCGACGAATACTACTGTGACAGGCGACAACAATCAGATCGCAGCAGGCATCCACGGTGCTGTTGATCAAACGATGTCGATTGACAGCTCCACAACTGTTGCCGCCGACTACCAGAACATCGAACAGGTCATTCGCGAGCTACTCGATGAACTGCCACAGCTGTCGCTCGATGAGCCCGACCAGGAAGACCTCCGTAGCGACGCGCAAACCGTCCTTGGCGAGATCGTCTCCAGCGAGCCGGACAAGCGGATCATTCGACGCGCCCTCAACGGGCTACGAGGTCTGCTTTCGCCGCTCGCACTGGGCGTCAGCCAGGCGGCGACTGCCGAGTCCGCCGAGATCGCTCGGCAAGCATTCGATCACATCAACGCTTCGGGTCTTGTCTGACCGATGCGGCAGGCGAATCGCGCAACAAACTTCACGGGCGAACAGTCCCGACACAGACGTCTTTCGATGGCATTGTCCCTGGAGAGATCGTGATGTTTCGCGACGACGTTGTGATTAGGTACGCCGGCGAGCTGACGGACATCGACCGCGCCGAGTTCGAGGACTTCGTGAGCCGGGAGACTGAGAGGCTGACCGCGGGGTTTTCGGCGCTGCAAGCTGATTTGGAGACCCAACTTCGCGACGAAGCACGGGCGCGGTTGGCCGGCGGCTGGAGTACATGGAAACGGTCAGCCTGCTCAGTGAAGCGCGCCGGCGCGCGAACGAAGAGGTGCGGTCGCAACTCTGGGAGGGCTACGTGCGAGCACCACTCGCCGACGAGGACGATCCCGACCAGACCGTTGTGGACACGATCGAGGTGAGCGCGAAGACCGAGGCATTGGTCGAGCGGGTCTGGCGTCACGCGAGCCCGGCGTGGCAGGTCAGTGCAGAACTGATCGTAGAGATGCGGATCGCCGACGGTCTGCCGATTCCGACGGCTTCTGGGCATCCGCTCGCAACCACGCTCGCTGCGCTTGTCGATCAAGATCTCGCGCACGATGCCGGCGTTCTCTCGCGAGCACGATACACGGAGACCTAACTGCGGCCGCCGACAAGTTTGGAGCCAGCGCAAGCGGCTTCGTTGTCGCCAACTACTGTGCCGATGCCGCTTTGTTCGCAACGACTTCCGTACTGCAAGAGGTCTCACGGTGGGTCACCAACGCGTGCCAAGCGTTGCGAGTTGTGACCGGTCCGCCAGAAGGAACTACGCCGGCCTTCGTTCGTGTGTGGTCCGGCTCTGCGCCGAGCAATGGATTACTGAGTCGAGCGCTTCTTGTACGTGCATGACGGCGACCTCGTCGACATCGAATCCGTTGTTGCGCAGACTAACCCACATGGGTTAGTGCCTTCGGCCTGGCGCGTACCGCGCAGAGCAAGCTATATACTTGGGTGCCCCAAGTAGGGATCGGCGCTGACGCTGCGATGGCCGATCTGCCGCACCCGGACGAGGGTGCGGGTCTCCACGGGTGGAGTCGCTGCGCTGGGCCGGTACTGAAACTCGACGACGAACCGATTCGAAGACGCTTGGCTCTCGTATGAAGATCATGTCCGGAGGTGATCGAACAGCCATGATGCCCAACATCACCCGTGGCCCGAGTCTGACCGGCCTGCTGCTCTATCTCGTCGGCCCCGGAAACGCCAATGAGCACACCGAGCCGCACTTGTTGGCAGGCGATCCGGCAATCATGGCGTGGCATGACGACGCGGTGCTCGACCCCGCGACGGCACGCGACATCGCGCGACAGATTGATAAGCCTCGCCGGGTTTTCAAGACCGAGGTGACGTTTCCCAAACGGCGGTGGGACGAGCATGAACAGCGCAGGATCGTCGTGCGGGATGACAACGGGAAACAGGTCGGGCAGAACGCTCACGTGTGGCACTGTTCGCTGTCGCTCAAGGCCCCGGTGTAGGCGGTCGATCCTGCGACCGGCGTGCGCACGGCGGAGCTTATCGACGGTGAGTCGGCGATCACTGACGAGCTTTGGGGCGACATCGCACGTGACTTCATGCGCGAGATGGGCTTCACCGAGGAAGGACTGGCGCCCGTGCGGTGGGTGGCGGTACATCACGGCCCGAGCAAGAAGGGCAACGACCACATTCATCTTGCGGCGTTGATGGTTCGCGAGGACGGCACCAAGGTGTCCTCGCACAACGACTTCGCACGCGCTCAGCGAGCGTCGGCGAAGTTGGAACGCAAGTACGGGCTTGCGGTCACCCCGGGCCGCGTATCTGGTGGCGCAACGATGCCGGCCCATTCGCGCGCCGAGGAGAACATCGGGGCGGGGAAGGGTGATGAACCGGCTCGACGCACACTGGCCCGCGACGTTCGTGCGTGCGCGACGGCGGTGACGTCGGAGGCGGAGTTTGTTCGGCAGGTCCGCACGCTCGGACACCTGATCCGTCCGCGCTACGCCGCGGGTACCGACGACGTCGTCCAGGGCTACTCGGTGGCTCTGGCACCGCGACACGAGGACGGATCACGCGACTTCGACGCGCGTCCAGTCTGGTTCGGCGGTGGACGATTGGGTAAGGACCTGACGCTGCCGAGAATGAGACTTGGATGGTCAGATTCGCCGAGTGCTGCGCTGGAAGCGGCGGGTGAATGGCGGCGCGCGAAGCGTGGGCGCGAGCCCCTCAAACAAGCCCGGCGGACGCGACGTCACGGACGCGATATGGACGCTCTGTATCGCCGCGCGCACGACGAGCTCGTGCAGTGGACCCAGTACCTCGGCACTATCGCAGTTGACGATTACGCGAGCTGGGCGAGCGCGGCCGGGCAGACGGCCGGCGTGTTCGCGGCGTGGTCGGTTCGGATCGAAGAACGTCCCGGTCCGTTGGCGCGGGCCGCCGACGCGCTCGGTGCGTCAGCAGCTATCCCAGCGGCTCGTGCGGTGGCGCCGAAGCGCGTCGAGCACACGAGCTCCGTAGCGTTCCTGTTGCTGACCGCGAGCGGGCGAACGGATTCAACTGCGGCGACTGCCGCGCTGTTGCGTCAACTTCTGAGCGCGGTCGAAGCGATCGCCTCCGCGCACCGGGCCGCCGGTCATTCTGCGCGGGCTGCGGCCTTGACCGCCATCACTCGTACTGAACTTGGCACGATGGTCGAAGCGGCATCCAGAGTTGCGCCAGCCCCGGTCCGCCGGACCTCAGCAAGCGCTGAGGCGGACTGCCGGCTCGAAGGCGATACCAGTCGAGGCAGCGATTTTCCGGCTGCACCGAAGGCTACGCGCAAAGCACTGGGGTCGCCGATACCCGCACGACTTGATCCGGTTACGCCCGCTGAGCGTGAGCGACTTGATTTCGCGCGTCGGCGAGGTGGAGAACGCACGGGGCGTTGAGTAGCGAGGTGCGACCGCGGATCGTCGCGGCGCGGTGCCCGCCATGGATGGGCATAGGCATAGAGAGCGAGCAGCCCCAGGGTGCCGTAGCCGAACCTGGCGCCAGACGGATCGTCGGAACTCAGTGAGTTCGGAGAATCCATACCTTGCTCGATGCAAGAGTACGTCACGCGGGGCGCGGCACAAGAACACCGATTCGGGCATCGTCGTGCGTCATCGACATCGTCAAGGCGGTAGAGCCGTCCGTCATGGCGGCATCCGTTCGATTCGTACTCTTGTCAGCTCGGGTTGGTGCCAAGCACGGTGATGAGGCGCTCTTGGACTCTGCGCTTGAACTCCTCGAAGAACGATAGGAATTCAGCCAAGTCGAGCGAGAGTCCGTCCAGGTCGTTGTCAGAGAGATACGTGCTCCGCTTGTCCTCACTGGGGAAGGCGCTTTCGATCCAGGCGGCCGGCAAACTGTCCTGTTACAGTCGACAACGCCGGCGTGGCTGAGGCGCGAGGACGTGCGGGGTTCTCGGATCAGTCGCAATCTCTGTCGCCGCCGCTATCGTGTTGATGGTCATGGTGTTGAGCGATCAGTAGGAGCTGGGTTGACGAGTCCGTTGAAGCGGGCGTGGGAGTTTTTGACGAGGAATACGTCGTCCACTGTTGCGCTTGTCTTCCTGCTCATGGTCGTGGCCGGTGTCGCGGGTGCTGGCGTCTGCCTGTACCTGGACACTGCAACCGAGGCATGGGATGGGCTGTCGTTCGCACCGAACCTGGCAACATCGATCGTTGGCTTCCTTGTAGGCGTGCCCATCGCCTACTACGTGATCACCGAGATCGTGAACAGACGTGATAAGGCGCGCGATGTTGACGATGCCGAGCGACTTTCGGCTCAGGGTTGGAATGACTTTCGCGAAGGCGCAGCGAGAGCGCTGACGCCACTGGTTCGGCAGGGTGTCGAGCACGCAGGCATGGTCTCAGAGGGGCTCGGCGAAGTACTCGGCGAGTACAACATCATGCGCGGTGTTGTGGTCAATGATAATCCAAGGACGCAATTTGAAATCACAAGAATAACGGCCGGTCGAAACAAGGCTGGCAATGGTCACTCTGGTGTAATTGAGTCTATTCATCCAGGTAGCTTTTCTGAAGCGTGGAACGTGGTCAGGTCTCGGTGGCACTTCATCGAGGACAGGATAAAAGTCGCAAGGCTTGGGCATGGGCTTAATTGGATCGATTTTGAGACCGAGAAGATTCTAGTTAACTACATTGATGCCGATCCTAATCCGATATCTCATCTGTATGACGTCCTTCGGCGGGATCAAAACGACTCGCCGTTGGTGCCGATTGGGAACATGTGGGACGCCATGACCTCAATTGATGACTTCTGTCGCACGCAGAACACGGCGCTTGTGGAGCACGGGGGCTATAACAAGGTTGCGTTGCTTCTACATGATTTGAGCTCTGCCTCAATGGAAGTAGCGATGTTTCTGCAAAAGATCGACAAAGTAACTGCAATGTCGGCATCAGAGGTCTTCGGTCAGACTGAGTAACGAAATTACTAAAAGTATTGTGTTCGGATATCACTAATTCGGTGATATTATAAAGCCATATACGGCATGTCGCTCTAAATTATTCCGGGTAGGATTCGCAAGAACCATTCTTCCGAATGGGCAAGGGCCCGGTACTATCCCCGTCGTCCGCGGCTGCATCTTGGTCGGTGGGAGACCGAAGGTCGTATTTGGTTCCGAGTTCCTCGTCATCGGGTTCGTCGATGAGGTTTAGGTGTAGGCGTTTCGTGGGGAACGCATTAGTGCTGTTCCACGACGCGCATTTCTTTTTCTCTGACCCGCGCATGAGGCTGTCGACGAGTTTCGTGATTTGGTCCGCGTCCCAGACGAATTCACGCTGGATCGCGGGCATCACGGGACTCGCGCTTGTGGATGGCGGTGAGCATTTCCTCAATACTGCGCGGGCTACGGAACGATATGCGCTTCTCTCTCTGTGCGAAATCGAGTTGTGCTGCTGTTTGGCGGGGTCAATCAGTGGGGTGCTCGGACAGACCGTCGACGATCTTCATCGTCTCGACTGCCACGGTCGTGACCTTCGCGATAAGGTCAACGATGTAGCGCGGGTCATCGTGCTCGTCGCACCAGTCGTTCGGGTCGTTGACGATGCCGGATGCCTTGTCGGTCTTGACCTGGTATCGGTCGATGATCCACGCCAATGCGGAGCGAGACCCGAGCATGTACCGCTCGGCCTCCTCGGGGATGCCAGCTACGGTCGCCTTCGGGTTGTAGATCAACTTCGTGGTGTCGTTGACGCTCTTGCCGGTGTCGGGGTCCTTGCGCTTGGCCCACTTCATCTTCTGCACGCGCCAGGTCTCGCGGTCGTCGGGATCAGCTCCCGGCTTGAGCTGCACCTCAACGGGGTACGGCTCGGCGTCCTCGTACCCGACGTGGAGTTCGGACAGTGCCCGGCCGGCCTGCGCGAGTTGCTCGAACCGCGCTCGGGTCTCCGGGGGCGGGATGTGCGGCAGCATCTTCTTCAGGTCGGCGGCGTAGGTCTCGCGATAGTCGGGGTCGTGGAGCAGCCCGTAGACGTAGAAGAAGATGTCGCCCTTGGTGACCTGGTTACCGATCGTCTCGCGGTACAGCTTCAGGATGCCGTCGGTGATGTTGTCGATACGGCGGTAGCCATGCTCGTCTGCCTCACCAGATCCGGCTGCGAGATCAAGGGTGCCGTCGTCATCGGGATCTGCCTTCTCATAGGTCCAACGAGGGAAGAACTGGCCTGTGTCGAGTAGATGCACATTGGGCAGCAGGTTGGTAATAAATGGCGTGAACTCGAAGTGCGAAGCCGGAGCGGTCAGAAAGATACCGATGTTCTCCTGGTAGGGAGTTGGGAAGAAGCTGGGAAGCTGCGAGCGCTCGTGGTTGAGATGTCGGTCGTAGTACCCGTGCAGACGCTCGAACGGTCGGTACGCAGCTGATGACAGATGGTCGGGATTGAACTCGATTCGCACCTGGCGTGCGAGGTGGGTACGCAGGCTGCGAGACCACTTGATGTGGTCCTCACGACTGGCATCCGGGCGAGTCGCGAGAAACGCGGTGACGTCCTTCTCGTTGGGCCTCGCGATGCCTACTCGCTTAGCGTAGGCGGCGAACGGTGCGAGCTCGTTGTTGTAGTTGTCGATGATACGTTGCACGTTGGCGCGAAGCTTGTCGGTGGAGAAGTTGTAGACCCATGCATCGCGACTGGTCTCCAGGCCGCGCGAGTACGTACCGAAGACCGCAGTGCCCCCGCCCTTGTCGCCGATCGCGGGCCACTCGGCGAACTCCTCGCTGCGTTGGCTGACCCAATCGCCGTGCTCGTTCGGTGTGATCGCTAGGGCGTGTCTCCTAACTGCGAAGGTGTGAGGCGGGCACACTGCCTTGGTGGCGATGACGAGTTCGAGGTATCAGGTGTTCACCGATGAACAGTGGGCG